>JAYRKR010000058.1:7125-21839 GCA_041905645.1 Luteimonas sp.
CCGCGGGGGGGCGGGTCTCCCCCGCCGAGCTGCGCCCCGGGGCCGCCCCCCCCCCCCCGCCGCCCCGCCCCCCCCCCCGCTCCCACAAGGGCATCCACAAGGGCACCCACAAGAGCTCCGGCAAAGACGGAGCGATCGCTACTTGCGGTCGCCCGCGGTCGCATCGCGCGCGGCGCGGAACTCCGAATCCTGGCTCCAGTTCGGCCAGCGGTCGGAGTTGGCGAGGTCGCTGCCCACCGTGTAGAGCAGCTGCAGGTCGCGCGCCATGCCGCCGAAGGTCCAGCTGGCCTCCCATTCGTCCGCCGGCTGGTGGTAGCGGTCGGCGGTGTAGGCATCGGAGATCGCCTTGCCCGCGGCGACGCCGCCGTCGACCAGGTCCTCGCCGGAGCCGAACGACACCGCCGGCACGCCGCGCTTGGCGAACGGGAAGTGGTCGGAGCGGAAGAAATGGCCGGCCTCGGGCTTGGGATCGCTGGTGTAGCGCAGGCCCCAGCGCTTCGCGGTCTCGACCAGCTCGTCGAGCAGGTCCTGCCTGGCGCTGCCCGAGGTGCCGAAGTCGCGCGCCGGCCCGTGCGGGTCGAGGGCGTCCATGTTCAGCACCGCGACGGTCTTGCCGAGCGGGTACAGCGGCTTGGACGCGTAGTACTCCGAGCCGAGCAGGCCCTTCTCCTCCGCGGTGACGTTGAGGAACACCAGCGAGCGCCGCGGCTTCTCCTTCGCCTGCGCGAAGGCGCGCCCGAGCTCGATCAGCGCGGCGGTGCCGGTGGCGTTGTCGACCGCGCCGTTGTAGATGCGGTCGCCCTTCGCGTCCGGCTCGCCGATGCCCAGGTGGTCCCAGTGCGCGCTGTAGATCACGGTCTCGTCGGGGCGCTGCGTGCCGTCGATGCGGCCGACGATGTTGTAGGAGGTGATCACGCTCGAATCGACGCCGTAGTCGGCCGAGAACGTCTCGCCCTCGAGTTCCACGGGCTTGAAGTCGCGCGACTGCGCCTGCTTCCTGGCCGCCTCGAAGTCCAGCCCCGCGCGCTTGAACAGCTCGACCGCGAGGTCGCGGGTCACCCAGCCTTCCATCTTCGGATGGGTGTCGGCCGGATGCTCGCGCACGACGTCGAACATGGTGTTGGTATTGGAGTTCTTCACCGTCGCCCAGCCGTAGGAGGCCGGCTCGGTCTCGTGGATCACCAGCATGCCGGTCGCGCCCTGGCGCGCGGCTTCCTCGTACTTGTAGGTCCAGCGGCCGTAGTAGGTCATCGCCTTGCCGCCGAAGTCGCCCTGCCCGGTCTCGAAGTCGGGGTCGTTGACCAGCACCAGCGCGACCTTGCCCTTGAGGTCGACGCCCTTGAAGTCGTCCCAGTTGCGCTCGGGCGCCTTGACGCCGTAGCCGACGAACACGATCGGGGCGTTCTCGATCGACACCGATTTCGAGCCGTCCATCGCCGCGCGCACCGCGATCTGCTCGCCCTGGGTCAGCGCTTCGGGCTTGCCGTCGATCGCGACGGACAGCTTCGGCTCGCCGCGGATCTCGGCGCGCAGCAGCGGCACCGCCTGGGTCCAGGCGCGCTTGCCGTCCTCGAGGTCGCCGCCGGGCGACAGGCCGGCGGCCTGCATCTGCGCGACGACGTAGGCGATGGTCTTCTTCTCGCCCTCCGTGGCCGGACCGCGGCCCTCGAAGGCGTCGGAGGACAGCGTCTTCACTTCCTCCGACAGCCGCTGCGGGTCGAAGGTCGGCGCGTCGGCGGGCGGTGCGGCGAACGCCGTCGACAGCGCCAGCGCGATCGAAAGGGAAAGGAGCGAGGCGGCGAAGCGATTCATGGCGAGTCCGTGGAAGCAGCCCGTTCGGCCGCATGCGATGTTAGCAGCGGCGCCCCGCGCCATCGCCGCGCGGGCGCTCGCGGCGCTTCAGCCTGCCGGCGACATCCCGACCAGGCCACCGATCAGAGCGGTCGCGGCGATCGCCAGCGCGCCCCACAGCGCCACGCGCGCCGCGCCGCGCCATGGCGACGCGCCGCCCAGGCGCGCAGCCGTCGCACCGAGCATCGCCAGCAGCAGCAGCGTGACCACGGTGATCGCGTGCACCAGGGTGTCCGCCGGCCACAGCGCGGCTAGGACGACCGGGGGCAGCGCACCCGCGGAGAACGCGGCCGCCGAAGCCAGTGCCGCCTGCAGCGGGCGCGCCATCGTGGCGTCGCTGATGCCCAGCTCGTCCCGCAGGTGTGCCGCGAGCGGATCGTGCGCCATCAGCCGGGTGGCGACTTCGTGCGCCAGCGCGCGGTCGAGCCCGCGATGCATGTAGATCGCGGTGAGCTCCTCGAGCTCGGCCTCCGGCTGGGTGGCCAACTCGCGTGCTTCCTTCGCGACGTCGGCCTGTTCCGCATCCAGCTGGGAGCGTACCGACACGTACTCGCCGGCGGCCATCGACAGCGCGCCGGCGACCAGGCCCGCGATGCCGGTCAGCAGGATGGCCTGCGGCGCGGCGCTGGCCGCGGCGACCCCGGCCATCAGGCTGCCGGTGGAGATCAGGCCGTCGTCGGCGCCGAGCACCGCGGCGCGCAGCCAGCCCGCGCGGGCGCCGCGATGGCGTTCGTGGTGTCGCATGGCATCGTCCGGCGGCGTGCCGGCACCGGCACGGTTGCGGATGATGGCAGGGTGGAGGCGCGCGCGCAGCGGCGCCGGCGGCGGCCCGGTCCGGCCGTCGCCGGACCGGGCGGCCTGCTCAGTAGCGCGCCTGCAGGGTGAGGTTCTTGAACGCCTTCACCCCCACCACCTTGATGTAGTAGGTGCCCGCCGCGGGACGGGCGATGCGGATCGTCTCGCTGTTGCCGGGCCGCGTGGAGCGGCCGTCGGCGTTGCCGGGGTCCGGCTCGCCGCCGCGCCTGGCGTACAGGCTGACGTCGCCGCTGCCGCCGTAGGAGAGGATGTTGAGCATCGTCGCGCCCGCCGGGACTTCGATCGAGAACAGCAGTTCGTCGCCGGCAGCGCCCTGCAGCCCCTTCACCGGCACCTTGTTCTCCAGCGGCGTGGCGTCGGGACCCGAGTCGTCGGCCGTGAACACGTGCACGCCGGTGTTGCCTCCGAGCGCGAGCAGGCGGCCGTCCTCGAGCGCGGCCAGCCGCTGCACGCCCTGGTGCCCGAGCGGGGTGAGCTTCACTTCCACCGGCTGGGTGGGATCGGAGACATCGAGCTCGTGCACGCCGGCGTCGTCGGCGAACCAGGCGCGGTCCCCGCGCAGCGCCACGTGGGTGTACTGGCTGTCGTTGCCGCTGTCGAAGCGGCCGACCACCGCCGGCGCCGCGGGGTCGGCGATGTCGACCACCTGCACGCCGTTGCCGCAGGCCAGGTACAGCAGCGAAACGGCGCCGTCGATCGCCAGGTCGTAGCCGTTGCCGCAGCCGTCGTTGAGGTGCGCCGCCTGCGCCGGCGCCGCCGGATCGGCGAGGTCGAACACCCGCAGGCCGCCGTCGGCCGTGGTGTTGGATTCGTTGCTTTCGGCGATGTACGCGTGGCTGCCGTCCACCTTCAGCCGGTACGGCTGGTTGGCCAGGCCGCCCTGCCAGACCAGCGTCGGTGCCGCCGGGTTCGAAAGGTCGGCGACGCCGAGCAGGCCGCCGTTGGTCCACTTGGCGACGTAGGCGTACTGGCCCTCGACGTCGAGCACGGCGGCGAACGGGAACTCCATCCGGCCCGCCTCCACCGGCGCCGCCGGGTCGGACAGGTCGACGCCGATCAGCCCGGAGCCCCACGACGCCAGCCAGGCGATGTCGCCCGACATCGCCACCTGCTCGAAGCTGCGCTGCTCCAGGCTCTTGGGCAGGTCGGCCTCGAAGCGCGCGGTCGGCGCCAGCGTCTGCGGGTCGTTGACGGTCAGGCCGTAGTTGGGCTGCACCAGCACCAGGCTGCCCGCGTGCATCGCCACGTCGCGCGCGTCGATGCCGCCGGGCAGCCAGGAAGTGGACGCGCGCTGAGGCGACTGCGGCGTGGACACGTCCACGGCCTGCAGCAGGTCGGTGTCGGTCGGGATCAGCAGCAGGTTGCCCGCGCGCACCACGCGGCGGCCGGCGAAGGCATCGAGGTCGAAGTGGCCAGCGGGCGCGGGCGCGTCGATGTCGGCCACGTTCCACGCGTCCAGCCCCTCGCCGTAGCCGAAGGTGTAGGCGTAGTCGCCCACGTGCACGCCGGTGATCGCCGGCGGGATGTCGAGCCAGCCGCGCTTGGTCAGCTGGCCGGTCGCGTCGAGATCGTACAGGGTGAGCTGGTTGCCGGTGCCGAGCACGAAGCCGGGCTCGGGCGCGAGGCTGAAGTTGTCGATGCCGTCGACGCCGTTGCCGGCCGTCTTCACCGGCAGCTCGGGGTTGCTGGCGTCGTAGACGTCGAGCACGGTGCTGCCGATGAAGTTGCGGCCGGTGCCGTAGATGGTGTTGCCGCTGGCGGTGATGCGGCTGTACTGGGTCGGCACGCCGGTGATGCCGGTGGCGGCGAACTGCGGCGCGGCCGGGTCGGCGAGGTCGGAGACGAACACGCCCTTGTTGTTGTCGAACAGGTACAGGTGGTCGTTGGCGACGACCAGGCCGAGCAGGAACTTGTTGTCGGCGTCGACGTAGTCCTCGGTCTGGCCGACCAGTTCCGGTTGGTCGGGATCGGCCAGCGAGTACGTCGCCACGCCGCTGCTGCCGTCGTAGCCGCGCCAGCTGGCGTAGAGGTAGTCGCCGCGGCGGGCCAGGCCGTTGATCGCGCCGTCGGCCGGCGCGCTGGTGGCCACCCGCAGCGGCGCCGACGGATCGCCGTAGTCCCAGGTCGCGATGGCGCGGCCGGTGGGGAGGTAGACGCGGGCGCCGTCGACGACCGGGTCGGCTGCGACGGCGCCGCCGCGCAGCAGCGTCAGCTGCAGCGGCGCTTCGGCCAGGGCGAGCGAGGGGGCGGCGAGGGCGAGGGCCGAGGCCAGGGCGCTGGCGAGCAGCTTGGTTGCCATGTTGCGGGCTCCTTGATGGATCGGGGCGGCCGGGCCGGATGGCGGCGCGGCTGGACAGGGACGCCCGGCCATGCGCGGGGGAGCATGGCGGGGCGGCGGGCTTGCGGCTTCGCGGCCACGGGAGGTCGCGTCGCAGCCCCCGGAACTTGGTTGGCGCCGCCGGGGCGGGTCATTCCAAAGGCCTGACGATCGCTTGACGGATGCATGACCGGGGCGCCTGTCGCCCGTCGCTGCCGCCGTGGAAGGGTCATTCCCCCGAGCGCCCATGGCCGCCGGCCGCGGTCGTCGCCGCGGCATCGGGCCCGGGCAGCGTGCGTTCGCCGGCCAGCGCCGCGGCGCGCTCGCGGGCGGCCCGCCAGGGCACGTCCTGGCCGAGCGCGCGCAGCAGCCGCGCCTGCAGCACGGCGAGGTCGAAGTCCTGGCCGGCCCACGGCGCGACCCGGCCGACCAGCGCGCTGGCCTCCGCCGCGCGCCCCCGGTCGAGCAGCCAGTCCGCGTGCGCGACCACCGCCGCGGCGATCTCGGCGGGGATGCCCCGCTCCTCGGCCAGCGCCAGCGCCGAGCGGTAGCCGGCGTCGGCGGCGGCCGCCTCGCCGCGCGCGCGCTGGGCGGTGGCGCGGGCAAGCCGGTCGGGCACGCTGTCGCCGAGCGCGTCCGCATCGATGGAGACCGCGAGGTCGGCCTGCAGCGCGGCCTGCTCGCGCCGCAGTCGCAGCCAGCCGCGCACGCGCGGGTTGCGCTGCGCGGGCCAGGCCCCGAGCGCGGCGTCGGCGATCGCCACCGCGCGCGCCGGCGCGCCGCCGCGCAGGGCCAGCTCGGCCTGCAGCGCCTCCCGCCGGCCGAGCTCGGACGGCTGCGACTGGCCCGCTTCGGGCATCGCCAGCACCTGCGCCGCGTCCCGGAGGCGGCCGGCCTCGAGCAGCGCCTGGGCGCGGGTGAGCACGGTGTCGGCGCGCTGGGTCGGGTCGCGCAGGCGCGGCAGCAGCGCCCAGGCGCGTTCGCTCTCGGCCATCGCGTCCTCGTGCCGCAGCAGCTGCAGCAGCGCGACCACGCGCATGTTCCGCAGGGTGGAGAGCTCGTTGACCGCGCCCATCGCGTCGAAGTCCCGCGCGGCGCGGTCGAGGTAGGGCAGCGCCTGCGCGGGGTGGCCGCGGTCGACTTCGAGGATGCCGAGGTTGGCGTCCACGCGCGCCACGGCGAGCGCGTCGCCGGCCGCGGCCAGCTGCACGCGCGCCTGGCCGAAGTCGGCGAGCGCGCGGTCGAAGCGCTGCTGCAGCGCGTTCGCCACCGCGCGGCCGCTCAGCGCGATGCCCAGCTCGGCCGGCTGCCCGCCGCCGGTGGCGGCGATGGCCTCGTCGTAGCTGCGCTGCGCCTCGCCGGCGCGGTCGAGCCGGACCAGCATCGCGCCGCGCGCGTTGAGCAGCTGCGCGCGGAAGTGCGCGTCGCCGCGCGCCGCGCCGCCGGCGAGCAGCTCGTCGAGCGCGGACAGCCCGCGCGCGTAGTCGCCGGCGCGGAAGTCCACCCGCGCCAGCTGGTAGCGCAGCTGCGGCTGCGCGCGCTGCAGTTCCGGCGCATCGAGCAGGATCCGCCGCGCCGCCTCGATGCGGTTGGCCAGCATCGCCGCGCGGGCGCGCTGCAGGCGTTCGGCGAGGTCGGGCGCGTCGCCGTGGGGGGCGGCGCGCCCGCCGAGCGCGGCCGACAGCCGGTCGCTGGCCTGGCGCGCGGCCCGCAGCAGGTCGGCGTCGCGCCCGACCGCGCGCTGCCCGGGACCGGCTTCGCCGCTGGCCTGCAGGCGCACTTCCCAGCCGCGCGCATCGTGCGCCGCGCGGCTGTCGACGATCCATTTCACCTTCGCGGCGCGGCGCAGGCGGCGTGGGTCGTCGTCCTGCCCGTGCAGCATGCCCAGCGCGGTCTCGCTGGACAGCACCGGCAAGCCGCCGCGGCGCAGGCGATCGCCGATGTAGTCCATCAGGCCCAGCCGCGCCCAGCTCGCATCGCCGGGATCGCGCACCGCGGTCGGCAGCACCAGCAGCGCGCGCGGCGCCGCGTCGGCGTCCGCCACCACCGCGATCGGCGCGCGCGCGTCGTCGCCGTGGCGCAGCGCGAGCGTCGACGCGACGAGCAGCAGCGCCAGCGCGGCGGGCACGGCGATCGCGACGAAACGCCGCCGGCGACGGCGCGACGCGTCGACCGCGGCTGCGGAGCCCGTCGCGACCGCCTGCGCGGCGCCGGTGGCCGCGACCGGCACGGCCGGCGGTCCCGCCCGTTCCGCGGCCGGCGCGGCAAGGCCGGGCGCGGCGTCCGGCTCGACGGCTTCCGGAACGGCGACGGGAACCGCGTCGTCGCCGGCCGCCGCGCCAGACGCATCGCCCTCGGCCATCACCGGCGGCAGCCAGCGGAAGCCGTAGCGCGGCACCGTGCGGATCGAATGCTGCTCGTGGCCGTCGTCGCCGATCGCGCGGCGGCTGCGCAGCACCACCTGCGCGAGCTGCGCGTCGGACACGTTCAGGCGACCGAACACCGCCTGCACCAGCTCGTCGCGGCTCACCGCGCGGTCGCGGTGCTCGACCAGGCAGCACAGGCATTCGAACACCCGCGCCTGCAGCGCGACCGGCACGCCGCGATGGAGCAGCTCGTGCTTGGGCAGGTCGAGGACGTAGTCTCCGAAGCGGTAGCGGACGATCGACATGGACATCGGGGGTGGGGGACGTCCCGATGATCGCCCCAAACAACGATGCAGCCAACGCATCGCGACGTTTCCCGCCGCGCGCCGCCCCGCTGAAGCGATTCCCGCCCGGTACCTGCGCCCTTCTCCCGCTAGCGAAAGAACGGATGGGGGGAAGGGCGTACAGCCGCCGACAGGCATCTCCTTCTCCGGAGCCGCGTAAAACGCAATCGGGCCAGCCCCGTTCCAGCGAGGCGCGACGGGGTGGATGCGGTTGCGTATGGAGCGGTGATTGGTGATTCGTGATTGGTGATTCGTGATTGGTGATTCGACAGAGCAACAGCCCGGATGCGACGCCCCGAAGGCTTTAGCGAATCACCAATCACGAATCACCAATCACCGGTCGCAGCATCACGGATCCGGCGGCGGCGCCTCCCGCCGCACGTGCAGGAAGCGGGCGAAGCGCGGCACGCCCTTCGCCGACAAGCCGTTGTAACGATAGGTGACGAGGCTGCCGACGGGCGGCGGCGCGCGGCGCTGCGCATCGCTGAACCCGGAGCCGATCCGGAAGCGCAGGCCGTCCGGGCGCTCGACCACGAGCGCGCCGAGCATGCCGCGGTACCTGCCCCGGCCCGCGGTGTGCGCGACCACCCGCGCCTCGGCGTCGTCATAGGGCTTGTACTTGAGCAGCGCGTCGCTGCGGCCGGCGCGGTAGCGCGCGTCGCGCCGGTGCAGCACCAGGCCCTCGCCGCCGGCCGCGACCACCGCGGCCAGGCGCGCGTCGAGCTCGGCGGCATCGCGCACGCGCGACTGCGCGATCGGCCGCAGCCACGCGATGCCGCCGCCGCCGAGCAGGGCGCGCATGCGCGCCACGCGCGCCTCGAACGGGCCGGGATCGCCGGGCAGGTCGAACACCATGAAGCGCATCCGCCGCCAGGCGTCGTCGCCGGCGGCCTCGGCGTTGACGGTCCCGCTCGCCTCCTCGAAGCGCCCGCGCCCGGCCCACAGTTCGCCGTCCATCGCCACCGCAGGCCAACCCGCGGTGAACCAGGCCGGCGCGGGGATCCGCCGCCCGCCGCGGGTCCACAGCGCGTGGCCGTCCCAGCGCCCGCGCACGCCGTCGAGCTTCTCGCTGACGTAGTAGCCGGCGACGTCGATGCCGCCCGCGTAGCGCGTGGCGAGCATCACCCGCGGCGGCGCGGCTTGTTCGGCGTGCTGCGGGAATGCGGGCGACAGGCACGCGAGCAGCAACAGCAACCGGCACAGCGATGTCTTCATGCCTCGTCCCTGGCGGAAGTGGTCGGCGGCGGCGCACGGTGCGCGGGGAAACGAGGGCGCGGTGGACGCCGCCGCCGGACCTGCAGGCTGGCCCACGGCGCGGAAGGCGTCAGTCGGCCTGCGGCGCTTGCGCGCGTGGCGGCTTCCCGCGCGGCGGCGTCGGAAAACCCCGCGCCTATGCCGCTTCGGCGTGCAGGAAATCCACGAACGCGCGCAGCGCGGCCGGCATCTGCCGCCGGCTCGGGTAGTACAGCGACGGCCCCGGGAACGGCGGGCACCAGTCGTCGAGCACGGTCTCGAGCAGGCCGGCCTCGAGCGCCGGCCGCAGCAGGTCCTCGAAGCTGGCCATCAGGCCGAGGCCGTCGACCGCGGCGCGCAGTTCCAGCTCCAGGCTGGTGGCGACCACGCGCCCGGCCGGGGCGAGGCGGAAGCGCTCCTCGCCGCGCTCGAACTCCCAGGCCGCGGTCATGCCGCTGGCGAAGCGGTGGCCGATGCAGTGCGCCGGGTCGATGTCGCGCGGATGCGACGGGCGTCCATGGCGCGCGAACCACGCCGGCGCGCCCGCCATCGCGAAGCGCTGCGTGCGCGGCCCGACCGGCACCGCGATCATGTCGGCCTCCAGCCGTTCCTCGTAGCGGATGCCGGCATCGAAGCCGGCCGCGAGCACGTCGATGAAGGTGTCCTGCGCCACCACCTCGACGCGCACGCGCGGGTGCGCCTGCAGGAAGCGCGAGAGCAGCGGCGGCAGGATCAGGCGCGCGGCGATGGTCGGCACGTTGAGCCGCAGGGTGCCGGCGGGCTCGGCGCCGGTGGCGTGAACCGCGTCGAGCGCGGCGGCCACGTCGGCCAGCGCAGGATCGAGGCGTTCGAGCAGCCGCGCGCCGGCCTCGGTCGGCGTCACGCTGCGGGTGCTGCGGTTGAGCAGGCGCACGCCCAGGCGCGCCTCCAGCCGGCGCACCGCGTCGCTCAGGGTCGAGGCCGACACGCCGCGCATGTAGGCGGCGCCGCGGAAGCTGCGCGCCCGCGCCACGTCGGCGAAGGCGTCGAGGTCGGCGAGCTGGGGCCTGATCATTGTTCGAAATTTCGGACAAGTCGTTCGGCGTTGACCGGATTCTCGCACGTCGTCGGCAGGCCTAGGCTGTCCGCCACTTCCTCCCCCTCCAGGAACTCCCGCGATGAACGCTCCGATCCCGCAGCGCCCCCTCGGCAGCACCGGCCCCCGGGTTTCCGCGCTCGGCCTGGGCTGCATGGGCATGTCCGGCATGTACGGCCCGGCCGACCGCGCCGAGGGCATCGCCACTCTCCACGCCGCGCTCGAGGCCGGCGTCACCCTGCTCGACACCGGCGACTTCTACGGCATGGGCCACAACGAGATGCTGATCGGCGAAGCGCTCAGGGGACGCGACCGCGACAGTGTGGTGCTGAGCGTGAAGTTCGGCGCGCTGCGCGACCCCGCCGGCGGCTGGTCCGGCTACGACGCGCGGCCGGCCGCGGTGAAGAACTTCCTCGCCTACACCCTGCAGCGCCTGGGCGTGGACCACGTCGACATCTACCGGCCCGCGCGCCTGGATCCGGAGGTGCCGATCGAGGACACCGTCGGCGCCATCGCCGACCTGGTGCAGGCCGGCTACGTGCGCCACGTCGGCCTGTCGGAAACGGGCGCGGACACGATCCGCCGCGCCGCGGCCGTGCACCCGATCAGCGACCTGCAGATCGAGTACTCGCTGCTCTCGCGCGGGATCGAGGACGCGATCCTGCCGGCCTGCCGCGAGCTCGGGATCGGCATCACCGCCTACGGCGTGCTCTCGCGCGGGTTGATCAGCGGGCATTGGCAGGCGGGCAGCACCGGCGAGGGCGACTTCCGCAGCCGTTCGCCGCGCTTCCAGGCCGGCAACGTCGAGCGCAACCTCGCGCTGGTGGACGCGCTGCGCGCGGTCGCCGATGCGCGCGGCGCGAGCGTGGCGCAGGTCGCGATCGCCTGGGTGGCGGCGCAGGGCGGGGACATCGTGCCGCTGGTCGGCGCGCGCCGACGCGACCGCCTCGCGGAAGCGTTGGGCGCACTCGACCTCGCGCTGTCGGATGCCGACATGCAGGCGATCGAGCGTGCCGTGCCGAGGGATGCCGCCGCCGGCGATCGCTATCCGTCGGCGCAGATGGCGCACCTGGACAGCGAAATGCAGCCGCGGAGCTGATCTTCCGCGGGGCGGATTCAGCCTCGGGTGATCGCGCATCCACGGGAAAGCTCGCGGCTGAAGCCGCTCCCACGACGGCCTGGTCGCGCGATTGTTCATCTCCCATCGATCTCCTCGAACGCGGGATGACCACGGCCACGCTGCTTCATGGTCGGTTCCCATGGGGCCGCCAAGACTGCGGGCTCCCCCACAGGAGCCGACACCATGAAACACGCATCGCTGCTTGGACTCGCGCTGGTGGTCGCGACGGGCTACGCGCTGGCGCAGGACGGCCTGACCGAGGCGCAGGTGCGCGCGAAGCTCGAGGCGCAGGGTTACAGCAAGGTCAACGACGTGAAGTTCGAGGACGGCGTATGGAAGGCCGACGCGCGCAGCGCCGACGGCAACCGCATCGACGTGCGCATCGACCCGAAGACCGGCACGGTGCGGCCCGACGACCTGGTCGCCAACCTCACGGAAGCCGACGTGCGCGCCAAGTTGGCCGTCGCCGGCTATACCAACGTGCACGACGTCGACTACGAGGACGGCATCTGGAACGCCGAGGCCGACAATCCGGCCGGCAAGGACGTGGAGCTGAAGATCGACCCGGCGACGGGCGCGGTGATGGGCGAGGAGAAGGACTGAGCAGGCGGATCGGCCGCCACGCGCCGCGGGAAGGCGGCGCGCGGCGATGCGGCGCGATGCCGCCGCTCAGCGGTGCATCGCGCTGACCGCTTCGTAGGGCAGCTGCTCGGCGCCCGCCTCGCGCAGCGCCGCTTCCGCCAGGGCCATCACCTGCGGCGTTTCGTCCACCACGATCAGGATGCGGCCGGCGCGGATCTCCGAGTCGAAGCGGCGATGCACCTCGTCCGGCACCATCGATCCGATCAGCGCCGTCACCCAGCTGCCGACGGCGGCGCCCACCAGGGTCGTCGCCGCGACCCCGGCGATCGTCAACCCGACGGGAGGCACGACGACGCCGACCAGTCCCCCGAGCAGGCCCACCGATCCGCCGGCGAGCGCGCCGCGCGCGGCGGCGGGCATGAAGTCGTTCTCCGCGTTGCGCAGGTCGGCGGGCACCGCTTCCATCTCGATCGCGGAATCGGCGACCAGCGAGATGTCGTGCTCGCCGATGCCGGCGCGCTTCGCGGCGGCGATCGCCGCGGTCGCGGCGGACAGCGAATCGGCGACGAAAACATGGCGTGTCTTCATGTGCTCCTCCTGGCGCTGGCTGCGGGGGTGCCGTTGCGAAGGAGCGCCTGGGGCGAGCCTAGTGCCGGCCGGCGAAAGGATGCGTGACGTGCAGGCGGCGGACGCGCGCCATCGCAGGTCGGGCGCGATCCCGCATTCACCTTGACGCGACACGGCAGGGCACCCGCGTGCCAAGACCGGCGCGCGATGAGAGCAGGGCCGGGCGTGGCCGCATCGACGCGGCGGAACCGGGTAAGACGCAGGTACGACGCGGGTCCTGCACCCGCGGCCGCTACACTGCGTGCGGGCGCATCGCCCGGCATCGCGCGACGGCGGCGACCGATGGACACGCGGGGACTGAAGGCCTTCTGCGGGCGCTTCCCGGGGGCGGAAACGCGGCTGCACCGCGACCCGGTGAACGTGCTGTCCTACCAGGTCGGCGGCAGGACGTTCGCCTACTTCAAGACCAGCGAGCCGGAGCGCTGGCGGTTCAGCGTCCGGGTCACGCCGGAACGCTTCCTCGAACTGACCGACGTGCCTGGGATCAAGCCGGCGCGCTACATGGGACGCTGGCGCTGGATCACCATCGTCGACGTGCGCGGCGTGCCCGAGGATTACCTGCGCGAGCTGGTCGACTGGTCGTACCGCGACGCGTTCGGCAGGCTCAGCCGGAAGCGCCAGCGCCAGCTGCAGCCGTGACGGGCGCCGGCGCGGGCCGCGCGGCGGATCAGGCGCCCACGCGCCGCCGCACCGCCTCGACGTCGCGCACCGCGCGCACCTCGATGCAGCCGGTGCGCGCCCACGGGAACCCAGCCGCGATCCGCACCGCCTCGTCCATGTCGGCCGCCTCGATCAGGTTGAAGCCGCCGAGGATCTCCTTGGTTTCGGCGAAGGGGCCGTCGACGACGCTGGTGCGGCCGTTGCGGATGCGCACGGACCTGGCGGTCGAAGCGTCCTCCAGCTGCTGGAAGCCGACCAGCTTGCCCTGCGCCTTGAGCTCGTCCGCATGGCCGAGGCAGGTGCGCATCATCGCGTCCGGCTCGCCGGCGGGCAGCGCCTCGAGCATCTCGTTGTCGACGTAGACCAGGGCCAGGAACTGCATGCGGCGGCATCCATCGGGTGGGGGCGACAGGTTCATCGCCGCGCCGGCGACGGTCAAGTGCCGGCGCCGCGGCGGCGCGATGCGCCGCAGGGCAGGCCTTCCCGCGCAGGCGGAAGCAGGGACGCCAGGGATCGTCCTCGCCGCGCGCGCCGCCCTGCGCCGCGGGTGCCGGGCGGTCCCTCGTGCGCCGTCGGCGCGGTTGGCCCACTGGCGGGACGATCCTTCCGCGCCCGGCCGGTTTATCGCCGGCGCGCATGCCCGTAGGCTGTCGACCCGATGCCGGTGGCCGCGGGCCCCGGCGCCCCCCATGGACCCCGCATGCAGCCCGCCGTCTCGATCGAACGCCTCGAAAAAACCTACGCCTCCGGCCTGCAGGCGCTCAAGCCGATCGACCTGTCGATCCGCCGCGGCGAGATCTTCGCCCTGCTCGGCCCCAACGGTGCCGGCAAGACCACGCTGATCAGCATCGTCTGCGGGATCGTCAACCCGAGCAGCGGCCGCGTGGTCGCCGACGGCCACGACATCGTCCGCGACTACCGCGCCGCGCGCGCGAAGATCGGGCTGGTGCCGCAGGAACTGTCCACCGACGCCTTCGAGAGCGTGTGGGCGACGGTGCGCTTCTCGCGCGGCCTGTTCGGCAAGCCGCGCGACGACGCCTACCTGGAGAAGCTGCTGCGCGAGCTGTCGCTGTGGGATAAGCGCGACAGCAAGATCATGACCCTGTCCGGGGGCATGAAGCGGCGCGTGCTGATCGCCAAGGCGCTCTCGCACGAGCCGACCATCCTGTTCCTCGACGAGCCCACCGCCGGCGTCGACGTCGAGCTGCGCCACGACATGTGGCAGATGGTGCGCGGGCTCCGCGAGCGCGGCGTGACCATCATCCTGACCACGCACTACATCGAGGAGGCCGAGGACATGGCCGACCGCATCGGGGTGATCAACAAGGGCGAGCTGGTGGTGGTCGAGGACAAGGACGTGCTGATGCGCAAGCTCGGCAAGAAGCAGCTCACGCTCACCCTGCAGGCGCCGCTGGAACGCATCCCCGCCGAGCTGTCGGGGCTGCCGCTCGAGTTGTCCGATGACAGCCAGTCGCTGGTCTACACCTTCGACACCCAGACCGAGGAGACCGGCATCGCCGACCTGCTGCGCAGGCTCGGCGCACACGGGATCGACTTCAAGGACCTGCATTCGAGCGAGAGCTCGCTGGAGGAGATCTTCGTGAGCCTGGTGCACGGCAGCCGCCCCGGGGCGACTGCCCTGAAGCCCTCCCCTTCAAGGGGAGGGTTGGGTGGGGATGGTGTTCATCCCGGCGGCCAAGTCGCAGGCGAACACCATCCCCAC
>JAYRKR010000059.1:0-21752 GCA_041905645.1 Luteimonas sp.
CCCTCCGGGCACCTTCTCCCCGCAAGCGGGGAGAAGGAAGGCTAGCCGGCAAGGCTAGCCGGCGTAGCCGTTGCTGATCGGGTAGCGCCGCTCGCGGCCGAAGGCGCGGCGGGAGACCTTCGGGCCGGGGGCCGCCTGGTGGCGCTTCCACTCGCTGGTGCGCACCAGCCGCAGCACGCGGTCGACCGTGGCCGCGTCGAAGCCGGCCTCGACGATCTCGTCGCGCGACTGCTCCTGGTCGACGTGCCGCAGCAGGATCGCGTCGAGCACGTCGTAGGGCGGCAGCGAGTCCTGGTCGAGCTGGTTCTCGCGCAGCTCCGCCGACGGCGGCCGCGCGATCACCGCCGGCGGGATCACCGGCGCCCCGGCGACCGCGTTGCGCCACCTCGCCACCGCGAACACCTCGGTCTTGTACAGGTCCTTGATCGGCGCGTAGCCGCCGCACATGTCGCCGTAGATGGTCGCGTAGCCGACCGCGTACTCGCTCTTGTTGCCGGTGGTGAGCAGCAGCCCGCCGAACTTGTTGGACAGCGCCATCAGCAGCGCGCCGCGGGTGCGCGACTGCAGGTTCTCCTCGGTGGTGTCGACCGGCCTGCCGGCGAAGGCCTCGCCCAGCGCTTCGAGGAAGCCCTGGAAGGGCTTCTCGATCGGCAGCGACAGCAAGCGCACGCCCAGCGCGTCGCACTGCTCCTGCGCCAGGTCGTTCGACAGGCCGGCGGTGTAGCGCGAGGGCATCCGCACCGCGGTGACGTTGTCCGCGCCCAGCGCGTCCACCGCCACCGCCAGCACCAGCGACGAATCGATCCCGCCGGAGAGCCCGAGCCAGGCCTTGTCGAAGCCGTTCTTGCGGCAGTAGTCGCGCGTGCCGCGCACGATCGCGCGCCAGGCCAGCGCCTCGCGCCCCTCCTCCTCCTCGACCGGCCAGGCCACCGGCGTGAAGCGGCCGGCCCGCGGATCGAAGTCGGCCACAAGCCAGTGGTCCTCGAACGCGCGCGCCGCCGGATGGATGGTGCCGTCGGCGTCGGCCAGCACCGAGGCGCCGTCGAACACCAGCGCGTCCTGCCCGCCGACGCCGTTGAGGTAGGCCATCGCCACCCGCCCGCCGCGCCCGCGCACCTCGCGCGAACGCGCCTCGAGCAGCGCGTCGCGCTGGCCGTGCTTGTCGCGTTCGAACGGCGAGGCGTTGGGCACCAGTACCAGCTGCGCGCCGGCGGCCACGGTGTCCGCCAGCGGCTCGGGGAACCACAGGTCCTCGCAGACGAGCACGCCCACGCCGACGCCGCCGACCTCGACCACGCAGGGCCCGCCGTCCGGATCGACGTCGAAGTAGCGGCGCTCGTCGAACACCGCGTAGTTGGGCAGCTCGCGCTTGCGATACGTCGCCCCGACCGCCCCGTCGCGCAGCACGCTGGCCGCGTTGTAGACCACGCTGCCGGCCGACTGCGGCCAGCCGACCACCGCGACGATGCCCTGCACGCCCGCCGCGACGCCCCGCAGCGCGGCCTCGCAGTCGGCCAGGAAGGCAGGCCGCACCAGCAGGTCTTCCGGCGGATAGCCGCTGAGCGCCAGCTCCGGGAACAGCACGAGGTCGGCGCGGTGCACGTCGCGCGCCTCCACGATCATCGCCGCGATCCGCTCGGCGTTGCGGGCGACGGCGCCGACGGGGAAGTCGAACTGGGCGAGGGCGATGCGGAGGGTCATGGGGGGCGTCCGGCGCTGGTCTGCCCGCCTGCCGGCTGGCGCGGGGCGGAGGGAGTGGAGAGGGCGTCGAGGATCACGGCGAGGACGGTGCCCTGCTGCAGGAAGACGTCATTGTTCCAGAAACGCAGGACGGTGAAGCCGCGGGCTTCCAGGTCGCGGGTACGCGCGGCGTCCTTCGAATCCTCGTGCTGGCCGCCGTCGAGTTCGACCGCGAGGCGGTGCGCCGGGCAGGCGAAATCGACGATCCAGGGGCCGATCGGGTATTGCCGCCGGAACTTGTGGCCCATGAACGCGCGGTTGCGCAGGTGGTGCCAGAGTTCACGCTCGGCATCGGTCATGTTGCGGCGGAGGTGGCGGGCGAAGCCGGTCTTGTGGCCGTTGCGCATCCTTGCGCTCCTTCAGGGAGGTGGCGATGGCGAGTCTGGGCTGCAGGGATGGGACTGTCTGTAGGGGAAGGTCGCGGCTTGCAGGCGGAAAAGCCGGGCCCTCACCCGGCGCTTGCGCGCCTCCCTCTCCCGCTGCGCAGGAGAGGGGCTACGGAAACTCCGCAAAGGCCAGAGGGGGAAGAGGCCAGGGGAAGGAGATCAGGGAGAGAAGGAAGCCAGTGGGAAAGGAGGCCAGAGGGAAGGAAGTGACTTCACCAGCCCCTCTCCTGCGCAGCGGGAGCCCCTCTCCTGCGCAGCGGGAGAGGGAGGCGCGCAGCGCCGGGTGAGGGCCCGGCTCTTTCGCCAAGCACCGAAACAAGAAACAGGAAAGGCCGCCCGAAAGCGGCCTCCCCTCCAACCCCGGCGCCGGACTCGACGCCGCCGCGCCTCAGCCCTGCAGCCGCTTCGCGATCGCCGCGCCCAGGTCGCCCGGGGACTTCACCGTGGTCACGCCCGCCTTCTCCAGCGCGGCGAACTTGCCCTCGGCCGTGCCCGCGCCGCCCGAGGCGATCGCGCCCGCGTGGCCCATGCGCTTGCCCTTCGGCGCCGAGGCGCCGGCGATGAAGCCCACCACCGGCTTGGTCACGTACTCGGCGATGAACTCGGCCGCCTCCTCCTCGGCGCTGCCGCCGATCTCGCCGACCATGATGATGCCCTGGGTCTGCTCGTCGTCCTGGAACAGCTTCAGGCAGTCGACGAAGTTCAGCCCGTTGATCGGGTCGCCGCCGATGCCGATCACCGTCGACTGGCCCAGACCCGCGTCGGTGGTCTGCTTCACGGCCTCGTAGGTCAGCGTGCCCGAGCGCGAGACGATCGCCACCTTGCCCGGCTTGTGGATGTGGCCCGGCATGATCCCTATCTTGCACTCGCCCGGGGTGATGATGCCCGGGCAGTTGGGGCCGACCAGCACCACGTCCTCGTAGCCCTTCAGGGTGTTCTTGACCCGCAGCATGTCCAGCACCGGGATGCCCTCGGTGATGGCGACGATGACCTTGATGCCGGCGTCGGCCGCTTCGAGGATCGCGTCGGCCGCGTACGGCGGCGGGACGTAGATGACCGAGGCGTCGGCGCCGGTCTCGGCGACCGCCTCGGCGACCGTGTTGAACACCGGCAGGCCCAGGTGCTCGGTGCCGCCCTTGCCGGGCGTCACGCCGCCGACGACCTTGGTGCCGTAGTCGATCATCTGTTCGGCGTGGAAGGTGCCCTGGGTGCCGGTGAAGCCCTGGACGATGACCTTGGTGTGCTTGTTGACCAAAACGCTCATGTAGTTCGGATCCTTGGTTTGCTTTAGCCCCTCTCCCGCTGCGCGGGAGAGGGGTTGGGGTGAGGGTGCGGCTTCTCGAAAAGCGCCCTCATCCGCCCTTCGGGCACCTTCTCCCGCGAGCGGGAGAAGGGCTGGAATCGAGCCTGCTCAAGCCGCCTTCCTGGCCGCCGCGACGGCCTTCTTGGCGCCGTCGTTGATGTCGTCGGCCGGCGTGATCGCCAGGCCGCTGGACTTCAGCAGCGCCTTGCCTTCCTCGACGTTGGTGCCCTCGAGGCGCACGACCACCGGCACCTTGACGTCCACTTCCTTGACCGCGGCGATGATGCCCTCGGCGATCATGTCGCAGCGGACGATGCCGCCGAAGATGTTGACGAAGATCGCCTTCACGTCGTCCGACGAGAGGATCAGCTTGAACGCCTCGGTCACGCGCTCCTTGGTGGCGCCGCCGCCGACGTCGAGGAAGTTGGCCGGCTCGCCGCCCTCCAGCTTGATCACGTCCATGGTCGCCATCGCCAGGCCCGCGCCGTTGACCATGCAGCCGATGTTGCCGTCCATGGTCACGTAGTTCAGGTCGTACTGGCTGGCCTTCACCTCGGTCTCGTCCTCCTGGCGGATGTCGCGCATCGCGGCCAGGTCGGGGTGGCGGAAGGTGGCGTTGTCGTCGGAGTTCATCTTGCCGTCGAGCACCGCGAGGTCGCCGCTCTTGAGGATCGCCAGCGGGTTGAGCTCGACCAGCGACAGGTCCTTCTCGTTGAACAGCCTGTACAGGCCCAGCATGATCTTGGTCAGCTGGTTGACCTGCTTGGCGGTCAGGCCCAGCGCGAAGCCGAGGTCGCGGCACTGGTAGGGCTGCAGGCCCTGGACGAAGTTCACGTGCAGGGTCTGGATCGCGTCGGGGTTCTCCTCGGCGGTCTTCTCGATCTCCACGCCGCCCTCGCTGGAGGCGATGAAGGTGACCGACTTGCTGCCGCGGTCGACCAGGACGGACAGGTACAGCTCCTTGGCGATGTCGGTGGCCTGGGTGACCAGCACCGAATCGATCGGCAGGGCGACGCCGGCCGACTGGTAGGTCTCCATCCTGTGGCCGAGCATGCCCTTGGCGTACTCGCGCACCTCGTCCAGCGTGCGGGCCAGCTTGACGCCGCCGGCCTTGCCGCGGCCGCCGGCGTGGATCTGCGCCTTGACCACCCAGAAGTCGCCGCCGATGGCCTTGGCGGCGTCCACCGCCTCCTCCGGCGTGCGCGCGACGCGCCCGGCCGGGACTGCAATGCCGTAATCGGCAAACAACTGCTTCGCCTGGTATTCGTGGAAATTCATGTGGGGTCCGTGCTTGGGAGACAGGCCGGCCGTGGGCCGGGCCGCGGGCGGCCGTTGCTGCCGCGAAGGCAGCCGCTGGGCGCGGGCGGGGCCCGCCATTCTCGCGCAAGCGGGGGGCGCGGGCAAAACCGACCTTGGTCGGACTGCGCGCGAAGCGCCGCACTTGGCTCTCTCCCTCGCTTCGCGGGGAGGGGGCGCGCAGCCGGAACGACGGATGAACCCCATCCGGGCTTCCCCCGCGATCCGGGGAAGGAAGGGCATCAAAGCATCATCCCGCCCCCCCTATACTCGCCCGAGGCCGACGCAGGATCCCCCCTTGACGCGAACCGCCCCCCGCTCCGGCGCCGCCGAAACGGCGTTGCGCCACGAGTTGTACCTCCTGGCGCTCTACCGCACGCTCGAGGCCTCGCTGCTCGCGCTGATGGTGTTCGGCCCGGCCGGCGCGCTGATCGGCGAGCCGCGCGACGCCTTCCTGGCGCAGACCGTGTCGATCGCCTACCTGCCGATGGCGCTGGCGCTGCTGCTGTCCTCGCGCCGCGACCGCACCCCGCTCGCCTGGCAGGCCTGCATCGGCGTCGCGATCGACATCGCGGTGGCGGCCCTGATCACCCATGCCATCCCCGGCGCCGCCCCGGGCGTGGCGATGATGCTGCTGTTCAACGTCGGCGCCGCCGCGCTGCTGGTCCCGCTGCCGCTGGCGATGGGCGTGGCCACCGCCGCCGCCGCCGCCATCATCGGCGAGTACCTCTGGAACACCGTCGGCGCCGACGCCGGCGACCGCCCCCTCGCCGAAGTGCTGATGTTCGCGGTCAGCTTCTTCGCCATGGCCACGGTCAGCAACCTGCTGGGCCGGCAGATGCGCGAATCGCACGCGGTGGCCGACCTGCGCAGCGCCGAGGCCGCCAACCTCAGCGAGGTCAACGGCCTGATCATCCGCCGCATGCGCATCGGGGTGCTGCTGGTGGACGGCAGCGGCTTCGTGCGCCTGGCCAACGAGGCGGCGATCCTGCTGCTGGGCGACATCGACCTGGTCGTGGACGGCAAGCCGCGCAACGTGCGCGACATCGCGCCCGACCTGGCCGTGCGCCTGCAGGCCTGGCGCACCGACGGGGTGTCGAGCGATGCGCCGATCCTGCTCGGCGACGAGCAGGTGGAGGTGCTGCCCCGGTTCGCGCGGCTGCTGGTGGACGGCGAGACCACGCTGGTCTTCCTCGACGACACCTCGATGGTCTCGCGCCGCGCCGAGTCGCTGACCCTGGCCGCGATGGGCCGCTTCTCCGCCAGCCTCGCCCACGAGATCCGCAACCCGCTGGCGGCGATCAGCTACGCCACCCAGCTGCTGGAGGAATCGCAGAACCTCGACCCCGGCGACCGCAGGCTGCTGCAGATCGTCCACCAGCAATGCATGCGCACCAACGGCATCGTCGAGAGCGTGCTGGGCCTGGCCCGCCGCGAGCGCGCCCAGCCCGAGCACCTGGACCTGGTCGGCTTCGTGCGCCGCTTCCTCGACGAGTACCTCGAGACCATCCCCCCGGACCTGGACGAGATCAAGTTCAGCCACGGGGTGCCGTCGCTGCCGGTGCTGGTCGACCCGCGCCACCTGCAGCAGGTACTGACCGTGCTGCTGCAGAACTCCCTGCGCTACGGCCGCATGCCCGGCCAGCCGGCGCGGGTGATCCTGCGGGTGGAGAAGCGCGGCGACAGCCCGGTGATCGAGGTCCTCGACCGCGGCCCGGGCATCCCCGACGCGGTGGTCGCCCAGCTGTTCCGGCCGTTCTTCACCACGTCCGAGCACGGCACCGGGCTCGGCCTGTACATCGCCCGCGAGCTGTGCCGCGCCAACGGCGCCAACCTCGAATACGTCCCCGTCCCCGCCGGCGGCGCCTGCTTCCGCCTGGTCCTGCCCGGGCCGGAGGCGCTGCTGCCGAAGTAGATCCCCTTCCCTCCGCTTGCGGGGAGAAGGGGTGGAAGAGCCTGCCCCCGAATGCTTGAGTCGGGGGCGGACGAGGGGTGCGAGCGAAGCGAGCTGCTGTTGCTCCCTAAGATGGCAAGATCGGAAGCACGCTCGCTCCGCTCGCGCCCCTCATCCGCCCCTGCGGGGCACCTTCTCCCCGCGGGCGGGGAGAAGGGATGCAAGCCGTTCTGGGCCCAGCCCCAACCCCCAATCCGAGAAAAAATCCTGTCGCCCGCCTCCCCCTCGTCCCTGACAATCGGCCATCCCCGGCCATTCGCCTCCGCATGGCAGCGGCCGTCCGGCCGCCGGCGTGCAGGCACCGGCTTCGCCACCCCGGCAAGGCCGCCGCCCTACCCCGCAAGGACGCAGCCCCCGCCGCGCAAAGCGGACCCACGGCACCCTCCCGGTGTGTCCGTTGTCCCCCTCGATGCGCGTAAAAGGCTTAAAAATGTCAAACTTGGTCACACAGCCATTCCCCCGACCCAAGGCTCCACCCGCATGAGCGAGACCCGCAGCGCCCTCATCGTCGATGACGAGCACGACATCCGCGAGCTGCTGGTCCTGACCCTGGGACGCATGGGGCTGCGCACCGACACCGCGCCCACCCTCACCGCCGCGCGCGAGATGCTGTCCACGGTCTCCTACGACCTGTGCCTGACCGACATGCGCCTGCCCGACGGTTCCGGGCTGGAACTCATCAGCGACATCTCCACCCGCTTCCCCAACACGCCGGTCGCCATGATCACCGCCTTCGGCAACGTCGAGGCCGCGGTGGAGGCGCTCAAGGCCGGCGCGTTCGACTTCGTCTCCAAGCCGCTGGACATCAACGTGCTGCGCGGCCTGGTACGCCAGGCGCTGGAGCTCAACAGCAAGCGCCAGGCGCAGCCGGAGGAAACCAGCCGCCTGCTCGGCAACTCCGAGCCGATGGTCGGCCTGCGCGGCACCATCGCCAAGGTCGCGCGCAGCCAGGCGCCGGTGCACATCAGCGGCGAATCCGGCACCGGCAAGGAGCTGGTCGCCCGGACCATCCACGCCCAGGGCGCGCGCGCCGGCGGGCCGTTCGTCCCGGTCAACTGCGGCGCGATCCCGTCGGAGCTGATGGAAAGCGAGTTCTTCGGCCACAAGAAGGGCAGCTTCACCGGCGCCCATGCCGACAAGCCCGGCCTGTTCCAGGCCGCCGACGGCGGCACGCTGTTCCTCGACGAAGTGGCCGAGCTGCCGCTGCCGATGCAGGTCAAGCTGCTGCGCGCGATCCAGGAGAAGAACGTGCGCCCGGTCGGCGCCTCGGTGGAGGTGCCGGTGGACGTGCGCATCCTCTCGGCCACGCACAAGGACCTCAACGTGCTGGTCAACGAGGGCCGCTTCCGCCACGACCTGTACTACCGCATCAACGTGATCGAGCTGCACGTGCCGCCGCTGCGCGAGCGCGCCGGCGACCTGCCGCTGCTGGCCGACGCCATCCTCGACCGCCTGGCCCACGCGATGAAGCGGGCGACGCCGAAGCTCTCGGCCGACGCCCTGGCCGCGCTGGAGGCCTATCCCTTCCCCGGCAACGTGCGCGAGCTGGAGAACATCCTGGAGCGCGCCCTGGCCCTGGCCGAGGGCGAGACCATCCACGCCAGCGACCTGCGCCTGCCGGCGCAGCAGGCGCCCACGCCCGCCCACGTGGCCTCGGCCTTCGTCAGCGCCAACGCCGCGGCCGCCGCCAACCCCGGCGCGCCCGCCGCCCCGCCGGACCCGCGCACGCTGGGCCCGCGCGAGACCGCCAGCAGCGCCCTGCCCTCGTACATCGAGGAGATCGAGCGCGCCGCCATCCAGCAGGCCCTGCAGGAAAACCGCTACAACAAGACCAAGGCCGCGGCCGCCCTGGGCATCACCTTCCGCGCGCTGCGCTACAAGCTCAAGAAGCTGGGCATCGACTGAGGCCGGGCGTCGGGATGGTCTTCTGACCCATTCCAGCCGGGTCCGGCCGCCGCGCACGAAGAAGACCTTCTCCCGCTTTCTGGGGGAAGGTGCCGAAGAGCCTGCCCTCGAATGCTTTAGCCGGAGGCGGATGAGGGCGCGAGCGAAGCCATGCAGGCCGCAACAAGTGTCCCGACCACATCCCGCCTGCGGCGGTCGCCCTTTGCCCCAACGCGGCGAAATGGGCACGTCGGTCGGGATCCGGTCGCCATGCCACGAGCCTGGATCCTCCCCAGCCCTCGCGCAGCGGTAAAAAATCAGTTTGCGAATCCAGTCACAAATTGCGTCACTTCGCGCGCCAAAAGTGACCTTTCATGTCACTCAATTTCCATGGATTGACCTTTCGCGTCACTTGTTGCTGCGCCGTGCCAACCCGGTTCCGTGAATCCGATTGCAGATCGAAACACCCGATTCCCACGCCGCCGGATTGGCACGCGATGTGCGTATATTCCGGATGCACGTGCGGTGTCGCACGGCAGCCGAAGGACCGGGGACCGGCCACGCGGCACGTGAAATGTTCAAACCACTCCTAGGGGAAACACTCATGAAGAACCAGCAAGGCTTCACCCTGATCGAACTGATGATCGTGGTCGCGATCATCGCCATCCTAGCGGCCATCGCCATCCCGCAGTACAACGACTACACCGCGCGGGCTCAGCTATCGGAAGCCACTACGCTGCTTGGTGGATTGAAAACCCCGATTGCTGCACAGTATTCCGAAGCTGATGCTACGAGTTCCTGTGCGATCCCGACTGGCTCGGTCACTGCGGGCAAGTATGTTGAGAAGATCGATCCGACTGGCGCCGCTGGTAGCTGCACGCTGGTAGCCACCATGAAAACGGGGATCTCGGCCAAGGCTAGCGGCAAGACCGTGACGTTCAAGTACGAAACTGCGCCCGCCGCTGGCGCGAGCCCGTGGACCTGCACGTCCAATGCCAATACGGAAGTCGTGCCGTCTGCCTGTAAGTAACTCTACAAGAAAGCCCGTCTATACAAGGCGTGGCAACCACAGCAATAAGAACAAACCCCGCCCTCGTGCGGGGTTTGTTTCTCATTGGAACTGCAACGCTACAAATTATTCAGTTGAATCATCCGAATTGGCCAGCCACAGGGGGCGCGCCATGCGAGCACAAAGAGGCTTTACGCTGATTGAGCTGATGATTGCCATCGCGATAATCGCCGTCCTAGCCGCCATCGCCACACCGATCTACAATGACTACATCGCGCGTGCACAGCTATCGGAAGCGGTAACCCTCGCTGGTAATCTGCAGACGCCCATCACGGCAGCCTATGCGGAGCAACCAAGCGCCAGTTTTTGTGCGCTGCCGACCGGTACAGTCACCAGTGGTAAGTATGTAGCGTCCGTTGTGCCAGCCAACGCCACCGACACAAGTTGCGACCTGGTCGCTACCATGCGAAATGGCATAGCTGCCAAAGCAAGTGGAAAAACCGTGACCTTCAACTACACCGTCTTACCTGCAGCCGGCCAGCCAAACTGGACCTGCACCTCGGACGCCGATGCTGAGGTCAAGCCACGCCCCTGCAGTTGAGCCGACGCTAATAGCTGGCCGTTGCTTAACCTACAATAGAGTTAGGCACCTTCTCAGGGAGTTTCACCCATGAGCGCCGTACCCACCGCCAATCTAGTCGGTATCACTGGCATCGCACGCCGGCTGGTGCTCGACGGCGCCCTTGAAGAAGCCACCGCGCGCGAGGCTTTAGAGAAGGCCATCGCTGAACGCAAACCCATCGCTGGCTACTTGCGTGAACACAAGCTCGTCACCACTGCTCAGATGGCAGCGGCCAACTCCATCGAGTTTGGCATGCCAGTCTTCGACCCAACAACGATGGATGGCAGCCAAAGCGCAATCAGGCTGGTCAAGGATGACCTGCTACAAAAGCACTCGGTGCTGCCGTTGTACAAGCGCGGCAACAAGCTGTTTGTTGGTACTGCTGATCCAACCAATACCCACGCGCTGGACGAGATCAAGTTTCATACAAACCTCATGGTGGAACCTATCCTCGTAGCCGAGGACATGATTCGCCGCACCATGGAGCTGTGGCTGGAGAGCAACGATAGCCTCGGCGACGCTCTTAATGATGCAGAAGATCTAGAGAACCTTGATATTAGCGGCGGCGACGATGACGTCGCTGGCGAAGCCGGGATCGAAGCCAAAGGTGACGACACACCAGTCGTTAAGTTCGTTAACAAGGTGTTGGTCGATGCCATCCGCCGCGGCGCATCGGACATCCACTTCGAACCATACGAAACCGACTACCGGGTACGCCTGCGCATCGACGGCCTGCTCAAGCAGGTGGCGAAGATGCCGGTCAAGCTCAACCAGCGCATCACCGCCCGCCTGAAGGTGATGGCGCAGCTGGACATAGCGGAGAAGCGGGTACCGCAGGACGGGCGCATGAAGCTCAACCTGTCCAAGACCAAGCAGATCGACTTTCGCGTCAGCACCCTGCCTACCCTGTACGGCGAGAAGGTGGTGCTGCGCATCCTGGACGCCAGCGCGGCCAAGCTGGGCATCGACAAGCTGGGCTACGAGCCGGGCCAGCAGAAGCTGTTCCTGGACGCCATCAGGAAGCCCTACGGCATGGTGCTGGTCACCGGCCCCACCGGCTCGGGCAAGACGGTGTCGCTGTACACCGCGCTGGGCATCCTCAACGACGAGGTGCGCAATATCTCCACCGTGGAGGACCCGGTGGAAATCCGTCTGACCGGCGTCAACCAGGTGCAGCAGAACACCAAGCGCGGCATGACCTTCGCCGCGGCGCTGCGCAGCTTCCTGCGCCAGGACCCGGACGTGATCATGGTGGGCGAGATTCGCGACCTGGAAACCGCCGAGATCGCGGTCAAGGCCGCCCAGACCGGCCACATGGTGCTGTCCACCCTGCACACCAACGACGCGCCGCAGACCATCGCGCGCCTGATGAACATGGGCATCGCGCCCTACAACATCACCAGTTCGGTGACCCTGGTGATCGCCCAGCGGCTGGCGCGGCGGCTGTGCCCGCGCTGCAAGACCGAGCTGGCGCTGCCCGACCACGCCCTGCTGGCCGAGGGCTTCACCGACGACGAGGTGCACGCCGGCATCACCCTGTACGACGCCGTGGGCTGCGACGAGTGCACGGGGGGCTACAAGGGGCGGGTGGGCATCTACCAGGTGATGCCGATGAGCGAGGAGATCCAGGCCATCGTGCTGCAGGGCGGCAACGCGCTCCAGATCGCCGAGGTGGCGGAGAAGTCCGGCGTCCGCGACCTGCGTCGGTCCGCGCTGGACAAGGTCAAGGCCGGCGTGACGAGCCTGGCCGAGATCAACCGGGTCACCAAGGATTGATCCCAGGGCAGGCATCCGGGAGCGAAGCGTGGGTTGCATCCGGACTCGCCCCAAGGGGCCGGAATCCGGAATCCTGCGTGCCGTCACACCGGGGCGCTTCACATGCGCCCGCAACCGGCTACCATCACCGCTGGGGACTCCGGCGCAGCCGGACCAGGGGATTTAGGGGAAGCAGACCATGGCCGTGACCCGTACCGCGCTCAAGAACGATCCGCACCCGCAACGCGCCGGCGTGACGCTCGAGACCTTTGTCTGGGAAGGCACCGACAAACGTGGTGTCAAGATGAAGGGCGAACAGCAGTCGAAGAACGCCAATCTCCTCCGCGCCGAACTGCGCCGTCAGGGGATCACTCCGACTGTGGTGAAGGCGAAGAGCAAACCACTGTTCGGCTCAGCCGGAAAAACTATTAAACCGCAGGACATCGCAGTCTTCAGCCGTCAGATTGCCACCATGATCAAGTCCGGCGTGCCGGTTGTCCAAGCACTGGAGATCATGGGAAACGGCAACAAGAACCCTCGCATGCAGAAGATGGTAGGGGCCATTCGCAACGACATTGAGAACGGTTCATCCATCAACGAAGCACTCAGCAAGTATCCGGTGCAGTTCGACGAACTCTATCGAAATCTAGTCAAAGCCGGCGAATCGGCGGGCGTTTTGGAGATAGTGCTGGACACTATCGCCACCTATAAAGAGAACATCGAAGCACTAAAAGGAAAGATTAAAAAAGCCTTGTTCTACCCAGCAATGGTGATGGCTGTAGCGCTTCTGGTCAGCGCAGTCCTCCTCATTTTTGTGGTGCCACAGTTCGAAGATGTTTTCAAGCAATTCGGTGCAGAGCTACCAGCATTCACTCAGATTATCGTTAATGCCTCCCGCTTTATGGTGGGGTGGTGGTGGCTGATCCTTTTCGTTCTCGTAGTTGGCATCGTTCTCGCCATTATGGGATTTAAGCGATCAACGAAGTTCCAGCATTTCGTGGATCGCGCGATCCTACGAGTGCCGATCATTGGCCAGATCATGCATAACAGTGCCATCGCACGTTTCTCTCGTACCTTGGCAATTACGTTCCGTGCCGGGGTACCGTTGGTAGAGGCGCTAGACACGGTAGCTGGAGCTACTGGCAACATGGTCTATAGCGATGCGGTTCACCGCATTCGCGACGACGTGGCGGTGGGCTATCAGGTCAATATGGCCATGAAGCAGACCAACTTGTTCCCGCACATGGTCACGCAAATGACTGCTATTGGTGAAGAGGCGGGAGCTCTCGACACTATGCTGCTCAAAGTAGCCGAGTTCTACGAGCAGGAAGTCAACAATGCCGTCGACGCACTGAGCAGCTTGATCGAACCGCTGATCATGGTGTTCATCGGCGTCATCGTCGGCGGCATGGTGGTGGGCATGTACCTGCCGATCTTCAAGCTCGCCGCGGTCGTCGGCTGACCAGGACCTAGATGGCCTTCCTCGACCAGAACCCCGGCCTCGGCTATCCCGCCGCGGCCGGCTTCGGCCTGCTGCTGGGCAGCTTCCTCAACGTGGTGATCCTGCGCCTGCCCAGGCGGCTGGAATGGGAGTGGAAGCGCGACAGCCGCGAGATCCTCGGCGAGCCGGACCTGTACGACCCGCCGCCACCGGGCATCGTGGTGGAGCGTTCGCACTGCCCGCACTGCGGGCACCAGCTGGCGTGGTTCGAGAACATCCCGGTGGCCAGCTGGCTGGTGCTGCGCGGCAAGTGCCGCAACTGCAAGGCGCCGATCTCGCCGCAGTACCCGCTGGTGGAACTGCTGACCATGGGGCTGGTGCTGGCCTGCGTGTGGCAGTACGGGTTCGGCTGGCAGGGCTTCGGAGCGATCGTGCTGACGTGCTTCCTGATCGCCCTGGCGGGCATCGACCTGCGCACCCAGCTGCTGCCGGACCAGCTGACCCTGCCGCTGATGTGGCTGGGGCTGATCGGCGCGGTGGACAACCTCTACATGCCCGCCAAGCCGGCGCTGGTGGGCGCGGTGATCGGGTACCTGAGCCTGTGGACGGTGTGGTGGCTGTTCAAGCAGCTCACCGGCAAGGAAGGCATGGGCCACGGCGACTTCAAGCTGCTGGCCGCGCTGGGGGCCTGGATCGGGCTGCAGGGGATCCTGCCGACGATCCTGCTGTCGTCGCTGGTGGGCGCGATCGTTGGCTCGGTCTGGCTGGCGATGAAGGGCCGCGACCGCGCCACGCCGATCCCGTTCGGGCCGTACCTGGCCATCGCCGGATGGATCGTCTTCATGTGGGGCGACCAGATCATCGGCGCGTATCGGGCCTTCGCGCACCTGTAGTTCCGCCGGGGATCCTCTTCTCCCGCTTGCGGGGAGAAGGTGGTGCGAAGCGCCGGATGAGGGGAGCGAGCGAAGCGAGTTGCTCTCGCTTCCCGGGTCGAAGCCAGGATCAAAGGCAGGCTCGCTGCGCTCGCGCCCCCTCGTCCGCCCCCGACTGGAGCGTTCGGGGGCAGGCTCTTCGGCGCCTTCTGCCACGAGCGGGGAGAAGGGGGTGGCTGCGCCATAATCGCCGCATGAGCGACTTCATCATCGGACTGACCGGCGGCGTGGCCTCGGGCAAGAGCGCCGTCACGGCGCGGTTCGAGGCGCTGGGCGTGGCCGTCGCCGATGCCGACGTGGCCGCGCGCGAGGCGGTGGCGCCCGGTTCCGGGGGGCTGGCCGAGGTGGTCGCGGCGTTCGGCCCGGGGGTGCTTGCGCCCGATGGTGCACTCGACCGCGCGGCGATGCGCCGCCGCGTCTTCGACGACGACGATGCGCGCCGGCGCCTGGAGGCCATCGTCCATCCGCGCGTGCGCGCCGCGCTGCACGCGGCCTGCGCCGCGGCGCCGGGCGCGTACGCGGTCGCGGCGATCCCGCTGCTGGCCGAGGGCGGCGGCCGCGCGGCCTATCCGTGGCTCGACCGCATCCTGGTGGTGGACGTGCCGGTGGCGGTGCAGCACGCGCGGCTGCTGAGGCGCGACGGCATCGACGCCGGCCTCGCCGATCGCATGATCGCCGTCCAGGCCACCCGCGCGCAGCGGCTGGGGATCGCCGATGACGTGATCGTCAACGATGGCCCGCTGGAAGCGCTGGACGCGCACGTGGCCGCGCTGGACCGGCGTTACCGGCGGCTGGCTGCGGACTGAAGCATCAACCGGCGCCCGTAGGAGCGCCCCATGGGCGCGATGGCTTTCTTGCGATGGATCTTCCTCCGGGAAACCCATCGCGCCCATGGGGCGCTCCTACAGCCAGATGGCGTCCCAGAAGGGGTAGTCGCCCGCCTTGGTGACGAGGCCGGCCCTGATCGGGTTGGCGATGATGTAGCGCGCCACCGAGATGAGATCGTCCTCCTTGCGTACGGCCCGATCATGGAATGCACGGCTCCAGAGCGGTCCGGCGCTACCCAGGGCGCGATTGGTCCTTCGTCCACTCGCCGACTTCAACCTCGCGACAACCAAAGTCAACGTGTCGACCGCGCCCAATTGCAGCAGCCAGTGCGCATGGTCGGGCATCAACACCCAGGCAAGCATGCTTGCGTCACCGAGCAACTCGGGTGCTTCGAAGCATCTTGCGGCTTCGCAGGCGGCATCGAAGTCCGCGAAGACCGGCCTGCGGCCGGACACGGCCACGGTGAGATGGTAGACCTGGTTGGGGATGGAAGCGCGACCGAGCCGCAGCGCGGCGTGGCCGCGACGGGGCGGGACGCAGTAAGTGTCCATGCGGCAAGCATCGGCGGGCCGCGGGAGCGCGTGCATCGGTGGATGTCACCCCCGCACGTCGGAAGGTCCCGCGCAGTCATGTAGGAGCGCCCCATGGGCGCGATGGGTTTTCGCCGGGAAGCGATCGCGCCCATGGGGCGCTCCTACAGCGTCAAGGCCACAGGCCGCGGATCGCGGCAATGCCCTGGGCGCCGTGGCGACGGGCCTCGGGGATGTCGTCGGGACCGAGCCCGCCGATGCCGTAGATCGGCAGGGAGGCGCGCTCGCGCAGGCGTTCGAAGGCGGGCCAGCCGATGCCCGGGGCGTCGGGGTGCGTGGCGGTCGGGCGGACCGGGCCGACGACGGCGAAGTCGCAGCCCAGGGCTTCGGCCAGGCGCAGCTCCTCGGCGTCGTGGCAGGAGGCGGCCACGGGCGATGCGGGCGGCAGCGGACGTTCGGCCAGCGTGCGCAGGCGCGCCGCCGGCAGGTGCAGGCCGAGGCCGAGCTCCCGGGCGAGCCCGATGTCGTCGTTGACCAGCACCTGCGCACCGGCGCACAGCCCGCGCTCGGCGGCGGCGAGCACGAGGCGGCGCCGGCGTGCCGCGTCGATGCCCGGCAGGCGCACCTGGAAGCGGCGCACGCCGGCATCCAGGGCGCGCTGGAGGGCGTCGAGCCAGGGATGGTCGTCGCCCGCGGGCGATGGGGTGACGAGGTAGCGGTCGGGCTGCAGCAGGGCGGCGACGACGGGCCGGTCGGCCGGGGGCATGGCGTAGCCGGGCAGCTTGCCGGCCGGCACCCAGGCCAGGGCCTGGCCTTCGTGGCCACGCGGGGTGCCGCGCCACTTCGCCACCCGGCGCACGTCCAGGCGCAGGCGCTTGTGCGGGTACTGCTGGGCGACGACGACCAGGGGTGGGCCCACGGTCGCCTCGATGCCGAGCTCCTCGCGCAGCTCGCGGACCAGGGCCTGCTCGGGGGATTCGCCGGGCTCGCGCTTGCCGCCGGGGAATTCCCACAGGCCGGCGAGGTCCCGGCCCTCGGTGCGGCGGGCGAGCAGGACGCGGCCGCGGGCGTCGGTGATGGCGGCGGCCACCACCTCGATGCGCGGGGATTCGGGTCGTGCGGGTGGTGCCGGGATCGAAAGGGGCGGCGTCGGATCTGGGTTGGGCATGGGGGCTACGTTACCGCGCGCCGCTCCTCGCCCGCCGGTCCAGCCATCGGGCATGCCCCGACGGCGTTCGCCGGACCGCGCGCCGACGACTCACGAACCGCTCGGCCTGATGCCATTCCGAAGCGGGGAATCCGCCGGGACAGGTCCCTCGCTTCGCTCGGGATGACGGGCGGGACGTCCGCTCGGACCGCCCCTGCCGGTGCAGGGAGCGGTCTCAGGCCAGCTGTCCGTGGCAGTGCTTGTACTTCTTGCCGCTGCCGCAGGGGCACGGGTCGTTGCGGCCGACCTTGGGCGCGTCGCGGGTGACCGGGGTATGGGCGGCGATGGCCTGGGCGAGCTGGGCCTGCTCGGCCTCCTCGTCGGCGCCCAGGCCGCCGGCGTCGGCGTGCTGGAACTGCATCTGCCGCGCGGCGGCCTCGGCCTGGGCGCGCTCCTGCGCTTCCATCTCGGCGATCTCGGCCTCGCTGCGGATGCGCACCCGCGCCAGCAGCGAGACGACCTCGCGCTTGACCTTCGACAGCATCTGGCTGAACAGCTCGAAGGCCTCGCGCTTGTACTCCTGCTTGGGCTGCTTCTGCGCGTAGCTGCGCAGGTGGATGCCCTGGCGCAGGTAGTCCATGCGCGCCAGGTGCTCCTTCCAGTTCTGGTCGACGACGTTGAGCATGATGTGCTTCTCGAGCATGCGCATCGTCTCGGGGCCGACCGCGGCCTCCTTGTCGGCGAACACGCGGTCGAGCGCTTCCTGCACGTAGGCCTGGATCGCCTCGGCGTCGACCTCCTCCCTGCCCTGCACGTATTCCTGCACCGGCACCTGCTGGCCGAACTCCTCGGCCAGGGTGGCCTCCAGGCCCGGCAGGTCCCACTGCTCGTCGATCGAGTCCGGCGGCACGAAGCGGTCGACGATCTCGGCCACCACGTCGCCACGGATGCCGGCGATGTTCTCCTGCACGCTCTCGGCCTCGAGCAGTTCGTCGCGCTGCGAGTACACCACCTTGCGCTGGTCGTTGTTGACGTCGTCGAACTCGAGCAGGTTCTTGCGGATGTCGAAGTTGTGCGCCTCGACCTTGCGCTGGGCGTTGGCGATCTGCTTGCTGACCAGCGGCGACTCGATGATGTCGTCTTCCTTCAGGCCCATGCGCGCCATCACCTTCTGCACCCAGTCGGCGGCGAAGATGCGCATCAGGTTGTCTTCGAGCGACAGGTAGAAGCGGCTCGAGCCCGGGTCGCCCTGGCGGCCGGAGCGGCCGCGCAGCTGGTTGTCGATGCGGCGCGACTCGTGGCGCTCGGTGCCGACGATGTGCAGGCCGCCCGCGGCCTTGACCGCCTCGTGGCGCTTGCTCCACTCGGCCTTCAGGCGCGCGCGGGTGACCTCGTCCAGCGGCCCGCCGCGCTCCTTCTCGAGCTCGGCGACCTCGGCCTCCAGCGAGCCGCCGAGCACGATGTCGGTGCCGCGGCCGGCCATGTTGGTGGCGATGGTCACCGCGCCCGGCCGGCCGGCCTGGGCGACGATGGTCGCCTCGCGCTCGTGCTGCTTGGCGTTGAGCACCTCGTGCGGGATCGCGGCCTCGCGCAGCTGCTCGCTGAGCATCTCGGACACCTCGATCGAGGTGGTGCCGACCAGCACCGGCTGGTTGCGCGCGTGCGCGTCCTTGATCTCGGCGACCACCGCGCGGTACTTGCCGGCGCGGTTGAGGAACACCGCGTCGGAATGGTCCTTGCGGATCATCGGCATGTTGGTCGGGATGACCACCACCTCCAGGCCGTAGATGTTCTGGAACTCGTAGGCCTCGGTGTCCGCGGTGCCGGTCATGCCCGCGAGCTTGCCGTACATGCGGAACAGGTTCTGGAAGGTGATGCTGGCCAGCGTCTGGTTCTCGCGCTGCACCGGCACGCCTTCCTTCGCCTCGACCGCCTGGTGCAGGCCGTCGGACCAGCGCCGGCCCGGCAGGGTGCGGCCGGTGAACTCGTCGACGATGATCACCTCGCCGTCGCGGACGATGTAGTCGACGTCGCGCTGGTAGATGCCGTGCGCGCGCAGGCCGGCGTTGAGGTGGTGGACGACGTGGATGTTGTGCGGGGCGTAGAGGCCGTCGTCCTCGGCGACGATGCCGGCCTCGCGCAGCAGCGCCTCGGCGTGCTCCTGGCCGTCCTCGGACAGGTGCACCTGCTTGGACTTCTCGTCGACCCAGTAGTCGCCCTCGCCTTCCTCGGTCTCCTGGCGGACCAGGCGCGGGACGATGCGGTTGACGCGGATGTACAGCTCCGGCGACTCGTCGGCCGGGCCGGAGATGATCAGCGGGGTGCGCGCCTCGTCGATGAGGATGGAGTCGACCTCGTCGACGATCGCGTAGTGCAGGCCGCGCTGGAAGCGGTCGTCCTTCGACAGCGCCATGTTGTCGCGCAGGTAGTCGAAGCCGAACTCGTTGTTGGTGCCGTAGGTGATGTCCGAGTTGTAGGCCGCGGCCTTGTCGCCGTGCGGCATGCCCGGGTAGACCACGCCGGTGCTCAGGCCGAGCCAGCCGTAGAGCTTGCCCATCTGGGCGGCGTCGCGGCGGGCCAGGTAGTCGTTGACCGTGACCACGTGCACGCCCTTGCCTTCCAGCGCGTTGAGGTACACGGCCAGGGTGGCGGTGAGCGTCTTGCCCTCGCCGGTGCGCATCTCGGCGATCTTGCCCATGTGCAGGACCATGCCGCCGATCAGCTGGACGTCGAAGTGGCGCATCCCGAACACCCGCACCGACGCCTCTCGGCAGACCGCGAAGGCCTCGGGCAGCAGCTTGTCCAGCGACTCGCCCTTGGCGATGCGCTCGCGGAACTCGGCGGTCTTCGCCTGCAGCTGTTCGTCGGACAGGGCCTGCATCTGCGGCTCGAGCGCGTTGATCTTGACGACGATGCGCTGGAGCTGCTTGAGCAGGCGTTCGTTGCGGCTGCCGAAGACGCCGGTGAGCAAGCGATTGAGCATGGGTGTACCGGTTGGAATCTGGGTGGGTACGGGACCGCCCCCGGGGCGCTTGGGTTCCCGCAAACGAAAAAAGGGCGCGGGGCGCCCTTTTTGGCAACGCGACATTGTACGTGGAGACGCCGGCGGGGGGTATCAAGCGCCGGATTGCCTCTGAATTGCCCGTAGGAGCGCCCCATGGGCGCGATGGCCGCCGGGAACGCGATCGCGCCCATGGGGCGCTCCTACAACCGGTCGACGCCGTGCTCGCCGAGGAACTTGCGCGGATTCAGCACGCGCCCGTCCTGCCAGACCTCGAAATGGACGTGGGCGCCGGTGGAGCGGCCGGTCGAGCCGGCCCTGGCGACCTGCTGGCCGCTGCGGACCAGGTCGCCGACCTGCACCAGCAGCCGCGAGTTGTGCGCGTAGCGGGTGACGTAGCCGTTGCCGTGGTCCACCTCGACCACCTTGCCGTAGCCCGAGCGCACGCCGGCGTAGCTCACCACGCCGTCGGCCACCGCCATCACCGGGTCGCCGATGTTGGCGTGGAAGTCGATGCCCTTGTGGAAGGCCGCGCCGCCGCCGAACGGGTCGGCGCGCCCACCGTAGCCGGAGGTGATGTAGCTGTTGGCGATCGGCTCGCCCGACGGGGTGGCGCTGCGGTCGAGCTGGCGGTTGAACAGCAGCGACTCGAGCACCGAGAGCTGCTTGCCGGAGTCGCCCAGCTGCGCGCCGAGCCGGTCCATGCCGTTGCGCAGGTCGCCGGCGGCCATGTCGCGGACCGGGCCCTCGCCGCCGACGCCGACCGGCTTGTTGAAGTCGAACTCGCCGTCGCCGAGCTGGCCGATGCGGGTCAGGCGCTCGCCGAGCGCGTTGAGGCGGTTGGCCTCGGCCTGCAGCTCGCCCAGGCGCGCGGCGAGCGCGTTGACCTCGCGCTGGGCCTGGCGGCGGGTGTGGTCGAGCTGGGTCTGTTGGCGGTCCGCCCGCGCCTGCAGGTGGGCCAGGCGGGCCGAGCCCAGGCCCTGGGTGGCGCCGACGCCGAGTACCGCGCCGCCGAATACCAGCACGGCGATCGCCGTCGCCGGGCGGGCGGCGCTGCGCGCATGCAGGTGGAGGGCGATCTCATGGGTGCGGGCGTGGATCCACGACCCCAGGCGACGGGCGAGTTTCCGCGTCGCCTGCCAGCTCCTGGCCGAGAGTCCACGCGCGGAATTGGGCAAGCTGTGTAAAGTCATGTCCACCAATGTCTGATTCGCGATCCAGGTCGTCCTCCCCGGCTCCGCAAGCGGCGCTGGATGCGCTGCTGGGCGATGCCGCGGGAGGCGATCCGATCCGCCGCGCCATGTGGCTGGACGAACTGGACCGTCGCTTGAGCCCCCTCCTGCCGCCTCCGCTGGCCGCGCATGCGCGACTGGCGAACATCGATGGCGACAGGCTCGTGTACCTCGTCGATTCGCCCGTCTGGCACGCCAGGCTGCGCCTGGCCGCCAGCGAACTGGTCGACCTCGCCCGCTCCCTCGGACTGGATGTCACCCGCCTCGTCGTCAGGACGACGAGGCAGTTGCCGGGTGCGGATCCGCGACCCGGGCCGGCGGCCGTGCCCATGTCGGCCACCGCGCGCGAAGCCCTGCGCGATGCCTTGGCGTCGCTCCGCGGGCCTGAAGACGAGCCGGGAGACGACGGGTCCTGAGTTGTCCGGAGGGGGCGCCGGTCCGCGTTTTCGGGCGGCCCGGCGTGGGCGGACGGGGCATCCTACCGGCCAAGGGAGACCCAGGCGTTAACTAGCCATAAGAAATTCAATAACATTTTGTTAGTTTTTCGTTAAAGTTCACCCTTCACTCACTTCTGTGAGTGCGGTCGGGAATTGGCCAGACAGCCGATATGCGCCGTTGGGCGCGGCCAGGGATACCGGGGCACCGGATGTTCCCCGCCCTGTAGGAGCGACGGAAGTCGCGACCTGCGGCAG
>JAYRKR010000060.1:0-21176 GCA_041905645.1 Luteimonas sp.
GCTTTTCCTTTTGCAACCTGGCACAGGAAAAGCTCGCGGCTGAAGCCGCTCCCACAAGGGAAGCTTCCTCGGATACAGCGCTACGCGCGCGCTTGCAGGGCCAGGTAGTCGAGCAGCGCGTCCCCTTCCAGCGCCGGCGCGAACAGGTAACCCTGCGCGCGGCGGACCCCGCAGGCCCGCAGCGCATCCGCCTGGGCCTGCGTCTCCACGCCCTCGGCCACCACCTGCAGGCCGACGTCGCGGGCGAGCCCGGCCACCGCGCGCACGATCGCCAGGTCGTGGCGGTCGTCGGGCAGGCCGGACACGAAGGCACGGTCGAGCTTGATCGCGTCGATCGGCAGGCGCTTGAGGTAGGCGAGCGACGAGTAGCCGGTGCCGAAGTCGTCCAGCGCCACCCCCACGCCCAGCGCGCGCAGGCGCGACAGGCCGGCGGCCGCGGCCGCGATGTCGCGCAGCAGCGCGGTCTCGGTCAGCTCCAGGCACAGCCGCGTGGCCGGCAGCCCTGACGCGGCCAGCGCATTGGCGACGTCCTGCGCCAGGTCGGCCTGTTCGAACTGCCTCGCCGAGACGTTGACCCGCAGCGTCGGCGCCGCGCCGTCGCGCACCGGCCAGCGCCGCGCCGCGCGGCAGGCCTGTTCGAGCACGCGGCGCCCGAGCTCGACCACCAGGCCGGAGCCCTCGGCCGCCTCCATGAACTCCTGCGCCGGGCGCAGCCGGCCGGCGTCGTCGCGCCAGCGCAGCAGCGCTTCGGCGGCGCGGCAGCCGCCGTCGACGAGGTCGACCTCGGGCTGGTAGTGGACTTCGAGCCGGTCGCCGTCGAGCGCCTCGCGCAGCGCCTGCTCGGTGCGGATGCGCGCTAGCAGGCCGCGGTGGTGTTCGCTGTCGAAGACCGCGCAGCGGTCGCTGCCGCCGCGGCGCGCGCGCTGGCTGGCGAGCTCGGCGTTGCGCAGCAGTGCGTCGGCGCTCGGCGCGGCCAGGTCGCGCGCGAACGCGATCCCCGCCGACACCACCACGTAGCCGGTGCCCGCATCGGCCGCGCCCTCGCGCGCCAGCTCGATGCAGCGCTCGGCGAGGTCGAGCGCCTCGGTCTCGCGCAGGTGGCGGTGCGGCAGCAGCGCGAAGCCGTCGCTGCGCACGCGCGCCAGCGAGGCGCTGTCGGCGAGCGCGTCGCGCAGGCGGTCGGCGACGGCGCCGAGGATGACGCCGTCGTCGCGCGCATCGTCCGGCGCCTCCTCGACCTTCAGGTGGATCGCGGCGAGCCCGTCGGCGTGGCCGTGCCCCGGCCGCAGCGCGGTGTGCGCGACCTCGAGCATGTGGTCGCGGTTGGGCAGCTCGGTCTGCGGGTCGTGGCGCTGCAGGTGGCGCAGCCGGCGTTCGGCGGCGCGGCGGCGGTCGATCTCGATCGCCATCGCCACGAAGTCGCCGATGCTGGCGGCGAAGGCCTCGTCCTCCGGCGTCCACAGGCGCACGCCGCCGACCTGCTCGTGGCAGACCACGCCCAGCAGCGCGCCCGCGCTGCGCACCGGCGCGTCGAGCAGCGACTGGATGCGGTGGCGCCGCAGGTACTCGCCCAGCGCCGCCCACGAGTCCGAGATCACGGCGTCGCGGGCGACGTCGACGGCCTGGAACACGCGCACCGCGTCGAGCCTGCGCACGTACTCGGAATCGGCGTCGAAGGCGACATCGTAGCCCGGGGCGTTGTGGCGACCGCCGGCGCGCTCGTAGGCGTGCACGCAGCGCAGCAGCCGATGCTGCGGATGCAGGCGCCAGACGTTGACGCGGTCGACCTCCAGCGTCGCGGCCGCGGTCGCGCAGACCACGCCGAGGGCGTCGTCGAGCGTGCAGTCCTCGTGCCAGACCTCGCGCGCGAGGGCGACCAGCGCGTGGTTGTGGCGACGCGCCCACGCACCCCGGCCCTCGCGCTGCTCCCCCCGCAGGGCCGCCCCCCGGCCGCGCCGCCCGCCGCGGCGGGCGCCGGACCGGCACTGTCCGCCGCGTTCCGTTAAGGCCGCGCCAACGCCGGAGGCCGGCCGGGACCGGGCCCGCTGCTACAATTCCGCGCTTTTTCCGGCGCTTCACGCCCGCGCCCTTGGCCCAGCCCGCGACCGCAGGTCGCCCGCCAGACGAACCCGCCGCCATGACCAGCACCGCCGAGCTCTCCTCGCCCGCCTCCGCCAACACCGCGCTGACCAACAGCGTGCTGGACCCGGACTACGGCCTCGAACACAAGTTCACCCGCACCCGGGGCCGCATCTACCTCTCGGGCGTGCAGGCGCTGGTGCGGCTGCCGCTGATGCAGCGGCTGCGCGACGAGGCGGCGGGCCTGAAGACCGGCGGCTTCGTCTCCGGCTACCGCGGCTCGCCGCTGGGCGGCTTCGACCTGGAGCTGTGGCGCGCTTCGAGGCACCTGGAAGCCGCCGGCGTGAGGTTCACCCCCGGCCTCAACGAGGACCTGGGGGCGACCATGGTCTGGGGCACGCAGCAGACCAACCTCTTCCCCGGCGCGAAGGTCGATGGCGTGTTCGGCATGTGGTACGGCAAGGGCCCGGGCGTGGACCGCTGCGGCGACGTGTTCAAGCACGCCAACGCCGCCGGCACGTCGCGGCACGGCGGCGTGCTGGCGCTGGCGGCCGACGACCATGCCTGCCGCTCCTCGACCCTGCCGCACGGCTCCGAGCACGAGTTCGTCAGCGCGATGATGCCGATCCTCAACCCGGCCGGCGTGCAGGACATCCTCGAGATGGGCCTGCTGGGCTGGGCGATGAGCCGCTACACCGGGCGCTGGGTCGGCTTCAAGACGATCGCCGAGACGGTCGAGTCCTCGGCGTCGGTCGACGTCGATCCGTTCGCGCTGCAGGTCGCGACGCCCGACGACTTCGAGATGCCGCCGGGCGGCCTCAACATCCGCTGGCCCGACCCGCCGATGGAGCAGGAGATGCGCCTGCACCGCTACGCGGTGAGGGCCGCGCAGGCGTTCGCGCGCGCCAACCGCATCGACCGCGTGGTCATCGACTCGCCCGCCGCGCGCGTGGGCATCGTCACGACCGGCAAGAGCTACCTCGACGTGCTGCAGGCGCTGGAATACCTCGGCCTGGACGCCGCCGCCTGCGCGCGGCTGGGCATCCGCGTCTACAAGGTCGGCATGACCTGGCCGCTGGAGCCGCAGGGCATCCGCGCGTTCGCGCGCGGGCTCGAGGACATCCTGGTGGTCGAGGAGAAGCACGGCTTCATCGAAAGCCAGATGAAGGAGCTGTTCTACAACTTCGACTTCGGCCTCGACGGCGGCCGCCGGCCGAGCATCGTCGGCAAGTACGACGAGGCCGGCGAGTGGATCCTGCCGTCCACCGGCGAACTGACCCCGGCCACCATCGCCGGCGTGATCGCGCGCCGCATCCAGCGCGGCATCCCCATGGAACCCGCCGACGCGGCGCACGTCGGCGAGGTGCTGCGCTGGATGCAGGAGAAGGAAGGCGCGCTCGCATTGCCGCGCGCGCAGTTCCCGCGCGTGCCGCACTACTGCTCCGGCTGCCCGCACAACACCTCCACCGTGGTGCCGGAAGGCTCGCGCGCGATGGCCGGCATCGGCTGCCACTACATGGTGACGTGGATGGACCGCGACACCGACACCTTCACCCACATGGGCGGCGAGGGCGTCACCTGGTCCGGGCAGGCGCCGTTCACCGCGACCGAGCATGTCTTTCAGAACCTCGGCGACGGCACCTACTTCCATTCCGGCACGCTGGCGATCCGGCAGTCGGTGGCCAGCGGTGTCAACATCACCTACAAGATCCTCTACAACGACGCGGTGGCGATGACCGGTGGCCAGCCGGTCGACGGCCAGCTCAGCGTGCCGCAGATCGCCCACCAGGTGCGCAGCGAAGGCGTGCGGGCGATCGTGGTGCTGTCCGACGAGATCGAGAAGTGGAGCGACAGGTCGATCTTCCCAGGCGACGTCGAGTTCCTCGACCGGCGCGAGCTCGACGCGGTGCAGAAGCGCCTGCGCGAGGTCAAGGGCGTCAGCGTGCTGATCTACGACCAGACCTGCGCTACCGAGAAGCGCCGCCGCCGCAAGCGCGGGAAGATGGCCGATCCGGCCAAGCGCGTGTTCGTCAACACGCTGGTGTGCGAGGGCTGCGGCGACTGCGGGCAGAAGTCGTTCTGCGTGTCGGTGCTGCCCAAGGACACCGAGTTCGGCCGCAAGCGCGAGATCGACCAGAGCAACTGCAACAAGGACTACAGCTGCGTCGAGGGATTCTGCCCCAGCTTCGTCACCGTGCATGGCGCCGCGCCGCGCAAGGGCCGCAAGGTCGACGCCGCCGAGCGCCTGGCGAACCTGCCGGCGCCGAGCCCCGCCACCGACCTGTCGCAGCCCTGGAACATCCTGATCACCGGCGTCGGCGGCACCGGGGTGGTGACCATCGGTGCGCTGCTCGGCATGGCCGGGCACCTGGAGGGCCGGGGCTCGACCGTGCTCGACCAGACCGGCCTGGCGCAGAAGGGCGGCGCGGTCACCACCCACGTCCGCATCGCGAAGTCGCCCGCGGACATCCACGCCGTGCGCATCGCCGCCGGCGAGGCCGACCTCGTGCTCGGCTGCGACATGGTGGTGGTCAACGACTACTGGACGCTGTCGAAGGTCCGCGCCGGGCGCACCCGGGTCGTGCTCAACACCTACGAGGCGATGCCGGGCAGCTTCACCACCCGCCCCGACCTGCAGTTTCCGGCGGCGGAGATCGTCGCCGCGGTGCGCCACGCGCTCGACGGCGGCGAGCCGCTGCGGTTCGACGCCACCCACGTCGCCACCGCGCTGATGGGCGACGCGATCGCCACCAACCTGTTCATGCTGGGCTACGCCTGGCAGCAGGGCCTGGTGCCGCTGTCGTTCGAAGCGCTGATGCGCGCGGTGGAACTGAACGGCGCCGCGGTCGAGATGAACAAGACCGCGTTCGCCTGGGGCCGGCTGGCCGCGATCGACCCGGACGCGGTGTTCGAGGCGGCGGGCGTGGTGCGCAACGCGCCCACCGCCGCCGAGAGCACGCCGCGCGACCTGCAGGCGCTGCCGCCGGGCGAATGGGAAAGCGCCGAGTGGGGCGCGACCAGCGCACCGAGGGCCGCGCGCGCCGGCGACGAACTGCGCCACGTCCCCGCGGGCGGCGACGGCGCGGTCGCGTTCCTGCCGCTGGACGACGCGCGCCTGTCGCGCTCGCTGGACGAGGTGGTCGCGCGACGCGTCGCCTTCCTGACCGGCTACCAGGACGCGGCGTACGCCAGGCGCTACGCGGACTTCGTGGCCAGGGTGCGCGCCGCGGAGCTGGCGAAGGCGCCGGGTTCGACCGACCTGTCGGAAGCGGTCGCCCGCTACTTCTTCAAGCTCATGGCCTACAAGGACGAGTACGAGGTCGCGCGCCTGTACACCAGCGGCGAGTTCCGCAGGAAGCTCGAGCAGCAGTTCGACGGCGACTTCGCGCAAATCAGGCGCGGGCTGCATTTCCACCTCGCCCCACCGCTGCTGGCGAACAGGAACGCGAAGGGCGAGCTGGTGAAGCGGGAATACGGCCCGTGGGTGTTCACGGCCTTCAGGGTGCTGGCGAAGCTGCGCCGCCTGCGCGGCACCGCGTTCGACGTGTTCGGGCATACCGCCGAGCGGAAGACGGAGCGCCGTCTGATCGACGAGTACGAGGCGACCATCGCCGGCCTGCTCGATGCGCTCGATGCCGGCAACGCCGGCCTCGCCGCCGAGATCGCGTCGATCCCGGAGCACGTCCGCGGCTACGGCCACGTCAAGGAAGCGCACCTGCGCAAGGCCAAGCAGCGCGAGGCCGACCTGCTGGCGCAGTGGCGCAACCCGCTGCGCGCCGTCACCGTGGACGCAGCCTGACGGCCGGCAAGGCGCTCGCGGGAGCGCCTTCAGCCGCGAGCCCTTGCGGTTGTGGGAGCGACGGAAGTCGCGACGCCTTTTCGAGGCATCGCCGGCTGTCCGTCGCGACTCCCGTCGCTCCCGCGACAGCGGAATGGCGGCCGAACGCCCGCACGGCGCCCACGCGCCGTGGGCCTCGCCTCAGCGATTGGCGGGCGCGTCGGCGCGGCGCGGCGCCTGCCTGCCGCGCAGGAGCGCGCGAATCCGGCGCGACGGCCCCTTCAGCGGCAGGGCGAGATGGCGGTAGACGAAGGACAGCGCGCGCCGCGACGCCGGGACCCGATGCGCCAACCCTTCCTCGATGGTGTAGACGCAGGGCGCGCAGATCCCGCACGGCGCGCCGCGCACCGGCCTGTGGCAGAACCAGGTCATGTCCATGATCGCGCCCCAGCCCCGCGCCTCGGCCTCCCGGCCCATCCCGACCTTGTCGATGTGGAACAGCGGGAAGCTGAAGTCCCGGAACAGCCTGAACTCGGCGGTCCGCGCGTGCGCGGGATCTACGCGGACGCTGCGGAAACCGCCCGGATGCTCGAACGCCAGGGCGAACGGCCGCACCAGCGCCTGCACCTTGTCGTCCACGTGCACGCCGATCTCCATGTCGGCGATCCCCTCGCGCCTGCAGAACGCGGGCAGCCAGGCGTACTGGCTGCCGATGAAGACCCGTGCACGGATCTCGCGCAGGGCGTCCTCGATCTCCCGGTCCACCGGGATGTCGGCCACCGCGGCGACGCGAAGCGGCTGCAGCAGGCCGCGCGTGTGCGGGTAGGCCTCGCGCAGGCGTTCGCCGATGCGCTCGATCACCTGCCGTTCGGTCTGCGTCGACGCCCGGGTCGGGTCCTCGAGGTAGTACGGAACCACCGGCAGCCGATGCAGCAGCAGCAGCTGCAGCAGGCGGAACGTCGAATCCCAGCCCCCGGTCCAGAGCAGGTTCACGGAAGGCTGGCCCGTCGTGGCGCGCGACTCTTCCATCGGCCGGGGTCCGCTCGTCGTATGCATCGTCGCGATTATGGCCGCATCGCGCGTGGGTCCGCCGTGCAGTCCGCGATCGCATGAAGCTGAACGCGGCAGCGCGCGCCGATATCCGCGCTGAATGCGTCGGAGAATCGAACGCGCGATGCGATCCGACCGCGTCGCGCAGCAGTGAAAGAGGCGTGAAACGCGCCGCCCATGCGCAGGGTATGCTCGCCGCCGATGCATGGACGCATGGACGTCCCACCGCTCCGCCGCGGCTTCGCAGTTCGCCGCGGCCCTCCCCCCGGATCGGATGCAATGCCCCTGCAGAACAACCAAGACACGACAGCCGTGCCCGTCGTTCCGTCGATCGCGACGCAACCGGGCACATGGGACCGCCAGTCCTTCTGGCAATTCGCCGACGCGGCGAAGGAAGCGACCGAGGCGCTTGCGGAACGCAAGATGCGGGTGCTGCCGCAGCTGCCCGTGGAGGCGCTGCGGCGCTTCTGCACCCAGTACCGCTTCTTCACCATCGACTACATCAGCGACCTCGCCCTGCTGGTGGCCAAGCTGCCCTTCGGCGGCCTGCGCAGCCTGCTCAGCCAGATCCTCGCCGAGGAACTGGGCGAAGGCGACGCCTCCAGGGCGCACCCCGAGGTCTACGACCGCTTCCTGGCGAGCATCGGCGTGGCGCCCGCGCAGCTCGAGCACCGCCTGCCGGCGAACCGCGAGATCCTGGGCGGCCTGACCGTGGACCTGCAGCGCCGCGGCCCGGCCTTCGGCGTGGGCCTGCGCGGCATGGGCGGCGAATGCCTGTGCCAGACCTACCTGTCGGTGATGTTCGAGCACATGCGCGCGCATCCGTACCTGCGCGAGCGCGCCGGCGAGATCGACTGGGAGTTCTGGACGATCCACACCGGCGAGGAGGACATCATCCACGGCGAGCTGACCCGCCGCGCGATCGACGACTACCTGCAGGACGACCCCCGCGTGCTGTCCGACCTGGCCCGGGGCTACGAGCGCAGCATCACGGCGTGGAACCAGTTCTGGCAGAACATCTTCGACGCCTGCACCCCGCGGCACGGCGCGCTGTCGTGAGCACGCCGCCATGAGCGCGATCACCCAGTTCCATCTCGCCTTCCCCGTGCGCGACCTGGACGAGGCGCGCCATTTCTACGGCGACGTGATCGGCTGCCCGCAGGGCCGCAGCGACGTCTCCTACCAGGACTTCGACTTCTTCGGCCACCACCTGGTCGCGCACATCGGCGGCGACGGTGCGCCGCTGCACAGCGGGCGCTTCGACGGCGAAGCGGTCCCGGTGCCGCACTTCGGCATGAACCTCGACCGCGAGGCCTGGGAAACGCTGGCCAGGCGGCTGAAGGCGGCCGGCGTCGAGTTCCACGAGGCGCCGCACCTGCGCCTGAAGGGCAAGCCCGGGCAGCACGTGACGATGTTCCTGTTCGATCCTTCGGGCAACGCGCTGGAGTTCAAGTCCTTCGACGACCCTGCGCAGACCTTCATTCCCTAGGGCCCGACGCGCATGCCGCACGCCCTGGGCGACCCGAAGCGCGACGCGGGCATCGAAGACGCGACGACCACCGCGCGCGACGCCGCGACGCCGACGGCCGCGCGCCGCGACGACCGCAGGCACGTGCTGCACGCGTGGTCGGCGCACGCGAACCTCGAGCCGCGGGTGGTCGCCGCGGCCGAAGGCGCCTGGTTCCGGGACGAGGACGGCAGGCGCTGGCTCGACTTCTCCAGCCAGCTGGTCAACGTCAACGTCGGCCACCAGCACCCGCGGCTCGTCGCCGCGATCAAGGCGCAGGCGGACACGCTGTGCACGATCGCGCCCTACCACGCCAACGCCGCCACCAGCGAAGCCGCGCGCCTGGTCGCCGAGCTCGCGCCCGGCGACCTCAACCGCGTGTTCTTCACCAACGGCGGCGCCGAGGCGGTCGAGAACGCGATCCGCATGGCCCGCCTGCACACCGGCCGCCACAAGGTCCTGGCCGCGTACCGCAGCTACCACGGCGCGACCGCGGGCGCGCTCGCCGCCAGCGGCGATCCGCGGCGCTGGCCGTCCGAGCCCGGCGCGCCGGGCGTCGCCAGGGTCTGGGGCCCCTATCCCGAACGCCGCGGAGGAGTGCGAGCGCGCGCTCGCGCACCTGGCCGACACCGTCATGGTCGAGGGCCCGCGGGGCATCGCGGCGATCCTGCTCGAGACGGTGGTCGGCGGCAACGGCATCCTGGTCCCGCCGGACGGCTACCTGCAGGGCGTGCGCGCGCTGTGCGACGCGCACGGCATCCTGATGATCGCCGACGAGGTGATGACCGGGTTCGGACGCTGCGGCGAATGGTTCGCGGTCGACCGCTGGGGCGTGGTGCCGGACCTGATCACCTTCGCCAAGGGCGTCAACTCCGGCTACGTCCCGCTCGGCGGCGTGGTCATGCGCGATGCGATCGCCGACAGCTTCGCGACCCGTCCCTATCCCGGCGGGCTGACCTACTCCGGCCATCCGCTGGCGTGCGCGGCCGCGGTGGCGTGCATCGGCATCTACCGCGACGAAGGCTTGATCGAGCGCGCGCGCAGGCTCGGCGACGACGTCATCGCGCCGGCGCTGCAGGCGATCCGGGCACGGCACCCTTCGGTCGGCGACGTGCGCGGCCTGGGCGCGTTCTGGGCGATCGAGCTGGTGCGCGACCGCGCCACCCGCGAGCCGCTGGTACCATTCGACGCGTCCGGCGCCGCGAACGCGCCGATGGCGGAGTTCGCCGCCGCCTGCAGGCAACGCGGGCTGTGGCCGTTCGTGGCGTCGAACCGCCTCCACATCGTGCCGCCGCTGGTCATCGACGAGCAGGCGCTGCGCGAAGGCCTGTCGATCGTCGACGAGGCGCTGCAGGTCGCGGACCGCTACTGCGCGGACTGAGGGCGCGCGACCTGGCGGCGCGTCGGTCGGATTCGGGAGCGGAAGGTCGCCGCTTCGCGGGTCGCGACTCCCGTCGCTCCCACAGGGGAGGAGGCTTCGAGGACGCCGGCCGACGCCGCGCTGCAGGTCGCGGATCGTCACTGCGCGGGCTGACGGTGCGCGCCCTTGGAGCGCGCCCGTCCGGTTCGGGGAGCGGGAGGCCGCCGCTTCGCGGGTCGCGACTCCCGTCGCTCCCACAAGGGGAGAAGGCTTCGGCTTCGGCCTCGGCGCCGCCGGCCAGGGCGGCGCGCGGCCTACTTCGGCGAGAAGATCTTCGTCAGGTAGTCCGGCGTGCCTTCGACCCGCTCCAGGTGCGGGTAGCGCAGGCCGCCGTGGTAGTCGACGTCGATCGTGCGGTAGCGGTCGAAGTCCTTGACCATCAGCCGGATCGGCGCCTTGCCGTCCTTCGCCGCGGTGATCGCCTCCTCCAGCGCGTCCTTGCCGTACTCGATGTCGTTGACCGCCACCAGCGTCATGCCGGTGCCGACGCCGGCATCGAACGCCGGGCCGTCCCAGCGCACCTCGGTGACGTTGCCGTCCTTGTCGGCGTTCAGGCCGATCGAATAGATGAAGCTGGCGCCGCCGCGCCCGCGGCCGTGCTTGTCCATGGCCTTGGCGTAGTCGCCGGGCTCGTCGGTGTAGACCAGCTTCCAGCCGCTGGCCTCGATGCCGCCGGTCAGCGGGACCTTGCCGTCGAGGCGGTCGCGCAGGAACGTCGCCCAGTCGTCGTGGGCCACGCCGTCGAGCGCGGCGACCACGTCGTCGAAGGCGTAGGTGTCCTGCTGCTTCCACTGGCCGTCGTGCACGCCGAAGAAGGCGCGCGCGAAGTCGTCGAGCGACTTCTTCCCCCCCGTGAGCTTGCGGATGCGGGCGTCGGCCTCCAGCCAGATCATCTGGCCGCCGGAGTAGTAGTCCTCGCTCATCTGGTAGCCGCGGTACGGCTTCGGCCGGCGGCGGGCGATGATCGGGTCGTTGGTGGTGTCCTGCAGCGCGCGCCATTCCAGCCCGGGCCGGTTGTCGGCGTAGGTCGCCGCCACCATCGCCAGCGCGTCGCGCGAGGCCTGCAGCGGCCGCAGCCCGGAGCGCGCGGTCAGCACGTTGCCCCAGTACTGGGTCTGGCCCTCGTACACCCACAGCAGGCTGTCCTGCATCGGCACGTTGTAGTTCGGCGTCCACAGGTCGGCCGGGCGGCGGAACTTGCCGTTCCACGAATGCGTGTACTCGTGCGCGAGCAGGTCGTCGCTGCCGTTCTTCTGGTCCCATTCGGTGAAGTAGTCGGTGCCGGTGCCGTCCTCGCTCGAGCGCTGGTGCTCGAGGCCGTTGCCGCCCATCTGCTTCGACAGCGAGAACAGGAAGTCGTAGTGGTCGTAGTGCTGCGCGCCGTACAGCTTGAGCGCCTGCTCCACCAGCTTGCGGTGCTGGGCGATGTGCTCGGGCTTGGCCTCCAGGTACTTGGGCGCGTCCGCGACCACGTTCAGCCGCACCGGCACCTTCGCGCCGGGGGCGAGGTCGATCATCTTGAAGTAGCGGCCGGCGTACACCGGCGAGTCGACCAGGATGTCCAGCGGCACCGGCTGGTAGTGCACGGTGTCGCCGTCGCGACGCTCGACGTCGAGCGCGCTGGCGGCCTGGAAGCCGGCGGGGTACTTCACCGAAGCGGCGTACTCGATCCGGCCGGCGTAGTGCCCGGCCGGGTACAGCACCACCGCGTTCCACTGCAGGTTGAGCATGTTGGGCGTCATCACCACCCGGCCCTGCCCGCCGTCGGTGGGCGTGAGGTACTGGTACTCGGTCGAGATCGACGAAACGCCCTGCGGCACCTCGACGTGGAAGGCGTAGACGTCGAGCGGGTCGCGCTTCCACGCCAGCGGCTGGCCGTTGGCGGTGACCTTCAGGCCGGCGAGCTTGTCGATCGGGCCCGACGGCGAATGGTTGCCGGGCAGCCAGGCCGGGAACAGCAGCGTCAGCGGGCCGGGCTGCACCGGCAGCACCTGTTTCACGCGGAAGATGCGCTGCGCCAGGTCGGTGGCGTCGACGTCGATCGCGATCGTGCCCGGGTAGGCCACGTCGGCCGGCGGCGGGACTTCGGCGCGCGCGGCGGTCGCGGCGAACGGCGACGACAGCGCGAGGGCGACGGCGAGCGACAGGCGGGCGAGGTGCGAACGGGACATGGCGGGACTTCCCCTGGGACGTGGCGAAACCCGCATCCTCGCCCGCCAAGGGCCATCGGTACCCCTGCCATTGGGCATGGTCGCGCGAACAGGCGCACGGTTTGCGGCGGCACGCGCCCGGCCCCCGGCGCCGCGGAAGCGACGGAAGCCGCGATGCCCGCCCGCCGCGCGGACCCGAGGCGTGCTCTTGTGGGAGCGACGGCAGTCGCGACGCTCTCCGCACTGGACACCTGTCGCGACTTCCGTCGCTCCTACAGGAGCCGGAGATCCCACCGGACGCCGGGGCAAGGCAGCGCCGCGCGCACGCTCTTGTGGGAGCGACGGAAGTCGCGACGCTCTGCCCCCCCCGCGACCTGTGGCGGCGTACCCCGCCCCCCCCCCCCCCCGACGCTCTGCCGCACCGGAGACCTGTCGCTACTTCCGTCGCTCCCACAGGATCCATGGTTCCGCAGGACCTTCAGGATCCATCGGACCACTGGCCTTCGCGGCAACGCGACCGCCGCGCGTGGTAGCGTTCTGCCCTCGTTCCACGGAGCCGCGCATGGCCACGCCCGACGACACCGCGGCCGCCGCGCCGCAACGCAGGCGCCCCCGCCGCCTCGACAGCCGCCGCGTCGAGCTGCTGATCGGCTTCTGCGTGGTCCTGATCTCGGTGATCTCGCTGTTCGTCGCCGCCAGCGCGAACCGCACCCAGGAGCGCCTGCTCGCGGCCAGCGTGTGGCCCAACCTGCAGTTCGCCAACGGCAACGCCGACCGCAACGGCGCTCCGGCGATCACCTTCGACCTGGTCAGCCGCGGCGTCGGCCCGGCGCGCGTGCGCTGGGTGGAGCTGACCTACGACGGCCATCGCGTCGACGACTCGGCGCAGCTGCTCGACCGCTGCTGCGCGCGCGAGAAGCGGGCGTCGGGCCGGCCGGTGGTGACGACCACCAGCGGCATCAACCCGCGCGTGGTCGGCCCGGACGAATGGATCACCTTCTTCCGCATGCCGCGCGAGGGCAACGACGCGGCGGCCTGGCGCGCGCTCGAGCGCGGCCTGCCGCGGATCGTGATGCGCGCCTGCTACTGCTCGGTGCTCGACGACTGCTGGATGCTCGACAGCCGCCGGTCCGAGCCGGCGCCGGTGGCACGCTGCCCGGTCTCCGACGGCGTCGCCTGGAGCCGCTGAGCCGTCCTTCCGTCAGGCACGCCGCAGCAGGCGCAGGCCGAACCAGTCCTTCGGGTCGTTCCAGCGGTGCGCGACGCGCAGCCCCGCCTCCGCGGCGAGCGCGGCGAAGCCGGCGTCGGTGTACTTCTGGCTGTACTCGACCTGCATCGCCTCGCCGGCGGCGAAATGGAACCGGCGTCCCTCCACCGACACGTCCTGCGCGCGCCGGCTGACCAGGAAGGTCTCGATCCGGCCGGCGTCCTCGACGTAGACCGCGCGGTGGTCGAAGCCGTCGAGGTCGAAGTCGCTGCCGATGTCGCGGTTGAGCCGCGCCAGCAAGTTGAGCGTGAAGCGGGCGGTGACGCCGTTGGCATCGTTGTAGGCCGGTTCGACGATCGCGCGCGCCTTCTGCAGGTCGATGCCGATCAGCGCGCCGCCGCGCTCGCCCATGGTCTGGCGCATCGCGCGCAGCAGCCGCACCGCCTCGGCGTCGGTGAAGTTGCCGAGCGTGGAGCCGGGGAAGAACACCAGCGCATGGTCGGCCTCGCGCCCGGGCCGCGGCAGCGGCACCGGCTGGGTGAAGTCGGCGCACACCGGCAGCAGCTCGACGGCGTCGAACTCGCGGTCGAGCCGCTCGACGCTGGCCAGCAGCGCGCTGCGCGAGATCTCGATCGGGGTGTAGGCGACCGGGTCCTCGAGCGCATCGAGCAGGAGCCGGGTCTTGCGGCCGCTGCCGCTGCCGTACTCGACCACGTGCGCGCGCGGGCCGACCGCCGCGGCGATCTCCCGCGCGCTGTCGGCGAGCAGCGCCAGCTCGATGCGGGTGAGGTAGTACTCCGGCTGGCGCGTGATCTCCTCGAACAGCTCCGAGCCGCGGCGGTCGTAGAAGTACTTCGACGGCAGGCGCTTGGGGCTGCGCGACAGCCCGGCGAGCACGTCGCCGCTGATGTCGTCGGGGGTGGGCTGCAGGTCGGTCAGCCTGAGCACGGCGCTCATGCAGCGTCCCTGGCCAGGCGCAGGCCCGAGAACTGCCAGCGCGCCGACGGCGGGAAGAAGTTGCGGTAGCTGGCGCGCGCGTGGCCCTGCGGCGTGGCGCAGCTGCCGCCGCGCAGCACCCACTGGCCGTTCATGAACTTGCCGTTGTACTCGCCCAGCGAGCCGGGCAGCGGCGCGAAGCCCGGGTACGCGGTGTAGGCCGAGGCGGTCCATTCCCAGACGTCGCCGAACAGCTGCCGCAGGCCGGCGCCGCCGTCGCGCCCGCCCTGCGGGTGCAGCGCGCCGGACTCGACGAAGTTGCCCTCGACGGCCGCGCCGGCCGCGGCCTGCTCCCATTCCGCCTCGGTGGGCAGCCGCGCGCCGGCCCAGCGCGCGAACGCCTCGGCTTCGTAGTAGCCCAGATGGCAGGCCGGCGCGTGCGGATCGCGCTCGCGCCAGCCGCCGAGGGTGAACTCGCGCGCGCCGTCCTCGTGCCAGTACAGCGGCCGCCGCCAGCCCTCGGCCTGCAGCAGCGCCCAGCCGTCGCTGAGCCAGAGCGCGGGGTCGGCGTAGCCGCCCTCCTTCACGAACCGCGCGTATTCGTCGTTGCTGACCGGGCGGCTGGCCAGCGCGTGCGCCGGCACCAGGACGCGGTGGCGCGGCGATTCGTTGTCGAACGCGAACGCGTCCGCGCCCGGCCACGCGGCGGCGCCGATCTCCGCGATCGCCTCCTCGCGCGCGATCCAGCGCAGCGGCGTCGCGACGCCTGCGTGCACCGGCAGGTCGTCGCGATAGGCCGGCGTCAGCGGGTTGCACCACAGCGCGTGCTTGATGTCGGTCAGCAGCAGCTCCTGGTGCTGCTGCTCGTGGTGGGTGCCGAGCAGCAGCACGCGCGCGGCGTCGGCGTCGAGGTCGCCGGCCTGGAAGCGCCGGTCCATGCGCGCGTCGACCTCGGCGCGGTAGTCGAGCACCTGCGCCAGCGACGGCCGCGACAGCAGCCCCCGTCGCGGCCGCGCGTGCATCGGGCCCACGCTGTTGTAGTAGCTGTTGAACAGGTAGTCCCAGTGCGCGTCGACCGGCGCGTAGCCGGACCTGGCGCCGAGCACGAAGCGCTCGAAGAACCAGGTGGTGTGGGCGAGGTGCCATTTCGCCGGGCTGGCGTCGGGCATGCTCTGCACCATCGCGTCCTCCGCCGACAGCGGCGACGCCAGCGCGAGGCTGCGCGCGCGCACCGCGCGGTAGCGCCCGGCGAGCACGGACGGGTCGGCCGCTCGCGCGGAACCCTTGGCGGTGGCGATGCTCGGGGACATCCTGGGCATTGTGCGGATGCGCCGGAAAGGCATGGTGACGGTGCCGGCGTCTTGCACGGTAGCAGAACCGTCGCCTGTCGGCCGGACGCCGTGTCGCGCAGGCAGCGACTCCATAGCAGACGCGACGGCGCCAGGTCCGACTCCGCGCTCGCCTCGACGGCAATCCGCGGGGTCGCGTCGTGGCAGCGACGCAACTCCCGACTGCTTCCGGCTTCCGGCGCCTTGTCGCGACTTCCGTCGCTCCTACGGGCGGATCGGCGCTGCGGGTACCGGCCACCTGACGCTACAGTGGGCGCATGTCCCAGGCGCCCGCCATCGCCGTCGCTCCGGATCCGTCGCGCGCCCGGGACGCGTTCGTGCCGTTCGGCGATGTGCTCTACCTCGATTGCGCGGCGCGCGGGCCGCGGCTGCGCGCCGGGCTCGCCGCCGGACAGGCGGCGCTCGCGGAGGACGCGACGCCGTGGCGCACGCACGCCGGGACGACGGAAGCGCGGATCGAACGCCTGCGCACGTGCGCGGCGTCGACGCTGTTCGACGGCGACGCCGACGCGCTCGCGCTGGTGCCGTCGGCGGCGCACGGCCTATCCACGGCCGCGCGCAACGTCCCGCTCGCCGCCGGCGACGCGGTGCTGGTGCTCGACGGCCAGTTCCCGTCGAACCTGCTGCCGTGGCAGCAGGCCTGCCTCGAACGCGGCGCTCGGCTGCGGAGCGTCGTGCGCGGCCACGGCGAGGACTGGACGGCCGCGGTCCTGGCCGCGCTCGGACGCGAGGACCGCGTGCGCGTCGTCGCCCTTCCGCACGCGCGCTGGGACGACGGCGAGCTGCTCGACCTCGACCGCATCGCGCCGCGCGTGCACGCGGCCGGCGCGGCGCTGGTGCTCGACCTCAGCCAGAGCCTGGGCGCGCTGCCGGCGGACCTCGCGCGCTGGCGTCCCGACTTCGCCGTATCGGTCGGCTACAAGTGGCTGCTCGGGCCGATCGGGCTGGCCTGGCTCTGGGCGGCACCGCGCTGGCGCGCCGAGGGCGTGGCGATCGAGCAGCACTGGTCGGCGCGCGAGGCCGGCGAGGGCTGGCGGTTCCCGGTCGACCGCGTGCGGCCGCATCGCGCCGGCGCGCGCCGCTTCGACGCCGGCGGACTCGACGACCCGGTGCGGCTGGCGATGGCGCAGGCCGGGCTCGACCAGGTCGGCGCTTGGGGCGTGGCGGCGATTTCCGCGGCGCTCGGCGAACGCACGCGTGCGCTCGATGCGGCGCTCGACGCGCATGGCCTGTCGTCGTGGAGGACGCCCGGGCACGCGCCGCACCTCACCGCGCTGCGACCGCCCGCCGCGCGGCTCGACGCCGTCTTCGACGCCCTGCGCCGCGAACGCATCGCCTGCACGCGCCGCCTCGGCGTGCTGCGGATCGCACCGCACCTGCACGTCGGCGCGGACGACATGCGGCGCGTGGCCGACGTGGCGGCCAGCGTGCGCTAGCGGATCCGGCCTCGGCGCGCGGCTTGTCGTGGGAGCGGCTTCAGCCGCGAGCTCTTCAACGCTTGCAGGTCAAACCCGAAAGCTCGCGGCTGAAGCCGTTCCCACAACCCGAGGGAACCTACGCCCGCGCCGCGATCCGCAGCCCGCGCGGCGTCAGGGCGCGCTCGATCGCCTCGAACGCGCCCTGCACCAGCAGCGCCAGCGCCGCGGCGGGCACCGCGCCTTCCAGGATCAGGCCGATGTCGTCCAGGCGGATGCCGGCGAGGATCGGCTGCCCGTAGCCGCCGGCGCCGATCAGTGCGCCCAGGGTCGCGGTGCCGACGTTGATCACCGCGGCGGTCTTGATGCCCGCCAGGATCGTGCGCAGCGCCAGCGGCAGCTCGATCCGCCACAGCCGCGTGCGCGGCGGCAGGCCGATCGCCGCCGCGGTCTCGCGCAGCTCCAGCGGGATGCCGGCGAGGCCCGCATGCGTGTTGCGCACGATCGGCAGCAGGCTGTAGAGGAACAGCGCCGCGATCGCCGGCTTCGCGCCGATCCCGAACAGCGGGATCATGAACACGAACACCGCCAGCGACGGCAGCGTCTGCAGCACGCCGGTCGCCGACAGCACCACCTGCCCCAGCCGCGGCCGCCGCGCCGCGAGGACGCCCAGCGGCAGCGCGACCAGCAGCGCCAGCCCCAGCGACAGCGCGACCAGCGCCAGGTGCTCGCGCGTGCGTTGCCAGATCCGCGCGGCGCGGCCGCGGCTTTCCGGCGCGGCGATGCCGAGCCAGTCGGCGGCGACGTCGGCCTCCTTCTCGTGGTCGAGCTTCACCCGCGCGTTGAGCCGCTGCATGGTCGCCGCGTCGATGCGCCCGGCCATGCCCCGCAGCGCCCGCACCCAGGCCGGCGCGCGCTGCGCCAGGTCGGCGCGGTACAGGTACACCGCCTCGTACGACGGGAAATAGTGGCGGTCGTCCGCCAGCACCGTGAGCCCGTAGTACGGGATTTCCGCATCGGTGGAATAGAGGTCGGTCGCGTCGATCGCGCCGCTGGCCAGCGCGCGGTAGGCGAGGTCGTGGTCGAGGCCGTCGGGCCGCTGCGGCAGCCCGTAGGCGTCGCGCAGGCCCGGCCAGCCGTCGGCGCGCTGCATGAACTCGTTGCTCAGGCCGAGCCTGAGCCCGGGATGCGCGCGCAGGTCGGAGAGCGTGGCGATGCCGAGCGCCTGCGCGCGCGCGGCGCGCATGCCCAGCGCGTAGGTGTTGTCGAAGCCGAGCGGATCGGTCATCGCCAGGCCGCGCTCGGCCAGCGCCGCGCGCAGCGCGGCGAGGTCCGCGCCCGGCATCTGCAGCAGCTCTTCGGCCAGGGTGCCGGTGTACTCGGCGTAGGCGTCGACCTGGCCGTTCTCCAGCGCGCGCCAGAGGATGCGGGTGCCGCCGAGCTGGCGCCTGTGCTCGACCTGCAGGCCCTGCTGCCGCGCGAGGCCGGCGCCGATCTCGCCGAGGAGCACGCCCTCGGTGAAGTTCTTGGAGCCGATGACGAGATGAGTGTCGGGCTCGGCTGGCGGCGGGATGCCTTGCGGTGCATCGGGTGCCTTGGCCGAGGCTGCATTCGACATGGCGATGGCGAGGAAGAAGGCAAGGGCAAGGCTGAGGGCCTCGGCGCGGGCTCGCCATTTGCCTGTCGTCATTCCCGCGAAGGCGGGAATCCAGGGACGTTGCTCTTCTCGCCTGGTGGCAAGGGAAAGACGTCCATGGATTCCCGCCTTCGCGGGAATGACGAGCAGGCACCGCGGCGCACGCGTCGTGCGGGAAAGTCGCTGGATTCCCGTTTTCGCGGGAATGACGGGCCTCGGGAAACGCAGGGCGGGTGCGCCCTCCATCGCGATCCGGAGGCTGCAGGCCGCGATCCGGAGGCCGCAGGCCGCGCACCGGAGGCTGCGGGCCGCGCACCGGCGACTTCGGGCCGCACATCGGAGGCAGCGCGCCGCCACGACGCAGAACCCGCCTGCGACATGCCGCAGGCAATGGATCGCGGCCCGCATCATGCGACCTCCCCCACGCTGCGCTGCGCGGTCATGAACGCACGCACGAACGGGTCCGCCGGCGCGTCCAGCAGCTCGCGCGCGCTGCCCTGCTGCAGCACGCGGCCACCGCGCAGCAGCACCAGGGTGTCGCCCAGCCACGCCGCCTCCGCGACGTCGTGGGTCACCAGCACCACGGTCCGGTCGAGCTGGTCGAACAGCGCGCGCATCTGCGCCTGCAGTTCATGGCGCACGATCGGGTCGAGCGCGCCCAGCGGCTCGTCGAGCAGCAGCACCGGCGGATCGAGCATCAGCGCGCGGATCAGGCCGACGCGCTGGCGCTGGCCGCCGGACAGCTCGGCCGGATAGCGCGCGAGCGCGTCGAACGGCAGCTGGCACAGCCCGGCCAGTTCGCGCAGCCTCGCATCGATGCGCGCACGCTCCCAGCCCAGCGTGCGCGCCAGCAGCGCGGCGTTGCCGGCGCCGGTCAGGTGCGGGAACAGCCCGCCCTCCTGGATCACGTAGCCGATCCGGCGGCGCTGCGCCAGCAGCGTGTCGCGCCGCAGCGGCGCGCCGTCGAAGCGCACCTCGCCGCTGTCGGGCCATTCCAGCCCGAGCAGCATGCGCAGCACGCTGGACTTGCCGGCGCCGCTGGGCCCGATCAGCGCGGTGGTGCGGCCGCCCGCGATCGACAGGTCGAGCGCGTCGAGCGCGACCGTGCGGCCGTAGCGCTTCGAGACCTGGCGCAGCTCAAACATCGGCCGAGGATAGCCCAGCGGCCCGGGCGCATCGTCGTTTCCCCGTAGGAGCGCCCCATGGGCGCGATGGCTTTTCCGGTCAGGCCCATCGCGCCCATGGGATGCTCCTACGAAGACCGGCGCCAGAAGAGGCAGCGGTTGTTGGCCGGCATCGCCGCGTCGCCGACGAGCCGTAGCCCGGCTGCGCGCGCCAGCGCGTCCACCGCCTCGAAGTCGCGAAGGCCCGAACGCGGGTCGCGCGCCCTCAGCCAGGCGTCGAAGTCGCGGTTGCTGTCGCTGGTGTACGTCCCCGCATAGTTGAATGGCCCGTACACCGCCAGCACGCCGTCCTCCGCGCCGGCCAGCACGCGCCCGACGCCGGCGAAGAACGCCTCCACCTCCGCCCAGCCCATGATGTGCAGCGTGTTGGCGCTGAACACCGCGTCGAAGCCGCCGGCCGGCCACGGCCCGCGCGCGACGTCCAGCGCCAGCGGCGCCGGCGCATTGGCGAGGGCGGCCTCGTCCAGCCATACCCGGATGCCGGGCAGGTGCTCCGCGCGATCGGAGCACTGCCACTGCAGCCAGGGCATCGCCGCGGCGAAGTGCACGGCGTGCTGGCCGGTGCCGCTGCCGATTTCGAGCACGCGGCGGCGATCGGCGAAGCAGTCGCGCAGCACCGCGAGGATCGGCTCGCGGTTGCGCTCGCAGGCGGGGGCGAAGGGCTTGTCGACGGCTGGCTCCTGGCGGTGCGGCGCGTGCGGGATGCGTCGCAGGGTAGCGCCGACTCGGGCGCCGCGTTTGCCCGCGACGCGACGGCGTCCCGCCCGCATCGCCGGCAGGCGCGCAAGCCGGTTCCGGTCCATGCTTGCCGCATGACGCCCGCCAGCCGCGCCCGCGTGCTCTCCTTCGACCCCGCCGCCTGGCCACCGCCCGCGGGACCGGTGGTCCTCGACGCGGTCGCGTTCGAACCCAAGCCGGAGCTGCACGCGACCGTGGTCGGCAGCGCGCTCGGCCGCGAGCTGCAGGCGGTGTTCGGCGCGCGCGCGCAGGCCCTGGTCGAGGCGGCGGTGGCCGCGCAGGACTGGCGGTTCCGGCGCACCGGCCGCCGCCTGCTGCTGCGCAAGGCCTTCGTCGACGGCGGCGCGGCGCGCATGGCCCATTCGATCGTCGAACTGGTCGAGATGCCGGCGATGGCGGCGTTCCACCGCGCGCTCGGCCGCGCGCTGGGGCGGCAGCTGCCGGTGCCGCCGCCGCACGTGACGCTGTACACGGCCGGGCGCGCGCAGGGCATCGGCGTGTCGAGCCCGGCTCGGCTGCGGGCCTTCGCGGTGCGTGGCATCGCCGCCGACGAGCTGGCGCCTTAGGGCGAGGCTGCGCCCCGACGCATCGCGTCCGTGGTCCGTGTTCCGTGCGGGTCGCTTGTCATCCCGAGCGCAGCGAGGGATCCGCACGGCCGGCACGGCCCGATTCCACGCGGCGCGCGGGATGACAACCCCGCCACACACCCCGGACCCCCCCTCTCAAC
>JAYRKR010000061.1:0-21046 GCA_041905645.1 Luteimonas sp.
TGGGAGCGACGGAAGTCGCGACCGACCGCCGGCGATGCTGCCGAAGGGCGTCGCGACTTCCGTCGCTCCCACGACAAGCAAGCGCTCGCGGCTGAAGCCGCTCCCACAAGCTATTCCTATTTCCTGTCGTTTCCGCCGCGGCGCCGCTTACACTGCGCCGGTGAAACGGTTCGCCTTCCTCGTCCTTTCGCTCGCCGGGCCGCTCGCCGCGCATGGCCAGGTCACCGCCACCGGCGACTACCTGTCGCGCATGGACGGCGACGGCGACGGCCGCATCTCGCTGGCCGAGTACCAGGACTGGATGAGCTACGCCTTCGACGCGATGGACCGCAACCGCGACGGCACGCTCGCGCCGGACGAACTGCCGGGCGGCAAGGGCAGGCCGGTGACGCGCGATGAATACCGCGCCCGCATCGCCGCCACGTTCAACCGCCAGGACGTCAACCGCGACGGCAGCCTCAGCGCCAGGGAGCTTGCCGCGCCACCGCAATGAGGCCGATCGCGATGCGGCGCGACCCCAGGGCCACCCGGAGGTCCAGATGAGCGTTCGACGTTTCCTGCCCGTCCTCGTGTTGCTGGCGCTGCTCGCCGGACACGCGAACGCCGGCCAGGGTGGCCGTCCGGCCGTCCGTGAATCGAACGCCGCCGGCTTCCGGTTCCTCGTGTTCGAAACCGCCGGCGCGGCGCCCGGTGCGGCGCTCCCGATGATCGTTGGCCTGCACTACTCGGGAGGCACGCCCGAGGCCATGCGCGCGTACTTCGATGCCGTCGATTTCCCGGCACGCATCGTGCTTCCCCAGGGCGCGCATCCGCGTCGCGATGGCGACTCCTGGTTCGGCCCGGACTACGCGAGGCTGGGCGAAGAACGGCAGGCAGCGGAGACGTTCGAGGTCGAACGGGAACTGTCGGCATTCATCGGATCGGTCGTTGCCTCCTATCCGACCCGCGGCAAGCCGGTGGTGATGGGGATTTCCTACGGCGGCGACCTCGCGTTCCTGCTCGCGGTGCGCCACCCGGACCGGCTTCGCGCCGCCTTCCCGGTGGCGGCGCGGTTCCTCCCGGCCTGGATGCCCGCGTCCAGTCCGTGCCGCAGCGCGGGCTGCCCGCCGATCCGCGCGATGCACGGCGAGCGGGACACGACGGTGCCGATGGCGCCGACGCGCGAGGCCGTGGATCGGTTGCGCAGGCTGGGATTCGACGTCGCGCTGCAGGCGTATCCCGGCGTCGCCCATGATTTCGATGCGCGGATGCAGCAGGACTTCATCCGCGAAGCCGGGCGCCTGCTCGCACCGGAGCCCGGCATCGCAAGCGGCCGTGCCGCCGGAACCGATCACCAGATCCTGACGCGCGCCTCGGGCGACAGGTAGAGCTTCTGGCCTTCCTTCGCGCCGAAGGCCTCGTACCAGGCATCGATGTTGCGCACCGTCTGCGCGCGGAAGCGGCCCGGGGCGTGGCCGTCGCCGACCACCTGCGCGCGCAGCGCCGCGTCGCGGGTCTTGCCGCGCCAGGCCTGGGCGAAGGCGAGGAAGAAGCGCTGGTCGCCGGTCAGCCCGTCGATCACCGGCGCCGGCTTGCCGCCGAGCGACTTGAGGTAGGCCTCGTGCGCGACCTCCAGCCCGGCGAGGTCGGCGATGTTCTCGCCCAGCGTCTGCTCGCCGTTGACGTGCAGGCCCGGCAGCGCCTCGTAGGCGTCGTACTGCGCGGCAAGCTTCTCGCCGGCGGCCTTGAAGTGCGCGGCGTCCTCCGGCGTCCACCAGTTGTGCAGCCTGCCCTGCGCGTCGAACTCCGAGCCCAGGTTGTCGAAGCTGTGGCTGATCTCGTGCCCGATCACCGCGCCGATCGCGCCGTAGTTGGCGGCGGCGTCGGCCTTGGGGTCGAAGAACGGCGGCTCGAGGATCGCGGCGGGGAAGTTGAGCGCGTTCTGCAGCGGCAGGTTGACCGCGTTGACCGTCTGCGGCGTCATCCACCATTCGGCGCGGTCCGGCGCCTGGCCGAGCTTGGCGACCTGGTGGCGGTACTCGGCGAGCTCGGCGCGCTGGTCGTTGCCGAGCGCGTCGTCGGGCTTGACCTCCAGCGACGCGTAGTCGTGCCAGGTGTCGGGATAGCCGACGCCGACCTTGGTCGCCGCGACCTTCTCCTTCGCCTTGGCCTTGGTGGCCGCGTCCATCCAGTCGAGCTTGTCGATGCGCTCCGGGAACACGGCGAGCAGGTTGCCGACCAGCTGCTGGATCCGCTCGCGCGAGGAAGCGGGGAAGTACTTGTCGACGTAGAGCTTGCCGACTGCGTCGCCGAGCGCGACGTTGACCGCCGACAGTGCGCGCTTCCAGCGCTCGCGCTGCTGCGGCGTGCCGTTGATCGCGGTGCCGTGGAAGCCGAACGACAGGTCGGCGAAGGCCTTGGGCAGCAGCGGTGCGGCGCGGTCGATCGCATGGAAGGTGGCCCAGTCTTGCCAGGCCTGCAGCGGCTCGCTGGCGACCAGCGCCGACAGCTTGCCGATCGCCTCGGGCTGCCAGGCGGTGACCGTCGCCTGGCCGTCGAGGCCGGCGGCCTTGAAGTACGCGGCCCAGTCCAGCCCGGGTGCGTGCTTTGCGAAGTCGGCCATCGCCCATGCCCTGGCGTTGTGCGCGTTCTCGGTGTCGACGATCGAGGCCTGCGCCTTCGCGATCTTCTCCTCCAGCGCGTAGATCGCCTTGGCTTTCGCATCGGCGTCGGCGACGCCGGCCTGCTTCAGCAACGCGGCGACGTAGGCCTTGTACTGGTCGCGTACTTCGCCCATCGCCTTGTCGGTCGACAGGTAGTAGTCGCGGTTGGGCATGCCCAGGCCGCCCTGCAGCACGTAGGCCATGTTGTGCGCCGGGTCCTCGAGGCCCTGCGTCACGAACAGGCCGAACAGGCGGTCGGTGTGGTAGTTGGTCGCGTTGAGTGGATCGACGTCGGCGCGCAGGCCCTGGCCGAGGTACGTCGCCAGCGCGGCCTTGTCGGCGATCGCCCGGATCGCGTCGAGCTCGGGCTGCACCGGCGCCAGGCCGCGCTGCTCGATCGTCGCCTCGTCCATGTACGCGGCGTAGTAGTCGGCGATGCGGCGCTCGTCGGTGCCGGCGGCCGGGTTCGACTTCGCGATGCCCTGCACCAGCGCCTGGTTGCGCTGCTCGGCCTTGCGGAAGACCTCGTAGAACACGCCGGTGCTGGAGCGGTCGGCGGGGATCTCGGCATTCTTGCGCCAGCCGCCGTTGGCGTACTCGTCGAAGTCGTCGCCCGGCTGCACCGACTTGTCGAGGCCGGCCAGGTCGATGCCGATGACGTTCGCCGGCGCGGGGGCGGGTGCCGGCGTGGACGGCTCCTGCGCGCCGGGCGATGGTGCCTGCTGCCCGCAGGCGGCCAGTGCGCCGGCCACGGCGGTGGCGAGGGCGAGTTTGCGGAATGCGTGCATGGGCGGAGAGTCCTGTCGTCGACGAAACGCCGATCTTGCGCCCTCGCGCGCACGCGGCATGTGCAGGAAGTCACCGGCGCGCTCGCGCCAGGCCAGGGCCCTTGCCGGGCTTGCCCGTAGAATGCGCAGCCGATGCGCAATGCCGCCTTCCACAAGTCCATGGCCCGCCTCGCGCTCGTCGCGATGCTGCTGCTGGCGGTGCTGCCGACGGTCGGCCGGCTGGCGCAGCCGCCCGCGGCCGGCATGCGCGCGGGCCTCGAGGCGATGTGCACTTCGGCCGGGCTGCGGCTGGTCGATCCGACGACGATGCCGCATGCCGGCCACCATGGCGGCGGCGGGCCGGACGTGCCCGCGCATCCGCACGAAGGCCCCGACTGCGCCTACTGCCCGTTGCTCGCCTCGCTGGCCGTTGCGCTGGCGTGCCTGGCGGTGGCGCTGTGCGACGGCCTGCCGCGCGCGCCGGCGGCCATGCGGCGCGTGTCGCCGCCGCGTTCGCGCTGGCATCCCTGCGGACTAGGCTCGCGCGGCCCGCCCGCCTTCTCCTGAACCACAAGCCCGCTTCGTGACCGCGCGGACCGCTTCCGCGCGCCTTGTGCTTATGGAGATCCCATGTCGAACCCATCCACCGCGGCGCTGCGTGCGTCGCGCCTGGCCGCGTCGCTGTGCGCGGCCTTGCTGCCCTGTGCCTTCCTTCCGCCCGCGCGCGCCGACGAAGCGCCCGCGCCCGTTCCTGCAGGCGATGCCCTGCAAGCGACCACGCTCGATCGCATCGAAGTACACGGCGAACGCCCGCCCATCGCCACCGTCGACACCCTCGACCAGGCCCGCCGCCGACTCGGCGAGCGCGCAGGCGGCACCGCGCTCGTCGATGCCGAGGCCCTGCGCGAAGCCCGCGTCGGCACGTCCGCCGACGCGCTCGCCGACGCACCCGGCGTGTTCGTGCAGTCGCGCTTCGGCGCCGAGGAGGCGCGGCTGTCGATCCGCGGCTCCGGCCTGCAGCGCACCTTCCACGGCCGCGGCCTGGCGCTGCTGCAGGACGGCAGCCCGCTCAACCTCGCCGACGGCGGCTTCGACTTCCAGTCGGTCGAGCCGCTGGCCGCGCGCTACATCGAGGTCTACCGCGGCGCCAACGCGCTCGAGTACGGCGCGGCCACGCTCGGCGGCGCGATCAACTTCGTCTCGCCGACCGGCTTCGATGCGCCCGCGATCGACGCGCGCCTGGAGACGGGCAGCTTTGGCTACCGGCGCGGACAGGTAGCGGTCGCCGGCCATTCGGATCGCAGCGACGGCTACCTGAGCCTCACCGGCCTGTCGCAGGACGGCTACCGCGACCATGCGAAGCAGGAGAACGCGCGCCTGTTCGCCAACGCCGGCCGCCGCTTCGGCGATGCGCTCGACGGCCGCGCCTACTTCACCCACGTCGACACCCGCTCCGAGCTGCCCGGCAACCTGACGCTGGCGCAGGCGTTGCACGACCCGCGCGCGGCCAACGCCGGCAGCCTCGCACTCGACCAGCGCCGCGACTATCGCCTGGACCGAGTCGCGGCGAAGCTCGCGTGGGCGCCGTCGGACGCGCGCTCGCTGGTGGTGTCGGCCTACTACGCCGACAAGTCGCTGCACCACCCGATCTTCCAGGTGCTGGAGCAGGACTCGGGCGACGCCGGCGTCGACGCGCGCTGGCGCGCCGAGGGCGAGCTCGGCGGCCGCCGCAACGTGCTCGTCGCCGGCGTTGCTTTCGCGCAGGGCAGCGTCGACGACGACCGCTTCGCCAATCTCGGTGGCCATGCCGGCGCGCGCACCAACCGCTTCGACCAGGACGCGCGCAACGCCACCGCCTACGTCGAGGACCAGCTGTGGCTGTCGCCGCGCTGGGTGCTCTCGATCGGCGCGCAGGGCCTGTACGCGCGGCGGCGCTCGCGCGACCGCTTCGTCACCGCCGGCAGCTGCGGGCAGCCCCTGTGCGACGAAAGCTTCGACGCGTCGTACTCGGCGTTCAGCCCGAAGCTGGGCATCCGCTGGCTGGCGGCCGACGGCGTGCAGGCCTTCGCCAACCTCAGCCGCAGCGCCGAACCGCCGAGCTTCGGCGAGCTCAGCGGCGGCCCGGGCGTGACGCCGGTCGACCAGCAGCGCGCCATCACCGCCGAACTCGGCGTGCGCATCGACCGCGGCGCGCTGTCGCTCGACGCCGCGCTCTACCGCGCGCGCATCGAAGGCGAGCTGCTTTCGCTCAGCGACGGCAACGGCAACCCGCTCGGCACCATCAACGCCGATCGCACCGTGCACCAGGGGCTGGAGCTCGGGCTGGGCTGGACGTTCGCGCCGTGGTGGACGCTGTCGGCGAACTACCTGTGGAACGACTTCCGCTTCGACCATGACGCCGTGTACGGCGAGAACCGCCTCGCCGGCGTGCCGCCGCAGCTGCTGCGCGCCTCGCTGCGCTGGCAGCCGGACGAGCGCTTCCACCTCGCGCCGACGCTCGAGTGGGCGCCGCAGGATCATGCGATCGACCACGCCAACACCTTCGACGCGCCCGGCTACGCAGTCTGGGGCCTGCGCGCGGGCGGACGCATCGGCGCGCGCTGGTCGTGGTTCGCCGAGGCGCGCAACCTGGCCGATCGGCGCTGGATCGCCAGCACCAACGTGGTCGCCGACGCGCACGGCCTGGACGCCGCCAACTTCCTGCCGGGCGAGGGCCGCTCGTTCTACGCAGGGGTCGAGTGGCGGATGTAGGAGCAGTCGCGTTTTCGGACAAGCCGCCGGGAGAGCCGGGCCCGCGACACCCTGCCGCGGCCCCGGCCCTCCGGGCGCCGTCGTGGCTTGTGGCCTGCCATTTCGTTTGACGTAGGTCGGGGCTCCCGCCCCGACGATCGCGACACCCGATTGCCCTGTAGGAGCGCACCGGGGCGCGATCGCTTTCGCCGGTAACGCGGTCGCGCCCTGGTGCGCTCCTACAACAGCCATGCGGGCGTCGGGCGCGGAGGCCCGACCTACGTCAACAACGTGCGAATGCTTTTGCGATCGAAGCGATGCAACGCCGGGAAGAAGGCGCCGGCCGGGGGATCGCGTCGAGCCGGCCATGGATGGCCGGCGCCCCCGTCAAGGCAGGATGCCTTGCCCGGGGAAGAGCGATTCACCGGCCGGCGACTTCCTTCGCGCAACGCCCCGAAGCCGCTCCCAAGGAACAAGGCAAATGACGCAGCGAAAAGCCGGGCCCTCACCCGGCGCTGCGCGCCTCCCTCTCCCGCTTCGCAGGAGAGGGCTGCATGCGCAAAAAAAGCGCCGGCCAAGCAGGCCGGCGCGGGAGAGGCCGGGCCCGGGGGCCCGGCGTTCGACGGGGATTTCGCTTCGATCGAGCCGCGCGCTGCGCATCACTGCGTGATGTCGCGGTCCTTGGTCTCCGGCAGGAACAGGCAGCCGATCACGAACGTCATCAGCGCGATGATGATCGGGTACCACAGGCCGTAGTAGATGTCGCCCTTCCAGATCACCAGCGCCAGCGACAGCGACGGCAGGAAGCCGCCGAACCAGCCGTTGCCGATGTGGTAGGGCAGCGACATCGACGTGTAGCGGATGCGGGTCGGGAACAGCTCCACCAGCCACGCCGCGATCGGCCCGTAGACCATCGTCACGTACAGCACCAGGATGAACAGGATCAGCAGCACCATCGGCTTGTTCATCCGCGCCGGGTCCGCCTTCTCCGGATAGCCGGCCGCGTTGAGCGCGCCGCGCAGCTGCGTGCCGAAGGCCGTCGTCCCGTCCTTGAGCGCCGCCTTGTCCATGCCCGCGCCCTCGAACGAGGCCACGCGCTGGTCGCCGACGCTGACCTCGGCGATCGAACCGGCCGGCGCATCGACCACCGTGTACGGCACGCTGGCCTTGATCAGCGCGCTGCGCGCGATGTCGCAGGAGCTGGTGAACTTGGCCGTGCCCACCGGATCGAACTGGAAGCTGCAGGTCGACTGGTCCGCGTGCACCGTCACCGGGCTGGCCGCGCTGGCGTCGTGGATCGCCGGGGTGGCGTAGTGGGTCAGGCCCTTGAACAGCGGGAAGTAGGTCAGCGCGGCCAGCAGGCAGCCGGCCATGACGATCTTCTTGCGCCCGATCCGGTCCGACAGCCAGCCGAAGAACACGAAGAACGGCGTGGCCAGCGCCAGCGCCGCGGCGATCATCAGCCAGGTGGTCGTGCTGTCCACGCGCAGGATCTGCTGCAGGAAGTACATCGCGTAGAACTGGCCGCCGTACCACACCACGGCCTGGCCGGCGGTGGCGCCGAGCAGGGCGAGCAGGGCGATCTTGCCGTTGCGCGAGAAGAAGCTCTCGGTGATCGGCGCCTTGGACTGCTTGCCCTCGGCCTTCATCTGCTGGAACAGCGGCGACTCGGCCAGCTGCATGCGGATCCACACCGACACGCCCAGCAGCACGATCGACAGCAGGAACGGCACGCGCCAGCCCCAGCTGTCGAACGCCTCCTTGCCCATCATCGTCTGGCAGCCCAGGATCACCAGCAGCGACAGGAACAGGCCCACCGTCGCCGTCGTCTGGATGAAGCTGGTGTACAGGCCGCGCTTGCCGTTGGGCGCGTGCTCGGCCACGTAGGTCGCCGCGCCGCCGTACTCGCCGCCCAGCGCCAGGCCCTGCAGCAACCGCAGGATGATCAGGATGGCGGGCGCCGCGATGCCGATGCTGGCGTAGCTGGGCAACAGGCCGACCACGAACGTCGACAGGCCCATGATCACGATCGTGATCAGGAAGGTGTACTTGCGCCCCACCATGTCGCCGATGCGGCCGAACAACAGCGCGCCGAACGGACGCACCGCGAAGCCGGCGGCGAACGCGAGCAGGGTGAAGATCATCGCGCTGGCGTCGTTGAGGCCGCTGAAGAACTGCTTGGCGATGATCGCGGCGAGCGATCCGTACAGGTAGAAGTCGTACCACTCGAACACGGTGCCGAGGCTGGAGGCGAAGATGACCTTCTTGTGCCCCTGGGTGAGGGTGCCGGCCTTGCCGGGTGAGTTCATGGTCGTGCTTGACATGGCGGGTCCCCTAGAAGCTGTACTTGACGGTGGTCTGGATGCGCTTGAGGTCGCCCTCGCGGTCGTCCTCGAGCTCGCGCTTGCCGAACCCGATCTCCGCGCCGACGTCCAGCTTCGGGAACGGCGAGTAGATGACGTTGGCGTGGATCGACTGCGCGCGCTCGGTGACGCCGTAGCCGGTGAGCATCGGGTCGTTGTCGAACAGCGCGGCCGAGTACATCAGGTTGGTGCGCAGCTTCGGGCTGAACACGTGGCGCCAGGCGACGAAGCCGCCGTAGCCGTCGAGCGCGTGCAGCTCGCCGTTGGCGTCGAGCACCGTGTCCGCGCCCAGGCCGAAGGCCATGTAGCGCCCGATGCCGCTGCCTGCATTGGCCATGTAGCGGATGTCGTCGCTGTCGCCCAGGTTGAACTTGCCCGAGACGCTGACCGCGCCGCCGGTCTCGGTCTCGTCGCCGAACTTGAACTGCCGCAGCAGCGCGGCGACGGTGAAGTGGCCCCAGTCGCCCTTGGTGATCCAGCGGCCGGTGAGGTCGGGCATGTTGTTGTCGCCGGAGTTCGGCAGCCGCACGCCGGTGAGGTAGTCGGTGATCGTGGTCTGCGGGTTTTCCGCCGAGAACGACCACGCGCCCTTGGTGTAGCGCACCTGCGCCTGGCGCACGAAGGTGGTGCCGTCGGTGACACCGACGAAATCGACCGCGTCGGGCAGCGCCGCGGTGTCCTGGAAGTTCGACCAGGTCTGGCCGGCCAGCCAGTTGTTCCAGCTCACATAGGCCTGGCGCAGGGTGACGGCATAGGTATTGGTGGAGGTCTCGTTGCCGGCCAGCGCGTTGCTGCCGCCGCCGAAGAAGTCCATTTCCACATAGCCCTTGAGCTTGTCGCCGCTGTCGGTGACGTGGTCGGCGCTGAGCCAGAAGCGCGAGAACTGCGCGTGGAAGTCGGTGTAGGGATCGCCGCCGTCGGCGCCGTCCGGCCCCACCGGGATCGTGCTCGGCACGTAGAACAGGCGGCCGGACGAGCCGTCGGCGATGCGCCCGTCGCTGGTGTCGGTGGCCATCGCGTCGAACTTGACGAAGCCGCCGTAGGAGAACGTGGTGCCCGGGCTGGCCGCGGTCATGATCGAGGTCGACTGGATCGGCTGCTTGCCGGCCGGCACCGCCGCGGGCGCCTGCGCCTGCGCCGTCTTCACTTCGGCGACCTGCGCCTGGGCTTCGGCGACGGCGCCCTGCGTCTGCTGCTGCTGCGCCATCAACTGCTGCACCATCTGCTCGAGCTGGGCGACGCGGGCCTCCAGCTCCTTCTCCTTGGCGGTCTGCGCCAGCGCCGCTCCCGGCGCCAGCAGGGCGAGCGCGACCGACGCCGCCAGCAGGCGGTGCCGCATCGCGGCGGCGGGGCTGCGCCCGCCGACGTTGCGTGTGGACGACATGGAATCCCCTCCCAGGGCTGCGGGTTTCGGAACGCACCGGCAGCCTGCGCGAGCCGGCGCGGGCGCGTCGATTCGCCATTGGTCGTAGCCTGCGTGCCCCCGGTCCGCATGCTGCATCGCGGAACGGGGCATGGCCGCCCCGGCTTTCCGCGCACCGCCCGGCGAACGATCCGGGTGGCGCCGGTCGGGGCCGTGCGGGCGCCCGCGCCGATCGCGGTCCCGCGCTGGCCGTCCAAGGGATGACTGAAGAAGACGTCGTCATTCCCGCGAAGGCGGGAATCCATGGGCGTTGGACGGCCGGGCATCGCAGTCCCTGGATTCCCGCCTTCGCGGGAACGACGGGCGAGCACGCGAGGCCCTGCTAGACGAAGGTCTAACGCGTCCGGTGTTGCGATGCGGCACACTGGTGGCAACCACTGGACGCCGCGGAGGGCGCCATGTCCGAGATTCCTGCGATCTATCCCGTCCCCGAAGACTTCGCGGCCGCCGCCGCGATCAGGCACGCCGACTACGAGCGGCTGTACGCCGAGTCGGTCCGCGACCCGGACGGCTTCTGGGGCAAGGCCGCCGAACGCCTGGACTGGGACCGCAAGCCGACGAAGATCCGCGACGTCAGCTACGACCTCAAGGACTTCCACATCCGCTGGTACGCCGACGGCGAGCTCAACGCCAGCGTCAACTGCCTCGACCGCCACCTCGCCACGCGCGGCGACAAGACCGCGCTGGTGTTCGAGCCCGACGATCCCGGCAAGCCCGCGCAGCGCGTCAGCTACCGCGAGCTGCACGCGCGCGTGTGCCGGCTCGGCAACGCGCTGCGCAGCCTCGGCGTGGCCAAGGGCGACCGCGTCACCATCTACCTGCCGATGATCGTCGACGCCGCCGTCGCGATGCTGGCCTGCGCGCGCATCGGCGCGATCCACTCGGTGGTGTTCGGCGGTTTCTCGCCCAACTCGATCGCCGACCGCGTGCGCGACTGCGGCAGCAAGCTGGTCATCACCGCCGACGAAGGCCTGCGCGGCGGCAAGGCCGTCCCGCTCAAGGCCAACGTCGACGCCGCCCTGAAGATGCCCGGCACCAGCAGCGTCGAGACCGTGCTGGTGGTACGCCACACCGGCGGCGCGGTGGACATGCAGATGCCGCGCGACCGCTGGTTCGACGCCGTCGTCGATGGCCAGCCCGACGCCTGCGCGCCCGAGCGCATGAACGCCGAGGACCCGCTGTTCATCCTCTACACCTCCGGCAGCACCGGCAAGCCCAAGGGCGTGTTGCACACCACCGGCGGCTACCTGGTGTTCTGTTCCTACACCCACGAGGCCGTGTTCGACCTCAAGGAAGACGATGTCTACTGGTGCACCGCGGACGTGGGCTGGGTGACCGGCCACAGCTACATCGTCTACGGTCCGCTGGCCAACGGCGCCACCGCGCTGATGTTCGAGGGCGTGCCCAACCATCCGGACTTCTCGCGCTTCTGGCAGGTGATCGACAAGCACCGGGTGACGATCTTCTACACCGCGCCCACCGCGATCCGCGCGCTGATGCGCGAGGGTGACGGCCCGGTGAAGAAGACCTCCCGCGCCTCGCTGCGCCTGCTGGGCAGCGTGGGCGAGCCGATCAACCCCGAGGCCTGGCGGTGGTACTTCGACGTGGTCGGCGACGGCAAGCGCCCGATCGTCGACACCTGGTGGCAGACCGAGACCGGCGGCATCATGATCTCGCCGATCCCCGGCGCGATCGCCACCAAGCCCGGCTCGGCCACCAAGCCCTTCTTCGGCGTGCGCCCGGCGATCGTCGACGCCAACGGCGCCGTGCTCGAGGGCGAGGCCGAGGGCAACCTGGTGATGCTCGATTCCTGGCCCGGGCAGATGCGCACGGTGTACGGCGACCACCAGCGCTTCATCGACACCTACTTCAAGACCTATCCCGGCATGTACTTCAGCGGCGACGGCTGCCGCCGCGACGGCGACGGCTACTACTGGATCACCGGCCGCGTGGACGACGTGATCAACGTCAGCGGCCACCGCATCGGCACGGCGGAGGTCGAGAGCGCGCTGGTGCTGCACCCCAAAGTGGCCGAGGCCGCGGTGGTCGGCTTCCCGCACGACATCAAGGGGCAGGGCATCTACGCCTACGTGACGCTCGTGGCCGGCGAGGAGGAAAGCGAGGCGCTGCGCAAGGAACTGGTGCAGCAGGTGCGCACCGAGATCGGCCCCACCGCCACGCCGGACTACATCCAGTGGGCGCCGGGCCTGCCGAAGACGCGCTCGGGCAAGATCATGCGCCGCATCCTGCGCAAGATCGCCGAGAACGCACCCGACCAGCTCGGCGACACCAGCACCCTGGCCGACCCCGCGGTGGTGGACGCGCTGGTGCGCGAGCGCCGCGTGCCGGACTGACGGCGCGATGGGCTCGATCGTCCTCGTCGCCGACGACCACCCGCTGTTCCGCGAGGCCCTGCGCGGCGCGGTGCAGCGGGCACTGCCCGACGCGCAGCTACGCGAGGCCGAGGACGTCGAAGCGCTCTACGCCCTGGTCGAAGCCGAGCCCGACGCCGACCTGCTGCTGCTCGACCTCAACATGCCCGGCGCGCAGGGCTTCTCCGCGCTGGTGCACCTGCGCGCGCTGCACCCGCAGCTGCCGATCGTGATGGTGTCCGCGCGCGAGGAGCCCGCGGTGATGCGGCGCGCGCTCGACCACGGCGCGATGGGCTTCATCCCCAAGTCCGCCGACGCCGCCACGCTGGGCGAGGCGATCACCCGCGTCCTCGACGGCGACCGCTGGGCGCCCGCCGCCGCCGGCGCCGCCCCCGCCGCCTCGGCCGACGAGCACGACGCCGCGCAGCGCCTGCGCGACCTGACCCCGCAGCAGTTCCGCGTGCTGCAGATGCTGGGCGAAGGCCTGCTCAACAAGCAGATCGGCCACGAGCTCGGCGTGTCCGAGGCCACCGTCAAGGCGCACATGACCGCGATCCTGCGCAAGCTCGGCGCCAGCAACCGCACCCAGGCGGTACTGGTCGCCGGCCGCCTGGCGCTGGACCCCGGCGCGATCAAGCCGCAGCCGGACGAGGAAGGCTGAGGGACGGCGCGGCATGCCGCGGCAGCCCGGCGGAGTGTCCGCGACCCCACCCTGATCCGCGCGTCTGTCCGCTCCCGCGGGCTGCGCTATTCCCCGTTCTCAAGGCAGATGCGGGTTATTGCCTGCTTTTGCATGATCTGCATCGACGCCCATGCCGGAATGCGAGCTGCTGCAGGGGGCAAGCCTATGTTTCGGCTTGGAAATATTCCGATTGACCGCCCAAGGCGGCCGGTTCGATACTCGGTGTATTACCCGGTTCCGGGTGCTACTTAGCGTTAGGCCTGCTGAGATAGTTCAATGCGAGTCAACATTCCAAAGCCAGTTATCGTCTCAGTCGCCCTGTTGTTTGGGGCACATGCGATTGGGCTTTGGCAAATGATCCTGCTCTCTCGCACATTGGGCGTGCCTTTGTGGATGCCCTACAGCACCTTGGCAGTCATGTATTCGTTATCGACGGTCCTGCTCGTACTTATTCTGCGTGGCAAGCGCTGGGCCCGTGCCACCTACACGGTCGTTGGCGTCCTTGGCTTTCTCTCCGCTGCGGGCCACATTGCAGACCTCAGCGTGGCAGGGTGGCTGGTAACAGCGGGCAAGGCCGTAGCCCTAGTGCTGCTGTACATTCCAGTCAGCAATTTGTGGTTCGCCGGCAGCAACCCTAACAATTCATTCAAGCCGAAGCCGCTTCGCGGCTCGGCTTAATTCAGGCGTTAGGCCCCGTGTCATGGCTTTGGCGGCCACGTTGGCCCAGCGAGATCGTAGCAATCGGTTCGTATCCGGGCGTCGCTTCGGCAAGTAGGTTGCAGAGCTTCCGGATGGCGCCCGGGGCAAGCCAGGCGGCTTCGGCAAGTCCGAGCCGGGAAGCATCGCAAGGTTCGCTGCAGGTGCTACCGTACTGACCAAGGGGAGGTTCCGTATGTCGTCATTGGCCGCCGTCCATTGCCTCCGGATAGCACACGGGCCCTAACAATTCATTCAACCCGAACCCGCTTCGTTGCTTCGCTCAAACGTGTCGCGGCCGTGTAGTGGCACTAGCTCACGATTGTCGCGGCAGCGGGTCGGGTTAATTCTGGCGTTAGACCTGCCATGAGAACAATCTGCAACTCGGTAGTTCTGTTTCTTGGCATCACACTTGGCGCATGTGCCGCTGCCGAGCCACCCCCGGCCTGTTCTTCTGGGCTTACTCCCACATCGACGGTTCCACCAAAGCTGCCGCCCCGGCTGCACAACGAGTTCTCCGGTAAAGCCCAGGTTTCGTTTGTCATCAATCCTGACGGTCAAGTGCTATCACCCAGCATCGTCTCAGCGGAGTGGCATCCTGTTGGTCGTAGTGCCGGCCAACCCGTCGGATACAACGAGGCCATTCTTTCTGCCGTTGCCCAATGGCGCTACCCGCATAGACAGCGTGCCTGTCGCCATCAGATTCCGGTAGAGTTTCAGGTAGAGGGGGCCAGCACCACGGCTGGCAGGTCTAACAATTCGTTCAAGCCGAAACCGCTTCGCGGTTCGGCTTAACTCAAGCGTTAGGCACCGGACCAAACATATGAGCGATCTGATCCAATGCTCAATGAACCACAGGCTCTATTCGGACTCGTCAGAAGGCATCTGGGACGATGGCGAGTGGATTAGCTGGGACTGGATCAACGAGCATCTCGAAGAACGAGAACTCATGGAGCAGTATCCCGGCGCTTCGTTGGAAGTGATTCAAGCCTTTGAGGCACTTGTAGAGGCGGCAATCCAATATCACGACGCTACTGGTCGTCATCTTGAGATATGGGGAGAGCTTGGGGAAGTCTATGCAGAGGTCAAGCACGGCCTAAAGAGAAACAGGCAGCACGCGCCTGGATCCGATGGTCGCATCGGTAATGACCACTGTGAGGTCAAGACAATTAGCCCTCGCAAGTCAGATCCAGTAGTACTGGTAAAGAGAGCCGGAAATTTCAACAAGCTGATCATTGTGCGTATTGACGGCGACTACAACTTCAGTTCCTGCGTAATTGACCGCAAGGCTCTCGGCAAGGGTACGGGCAAGTACGCTCATGCCAAATGGGCGCCGGACTCCACACCCGATGCCTAACAATTCATTCAAGCCGACGCCGCTTCGCGGCGCGGCTTAATTCAGGCGTTAGGCACCAGACCATGCATATCGCAGACGTTGAGATTTACTCAGATCAGACCAACGCCGCTGTCTTACGTCACCCGGGGCGGCGCTTTCCTGGCGTGCTGGTTCAAGGAGACTCGCTGTACGCTCTCTGCGTTCAGGCCGACGATGCCTGTGCGGCCGCAGAAGGCAAGTTGGGACCTGACGCCTATGGCGATCTCAATGAGCTGCGGAACGCTCTCTGGGGTTACCTCGGTCACTACAAATCGATACTGGCCCAGCACCAGATCCCGCTGCCGTTTAGCGAGGACGCTGGTGCCTAACAATTCATTCAAGCCGACGCCGCTTCGCGGCGCGGCTTAATTCTGGCGTTAGGTGCCCATGCCACTCTTTCGTTGCTTTATTCGCGGAGATAACTTTCCCGGCAAGCTGATAGGGCGCAAGCAACCGGCCGGCTTCTACACCACGCGCTTTGTGGACGCAGCCTCGGCAGAGGAGGCAGAAATGTTGGTAGTTGAACTCTTGCGGAATGATCCGGATCTGGATGTAGCGCCAAAGCATCGGACCCAAGATGCAAAAGTGTACTTTGAGAGCATTGATGAGGTTCCCGTGGACACGGAGCGCAAGCCCAACAAAGGTTTCACCTTCTTTCCGATGGGCACCTAACAATTCATTCAAGCCGAACCCGCTTCGCGGGTCGGCTTAATTCAGGCGTTAGGCCCGTGCACAAACGTCACCGCTATTTGATTCCACTTGTTGCGCTCACAGTTGGCGGCTGCACGCCCAGCAACCACGCTCCTGTGGACGTCCGCAACGCGTGCAACACCTTTGTGTCTGAGTCTGCACCGCGCCAAACCCCTGAGCTGCGGCGCGGCAAGGGCGGCTTGGAGCTGGTCCTGTCTTTCACGCCGGCTAAGGACCCTGAGGCAGATGCAATCCTCAATGCTGTTCGTAAAGGGCCGGTAGAGCTGATTGTTCATCCAGGCATGGAGCGCTTACGGGCTCTCGGCGAGGAGGATGGCTATCTGGTTCTGTCTGTTTCCTCGGAGGCCCATGCCAAGCAGGTGGAGCAGCTACTTTGCTTCTAGTTCCTGCCCACGGGCCTAACAATTCATTCAAGCCGAAGCCGCTTCGCGGCTCGGCTTAATTCAGGCGTTAGGCATCAGAGATCAATTAATGGAATATCAGTCAGCAAAACAGGTAGTGCTCACAAAGAGACTTGGAGGAGCGGCTCTGTTTGTTGTGTCAGTGGCGTTTTCTTTGGCAGGACTCTTGTTGTTCCTTTACAGCAGCTTAGACAATGCGGGACAGGTGCTAACGGCTTTGTCCCTCGCCATCAAAAGGCTCGTTTACAGCATTTTTGACAGCACGCGATTTCTGCTCCCGATCTGGGAAAATGCGTCCGTACCCGATCCCGACCACTTAACGTCAAAGGGCACCCTAGGTTTTTTGGGCTGGTATATAGGCGTATTCATTGGTGCATCCCTAATCGGTTCAGCCAACAAACTGGCAGCCCGGCTACGTGCTATCGACCGACATATAGAGGATGAAGCTATTCGAGAGTCGCTCAAGGGCGAGACGGCAAGGTCGCGAGCTGAGCTAGAGCTGCAAGTGAATGTTCCAAAGCAGTCCATGTGGCAACAAGTTCACACGCTGTATGTTGCACCACTGGTGGTTGGCATTGTCCTGTACATAGTCGGAAAGCTTGTGGGCTGATGCCTAACAATTCGTTCAAGCCGAACTTGCTTCGCTACACCAACAACGCGGCAGAAAAATCTTGCCACGTTGTTGGCTCCGCTACGCAAGTCGGCTTAACTCAGGCGTTAGCTTTCAGGGGAAGCAATATGGGTGGCCTATTAGACGAGCTTGCGAATCCGGTGTGGTGGTTCAGTGTCGTCCTGGCCGGGATTGTCGTAAACCTCATTTCATCCTATCTAAAGGTAAGGCTCGATAGGTCGCTATCAGCAACTGCCGGTTGGTGGAGACATCGCTCCCAGTCTCGCCAGAAGGCATGGGAGGCCTATGTTGCACATCTTGCGAGCAATGCCGAGGCAAGGGATCACGCTCGCTATCTGGAACTGCGTGCGCGGTTACAGGCGGTTGTATTTCTTATATTCTCAGTAGTGCTCGGTGGCATCGGCATGCTTACCGCAGTTCTTGCAAGCCCACACGCTCGCTATGTTTCGATAGCGGCACTAGGTTTTGCATCGCTGGTCATGCTTCTGTCCTACTTATGCATTTCTGAAGCTGTGCGCAAAGGGCAAGCAATCCATGCAGCGTTGTCTGAAAGCTAACAATTCATTCAAGCCAAAGCCGCTTCGCGGCTCGGCTTAATTCTGGCGTTATGCCCCGCACCGAGCACCACGATGACCCGAGATCAAATCCTTGCTGAAATCGTCCGCACCACTGAGGCTAATGGCGGGATTGCTCTCGGTATTGCCAGGTTCCGCCAGGAGACCGGCATCGTTGATTCTGATTGGCTTGGTCGGTATTGGGCTCGTTGGAGTGACGCGGTTAAGGAGGCGGGTTGCATTCCCAGCACTTGGCAGCAACCGCTCGATGAGAAAGTTCTCATAGAGCGCTTTGTCGGCCTCATTCGAGAGCTTGGACATGTCCCGGTCAAGGCGGAACTTCAAATCAAAGCCAAGCAAGACCCGACCTTCCCAAGCTACAAAGCCTATAGCCGTCTTGGAGCCAAATCGCAGTTCTTGGCTCGTCTCACCACCCACTGCCAATCATCGCCAGAGTTAGCCGATGTTCTTGCTGTTGTAGAGGCAACAGCAACCAAGAGCAGGCCTAGCCCGCTCCCTCAAGGCGATGCACAAGAGAGCCCGGGTTACGTGTACCTATTGCGCGCAGATCGCTACTTTAAGGTTGGTCGCAGCAATTCGTTTGACCGCCGCTCCAGAGAGCTGGCAATTCAACTGCCGGAGCGTGCAGAGACGGTGCATGTCATTCACACCGATGATGCCGCTGGCATAGAAGCGTACTGGCATCGTCGCTTCTCGGCAAAGCGCAAAAATGGCGAGTGGTTTGAGCTAACGGCCAATGATGTAAAAGCTTTCAAGCGCCGCAAGTTCATGTAGCTGGGCATAACAATTCATTCAAGCCGACGCCGCTTCGCGGCGCGGCTTAATTCAGGCGTTATGTGGTGTTGGCGGTGAGTTTGTCGTTGGTCGTTCCTTCGGCCCGTTCGCGGCGATCGGATCGGGTCGGCTCCGGATAGCAGTTCTTACGTCCGCGGCGATTGTTCGGTGCGCCGCTTCGCCTTTGGTCGTGGAGTTGCCGGCACCTTCATTGCAGGCGGCTTCGGCCAATCTTCGCCTTGAGGGTTACGGGTAAAGCACCGGGTCCTGGTTCTGCTAGTCTTTCGGGCATCGGGACGTGTCGTAGGCCGGGGAGGGTCAGCGGTGCAATCAGCTCGGCCAACACCCCATAACAATTCATTCAAGCCGAACCCGCTTCGCGGGTCGGCTTAATTCAGGCGTTAGGCATCATCTTGAATTTCATGCGTGGCTCATTCTTCATAAGCACTTTCTTCATCCTCAGCTACGCTTCGTTTGCCATTCTTTGGGCGGCGGTTTCATTGGCTGTGGCTCTTCCGCCGCACACGGTCACCGTATTGTTGTTATGGCCTGCTCTTGTGGGCTTCTTGCTACTGCTCCTTCATTGCTTCTTTAGTGGTCAATACTCCAACCTATGGCTAGTTCCACTGCACTCATTGGCTGCTGCCGCGAGTGCTATTGGGGCTAGCGTGATTGTATCGCTATCGTTCAAAGACTGGCACTTGCTCTTTGGCCACCTTGGCCTCAATGCCATGGTGTGCTTTCTTGTTGGCATCGCAGCGGCGATGATCGCTCGCTTGTTGCTAAGCCGTTTGATACCAGAGCATGATGCCTAACAATTCGTTCAACCCGAACCCGTTTCGTTACACCAACAACATGGCAGATTAAGCTTGCCATGTTGTTGGCTCCACTACGCAGGTCGGGTTAACTCAGGCGTTAGGGCTCATGAGAAAGATCATTCTCTGTTTGGGGCTAGGCCTCTTTTCTCTCGGCGCTCTTGCCGGAGAGTCGGCTGTATTTAGCGTCAGTAGTAGCGCTCTTTCTTGTTCGCCATCTGTGGTCAAGGTTGGCAATCCGCTCATTCTCGTGCTCGCGGCTGGCCACGGTCGGGAGCTTGCTGTTCGCCGCGTTTCCGACAACGCTTGGTTCTTTCTGGTCGTGTCCGGCTCAAATCCGGATGAGCCTCAGCTCATGCCGGTCGATGCATTTACTGCTTCCCGTAGTGTTGCAATCCCGGCTATGGTGATATCGGTTCAATCAGGTAAAGCATCACCGGAGCGGGTCTTCTCTGGGCCTGGCAAGTACGAGGTGTACGTTTCTGACAACCTGGAGTCGGAGATCGGCGGGTTCATGTGCACGGTACAGGTTGTCAGATGAGCCCTAACAATTCGTTCAAGCCGAAGCCGCTTCGCGGCTCGGCTTAACTCAAGCGTTATGTGGTGTTGGGGGTAGGTTCGCAGGTACTCATTCCTTCGGAAAGTTGGCGGCAATCGGATGCGGCCGGCTCCGGACAGCAGTCCTCGCGCACGCGGCGATCATTCGGTGCGTCACTTCGCTGCCAGGCGTTGGGCTCCCGGCGCCTTCATTGCAGGCGGCTTCGGACGCCGCTCGCCTCACGGGTTCTCGGTAAAGCGCCGGGGTCGCAGCCCTGCTAATCTCCCGGCAACGGGACGTGTCGCAGACCGGGGAGGGTCAGCGGTGCAGTTCAGCTGGCCATCACCCCATAACAAGTCATTCAAGCCGAAACCGCTTCGCGGTTCGGCTTAATTCTGGCGTTATATTGTGTTGGGTGAGAGTTCGTGGGCGCTCGCTTCTCGGCCAAGCTGTCGCGATCTGATGCGGGTAGCTCCGGATAGCAGTCCTGTCGTTCCTGCTGATCGGAGAGTTGCGTGGCTTCCCCGGCTCGGCTTTCAAGATCATGGTGCTCCCATTGTCGGCGGCTTCGGCCATCCCACGCCTCAGGCGCCGCGGGTCAAGCGCCGGGGTCCGGGTACTGGTAGTGTGACGCCCGGAGCAAGTTCACTGGGGCGGGGAGGCTTCAGTCGTGCAGTTCACTGGCCAACACCAACATAACAAGTCATTCAAGCCGAAGCCGCTTCGCGGCTCGGCTTAATTCCAGCGTTAGGCGCGCATGACACGACAACGAGCCATTGAAGTAGCACTCCTGCTGTTGGCGCTGTTACCTCTCAGCATCTTGGCTGCGCTGTCTGTACGCATATGGCTCCTCGGAGCGCCAATTGAGCTTTGGCATGCTCCTGCTTGGGGACTGTATCTGCTGCAGGTGTTTGCTTTGCTCGGATTTGCATTCCACGTGTTAGATAACAGGCAGCTCGAAGGGCAACACAGCCATTGGCTCTGGCAGATCTTTCTGTATCAGCAGGTGGCCATGCTTAGTTACTGGTTCAAGCATGTGTGGGGGCAGCAGTCCAGGCTGCGCCCCTAACAATTCATTCAAGCCGAACCCGCTTCGCGGGTCGGCTTAATTCAGGCGTTAGGCCGCGTACGGAGCTTCCGATGGCCTCAAAACTTGCTTTAGGTTTAGTAGCGATGGTCGTCGTCCTGTTCGCCGCTATTGCCATATTCGTTGGCTTCACGGACCTCACTGCCTCAGGGCAGTCCGAGCTGACAAGCTCCGTTCAGTCCGCGCTTGTCTTCCTCTCACCTGCACTCGTGGGCGGACTCATTGCGGGATACCGCGCGCTGTTTGTTGCAACATGCGTGTGGCTAGGCTTTTGGGGCTTTATAGCCGGCGCCTCCTCTATTGTCACCATGCTTGCTGCCTGGCCGGCCATGCTTGGCTCTGGTTTGTCAATGGTCGCAGGCGTAATGGCTGGTGCCTGGCTTGTCTCAATCATCATCGGGTCGCGGCCTAACAATTCGTTCAAGCCGAAGCCGCTTCGCGGCTCGGCTTAACTCAAGCGTTAG
>JAYRKR010000062.1:0-20898 GCA_041905645.1 Luteimonas sp.
CCGGGGGGGGGCCCCCCCCGGCGCCGTGGTGGCGGCGCGCATTCGCGCGCATCGTCGACGTGCGCCGCGCCGACGCCGCGATCGCGGTCGAGCCCGGCGACCGCGCGGCCGGACTGGCGGCGCTGCAGCTGGAGCTGACCCTCGCCCAGGCCGCGGTCGAGCGCCGCGACCGCGACGGCTACCGCAGCGCGCTGGCGCGCGCCGACGCCTGGACGGCGCGGCTGTGGCCCGACTCGCCGCAGCTGCGCGAACGCCGCGGCCGCCTGCGCGCCCTGCGCGAGCTGCCGCTGGCGATCGCGCTGCCGGCGATCGGCACCACGCTGCAGCAGCTGCGCGCGATGCGCGCGGGACGCTAGCGTCCGCCGGCGCCGTTTGCCGCCGTTCATCGACCCGATGCCGGGTTCACGCCGCGCACGCTAGGGTGGCGGCACACACGGAGGGCGTGCCATGAACCTGTTCCGCAACCTGCTGTTCTGGATCGTGCTGGCGCTGGTCGGCGCGCTGCTGGCGCAGCTGCTGCTGGCCGACCCGGGCTACGTGCTGGTGCGCTACCGCGGCATGGACTACACCACCACCGTCGCCGCCGCCGTGCTGATCCTGCTCGGCGCGCTGGTCGCCGCCTGGCTGCTGTGGAAGCTGGCGACGCTGCCGTTCCGCGCCTGGCGCGGGCACCGCGACCGCCAGTCGCGCGCGCGCCTGGGCGAAGGCCTGGAGGCGCTGCACCACGGCCACTACGCCCGCGCGCAGAAGCTGCTGGCACAGGCGGCGGACGACAACGACGCGGCCGCCGGCGTGGCGCGCAGCGCGGCCGCACAGGCGGCGCTGGCGCGCGGCGACGCGACCGCCGCGCGCGCCGAGGTCGAGGCGCTGGGCGAACGCCATGCCGCTTCGCGCGCGATCGCCGCCGCCGAGCTCGCGCTCGCCGACGGCCGGCCCACCGACGCGCTGGTCGCGCTCGATGCGCCCGCCGCGCAGCCGCTGCCGCCGCGCGGGCTGGCGCTGCGCGCCGAAGCGCTGGCGGTGTCGGGCCAGGGCGCGCAGGCCTACGGCCTGCTCGGGCCGCTGCGCCAGCAGCAGGCGTTGCCGGAAGCGCGGCTGGCGGAACTGGAAACGCACTGGGCCGAAGCCTCGCTGCACGAGGCCGGCGACGCCAACGTGCTCGCCGACCGTTGGGAGGTGCTGCCCAAGCCGCTGAAGTCCGAGCCGCGCGTGGTGATCGCCTACGCCGACCGCGCCGCCGCGCTGCGCTGGGAGGACGCCGCGATCCGCAGCCTCGAGCAGGCCCTCGACGCGCGCTGGGACGAGCGCCTGGCCGCGCGCTACGGCACCCTGCCGGTCGCGCGCGTCGAGGAGCGCCGCGCCAACGCCGAGCGCTGGCTGCAGGCGCATCCGGCCAGTCCCTCGCTGCTGCTGACGCTGGCCCGGCTGGCACGCGCGCAGGGGCAGTGGCCGCAGGCGCAGGACTACCTGCACCGGGCGCTGGCACAAGGCGCCGGCAGCGAGGCCTGGGAGGAGTTCGGCCACGGCTTCGCCGCCGCCGGCGACGACGCCGGTGCGCGCGTCGCCTACGCCAACGCGTTGCGCGCCGCGCGCGGCGAGGCGGTCGAGGAGCTGCAGGGCCGCGACCTGCGACAGAAGATCTACGACAGCGCCGTGGTCGAGGAGCGCGACGAGCACGGCATGCCGCGGTTGCGCGGATAGCCCGCGCGGCTGCCGGCGGCTTCGGCGACGGGGGCGGATCGTCGTGGGAGCGACGGAAGTCGCGACATTGGTCCGGCGACCTGCCTGTCGCGACTTCCGTCGCTCCCACGGGAACCGGGCCTCGTCGCCGCGCGAGTTCGCGACCCGGGTTGCTTCCAAGAAGTTCGCATGACGCTGCCGCGCTCCCTCGATCCCGATGCCCTGCCCGGCGCGCTGCCGGGCTTCGCCCACTGGTTCCGCTACCGCCTGCACGGCCGCGACTTCCGCGCGCTGCGCGCCGACGGCGATCGCGGCCGGCTGCTCGGCTACTACGCGGCCAAGCCGCTGTACGGACGCGTCGACGCGCGGGGGCGCGTCGATCGCAGCGCCGGCTTCAGCGGCGAGATCGTCGCGGTGTTCGTGCCGTCGCCCGCCCGCTCGTGGCGGCGCGCGAAGCTGGTGTGCGCGCGGATGCCGCGCGATGGCGTGCGCCGCGCCGACGGCCGGCGCGACTGGCCGGCGATCCGGCGCGCGGCCGCGGCGATGATCCGGCGCAGCCTCTGAGCGCGGCACCGAACGGGATGCCACCCACGGGATCCGCAATCGCGGCAGCGAAAGCGGCCACCACGGCGCAACGGCGGCGGCCCCGCCGCCGGGTCGCGCCGGCGGACGCGCTTCAGCGCTCCAGGATCGCCACCACGCCCATGCCGCCGGCGGTGCAGATCGAGACCAGGCAGCGGCCGCCGCCGCGCTCCTTGAGCTCCTTGGCCGCGGTGGCGACGATGCGCGCGCCGGTGGCGGCGAAAGGATGGCCGGTGGCGAGCGAGGAACCGAGCGGGTTGATCTTCGCCGGGTCGATCTTCCCGAGCGGGGCATCGAGGCCGAGACGGGTCTTGCAGTAGTCCTCGCTCTCCCACGCGCGCAGCGTGCACAGCACCTGGGCGGCGAACGCCTCGTGGATCTCGTAGAGGTCGAAGTCCTGCAGCGTCAGCCCGTTGCGCCTGAGCAGTTCCGGCACCGCCACGGTCGGCGCCATCAGCAGCCCCTCGCCGTGCACGAAGTCGACCGCGGCCACCTGCGCGTCGCGGATGTGGCACAGCGCCTCGTGCCCGTGCGCGGCGGCCCACTCGTCGGTGGACAGCAGGCAGGCGGCGGCGCCGTCGGTGAGCGGGGTCGAATTGCCGGCGGTGAGCGTGCCGCGCCCGGAGGTCTTGTCGAACGCCGGCTTGAGCGTGGCCAGCTTCTCGATCGAGGTGTCGGCGCGCAGGATGTTGTCGCGCGAGACGCCGCGGAAGCTCACCACCAGGTCGTCGAAGAAGCCGCGGTCGTAGGCCGCGGCCAGCCTGTGGTGCGAGCCGACCGCGAGCTCGTCCTGCGAGTCGCGCGAGATGCTCCACTGCTTGGCCATGTCCTCGCAGTGGTCGCCCATCGACTTGCCGGTGCGCGGCTCGGCCACGCCCGGGAACTCGGGCTTGAGCTCGCGCAGGTGGAAGCCCTTGAACGCGGCCAGCTTCTCGCGCGTGGTCCTGGCGCGTGCGGCTTCCAGCACGCGCCGGCGCAGCTTGCGGCCGTAGACGATCGGCACGTCGGAGGTGGTGTCGCTGCCGCCACCGATGCCGGCCTCGATCTGGCCGGCGGCGATCTTGTTGCCGATGGTGATGATCGAGTCCAGCGAGGTGCCGCAGGCGCGCTGCAGGGTGATCCCCGGGGTGAGCGGCGACAGGCCCGAGGACAGCGCGGCCTCGCGGCCCAGGTTCCAGTCGCTCGGGTGCTTGATCACCGCGCCCATCGCCACCTCGCCGAGCACCTGGCCGTGCAGGCCGAACTTCTCGACCAGCGCGCCCAGGGTGCGCACCGACATGCCGAGGTTGCCGACGTCGGCGTAGGCGGTGTTCTGGCGGCAGAAGGGGATGCGGACGCCGCCGAGGACGGCGACGGGACGGCCATGCAGCATCGGGACCACCTCGTTTCGGGCCTGCCATCATGGCGGGCCATAATGGCGAGGGAGTCTAGCGCCGTGCCCGTGCACGGCCAATCACGGGCGGGCCATGAGCGGATCCAACCTCCACGTCCTCGGCGCGCTGGCGCTCGAGCTGGCGCCCGGCAGCGTCGCCGCGCGCGATGCGCTGCCGCAGCGCGAGGCCGGCGCGCTGGCCGCGGCCGTCGCACGCGACCTGGCCGGCTTCGACCCCGACGCCGCGAGCCTGGAGCTCGTCACCGTCGGCGCGCACTACGACCCGGTCGAGCTGCTGCGGCCGGGCTGGCCGGTGCACCGCGAGCTCGACCAGCTCGCCGCGCGCGCCCCGGGCGGGCGCGATGCGGCCGGCGGCCGGGTGGTGGCGTTCGGCAGCCACGACGGCGGCCTGCCGGGCGCGCTGTCGCCCTCGCCCGACCACGCCGGCGGCCCGCTGCGGCTGGTGCCCTGGGCGCTGGCCGGCGACGAGGACACCGTGCGCCGCGTCGGCGCGGCCTTCGAACGCGACCTGATGGAGCGCGGCATGGCCGGCGCCGACACCGCGCTGCTGGCGCAGGAGGCCTTCGGCCTGCGGGTCGAACACGCCCGCCACCTCACCCTCCACGACCTGTGCGCGCTGACCGCGATGCAGTACGAGCACGCCGGGCTGGCGCCGCTGTGGCCGCTGCTGGAAACCGCGCTGCTCTCGCCGGACCGCGAGGCCTGGCTCGACGCCCCGCCCGAACCGCTGCTGCACTACGCCGACGGCGAGGCGCGGATCGCCCTGCTCACGCCCCGGGCCTGGCGCGCGCGCGATGCCGGCGCCGGTGACGAAGCCGGTGCGGACGCGTCGCGAGGCGATGGGGAAAGCGGCGATGGCGACGAACGCCTGCAGCGCCGCTTCGCGCACTACGAGGCGCGCCAGCGCCAGTTCGCTGCGGTGCTGCGCGCGCACGGCGTGCCGGTGACGTTCGCGCACTGCCGGGGCGATCCGGCGGGCGAGCTTTGAGGCCGTGATTGGTGATTCGTGATTGGTGATTGGTGATTGGTGATTCGCAAGAGCGGAGTCACGCGACCGCTACCGTCCTGGGCACATGCCTCACTAACCTGCTCAGAAGAGCAGATTCCTCGTTGCACTCAGGATGACACCGATGCGGATGCGGCCTCACCGCTCGCGAATCACCAATCACGAATCACCAATCACCAATCACGAATCACGAATCACCAATCACGGCCTCCAAAATGTCGTAGCCCGCGTCCGCCATGCCCAGCGCGAGGTAGGTGCCGCGCGCCGCCGCATTGCCGCGCTCGACGTACAGCCGCAGCCCGACCACCCCGGGCGTCGCCCGCGCCTGCGCCTCGGCATGGCGATAGAGCGCTGCGAACGCGCCGCGCCGGCGCTGCGCCGGTACCACGTAGACGCTCTGGATCCACCACCAGTCGCCGTTGCGCCAGTCGCTCCATTCGCGGGTGAGCATCAGCGTGCCGGCGGGCGCGCCGGCGCCATCGACGGCGACGAAATAGCGCGCCTTCCCCGGGTCGGCGATGCCGGCGGCGACGCCGGCGCGGACGGTCTCCGGGTCGAGCCGCTTGTGCTCGGTCTCCAGGGCCATGGCGAGCGCGCAGTCGGCGAGCCAGTCGCGGTCGGCGGCGGTGGCTTCGCGGATGCGGTGATCGGTCATGCACGAACCTCGTGGGAGCGGCTTCGGCCGCGAGTCTTTACGCAAGGAAGCCCGCTTGCAAAGCCCGTGTAGGAGCGACGGAAGTCGCGACCGGGTGCAGTCGCGGGAATGCATCGCGACTCCCGCCGCTCCTGCGGGTGAAACAATCGTCGTGGGCCGGGAAAAGCTCGCAGCCGAAACCGCTCCCTCGAGGGCTGCGGTCACATCGCCGGCGTGACGACCCCGCAGGCCACGCGCGCGCCGGCGTTGCCGGCCGGCTGCGAGGTGTAGTCGTCGGGCGCGGCGTGCACGATCACCGCGCGGCCGGCGATGTCGTTGGCCGCGCCGCCGCCGAGGGTGACGCCGGCCAGGTGGATGTCGATCTTCGCCACGCCGTCCGGATCGGCGACGATGTTGTCCATGTCGCCGGCGTGGTGCACCGGCGTGCCGGCGCGGCCGTGCGCGCTGCCGGTCGGGTTGAAGTGCCCGCCCGCGCTGCTGGCGTCGACGGCGCTGCAGTCGCCCTTCTCGTGCACGTGGATGGCATGGGTCTGGCCGGCGCCGAGGCCGCCGATCTCGCCGGTGATGTGCACGCCGTCGCCCATCGGCACCAGCGTGAGCTTGCCGCTGACCAGGCTGCCCGATGCCGACGCCAGGTTGACGGTGGCGGACTTCGCCGTGCTGGCGGCGGCCGGCTGCCCGGGCGCGGGCGCCTGCGGCGCCTGCTGCCCGGTGGTCGAGCATGCGGCGAGCGCGCAGGCAGCCGCGACGGCGAGCAGGGAATGGCGATGCGGGAACTGGGACATGGCAGGCTCCTTTGTGCGGGCGATCCTGAAGGTATCCCGCACGCTAGCCGGCGCGGGGTTCACGATGGATGAAACGCGATCCACGGCGACCGCCTCGATCAGCGCGGCCGGCGCCGGGCGCCGAGCTTGCGCGTGATCGTGTTGCGGCCCAGCCCGAGCCGCTGCGCGGCTTCGGCACGGCGGCCGCCGGTGTGTTCGAGGGCCGCCTCGAGCAGCGCGCGCTCGAAGCGCTCCAGCGCCTGCGCGTGGATCGCGCCCTCGCCCTGCGCGAGCTTCGCGCGCACCCACTGCGCGAGCGCTTCGTCCCACTCGCGCGCGGGCGCGGCGACGCGGGCGCCTCCGAGCAGGCCCTCGAGGTCGGCGGCGGCGACCGTCTCGCCGGGCGCCAGCGCGGCCACGCGCCAGCACAGGTTCTCCAGCTCGCGCACGTTGCCCGGCCAGTCGTGCGCGAGCAGGCGCTCGAGGGCGGCCTTGCCGAAGCGCTTGGGCGGCGCGTCGAAGCGCGCGCCGGGCGCGCGCCGGGAGCGCGCGGGGAGCAGCGGCAGGTCCTCGCGGCGCTCGCGCAGCGGCGGCAGCCGCAGCCGCACCACGTCGAGGCGATGCAGCAGGTCGGCGCGGAAGCGGCCGTCGGCGACCAGCGCCTCGAGGTCCTGGTGGGTGGCGGCCACGACGCGCACGTCGACGCGGATCAGCTCGCGCCCGCCGACGCGGAAGAACTCGCCTTCGGCCAGCACCCGCAGCAGCCGCGTCTGCAGCGGCAGCGGCATGTCGCCGATCTCGTCGAGGAACAGCGTGCCGCCGTCGGCCTGCTCGAAGCGGCCGACGTGGCGCCGGGTGGCGCCGGTGAACGCGCCGGCCTCGTGGCCGAACAGCTCGCTCTCCAGCAGCTCCGCGGGGATCGCCGCCGTGTTGAGCGCGACGAACGGCCTGCCCGCGCGGGGCGACTCGCGGTGCAGCGCGCGCGCGACCAGCTCCTTGCCGGTGCCGGTCTCGCCGGTGACCAGCACCGACAGCGGCGCCTGCGCGAGCCGGCCGATCGCGCGGAACAGCTGGCGCATCGCCGGGGCGTCGCCGACCAGGGCGTCGCCGGCCTGCGCCGCGTCCGCCGCGGGCGGCACGGCGGCACCGGCTTCGTCGGCCTGGCCGCGCGCCAGCGTGCGCACGGCGAGTGCGACCGCGTCGTCGAGGTCGAAGGGCTTGGACAGGAACTCGTGCGCGCCGCCGCGGAACGCGCCGGCGGTGCTGGCCACGTCGGTATGGGCCGACATCACCACCACCGGCAGCCCGGGATGCGCGCGCTTGAGGCGGTCGAGCAGCACCAGGCCGTCGTCGCCGGGCATGCGCACGTCGGTGAACAGCAGCCGCGGCGGCGGGCGGGTCGCCAGCGCGTCCAGCACCGCGCGCGCGGAGTCGAACGCGGTGACCTCGAAGCCGGCCTCGCGCAGCGCGGTGGCGAGCACGAAGCGCACGCTGCGGTCGTCGTCGACGATCCAGACGGTATCGCTCACGGCGATGCGCTCCCTTCGTCCTGCATTTCCACGGCCACCGGCAGCAGCAGGGTGAACACCGTATGCCCGGGACGCGAACGGTAGGCCAGGGTACCGCGGTGCTCGCGCGCGACCTGCTGCGCCAGGGCCAGGCCCAGGCCGCTGCCCTCGGCGCGCCCGGACACCAGCGGCAGGAACACCTGCTCGGCCAGCGCCTCCGGCACGCCGCGACCGTCGTCGGCGATCTCCAGCCGCATCGCCAGCGCATGCGGCGCGTCGCCGATGCGCACGCCGTGCTCGGCGCGGGTGCGCAGGGTGACGGTCGCGGCGCCGGCCTCGATCGCGTTGCGCACTAGGTTCCAGACCGCCTGCACCAGGCGGTCGGCGTCGCCGGCCAGCTCGGGCAGGCTGGGGTCGTAGTCGCGCACCAGCTTGACCGCCCAGCCGGCGTCGGACTCGGCCAGGCGCAGCACGCGCTCGAGCACGGCGTGGATGTTGAGCGGCGCGTGCGGGCGCGACGGCGACGGCGAGAGCAGCCGGTCGACCAGCTGCGCCAGGCGTTCGACCTCGGACTGGATCAGCGCGGTGAGCTCGCGCGCGTCGGCGTCCTCGCCGGCGCGCCGCGCCAGCAGCTGCGCGGCGCCCTTGAGCCCGGCCAGCGGGTTGCGCAGCTCGTGGGCCAGGCCCTTGAGCGCCGCCGACAGCGCCGAGGGCAGCGCGGCGACCGGATCGTCGCCGGGGAATTCGTCGACCGGGTGCGCCTCCAGCAGCCAGCCGCCGGACTCGAGCCCGCCCAGCCAGACGTCGGCGAAGCGCGGCGCGCCGCCCGGGAAGGCCAGCGGCAGGCGCCGCAGCCGGACCTGGTCCTGCGGCCCGGCGATGTCGAGCCAGCGCGCCAGCGCCTCGCCCTCGAATTCCAGCGCCGCCAGCGGCAGCCCCGGCAGGCGCCGCGCGCCGACCCCGAGCCAGCGCGCGAAGGCCTGGTTGGCCGAGCGCAGGGTCCCGTCCGCCCCGGCCTGCGCCAGCGGGGTGCTCAGCAGGTCGTAGGGGTCGTCGGGCATTGCACCAATATAGTGCATCGAGGGAGCGAAGCCTGGTGCTCGTTGCGCAAGGCGACAACGGACCTTGGCGGACGCTGCGCGAGCCTGCGATGAGGTTTCGCCCGGGTTGATGCCAAGGATTGCGCAACCTAGCCGCCATGGCCGGCCAACGAAGTGAGCGGCGTCTTCCGAGAATGAAGCACCAGCTCCCAGAAGGCCGTCTTCTCTCTCGCACTGCCCCGCCCCCCGGGGCGTTTTTTGCTCATCTCCCGATCGAGGAAAAGACACTGCGGGAAGCGGGGCTTCGGTCAGCTGCGCGGGGAAGTCGGCGGCCGGTGATTCGCTCTTCTCCCGGCCGCCGCCTTCTTTCCGACGTTGCGTCGCTTCGGCCATCGGCCGGAAGAAGATCGCCGCGCCTGTCCCGTAGGTCGGGCCTCCGCGCCCGACGCCCACCGATCCCCCGTAGGAGCGCCCCATGGGCGCGATCGCGTTTCGCCGCGCAGGCATCGCGCCCATGGGGCGCTCCTACAGCGATCGTCTGGGCGGGAGCCCCGGCCTATGCCAACTCGCTTTTCGGCACGTCGGCGATCCGAACCTGGCGCGGCCGATCGCGACGACGCGAGCGATCAAGCAAACCTTCTCTTTGCGTCAGCGCGTCAGCGCGTCAGCGCGTCAGCGAATACAGGATCCGCGCGTCCTCGGCATCGAGCACGTCGTTCTCGTCGCCGCGGAAGTGGCGGTGGAAGGCGCGCACGGTGTCGGCGTGGCCGGGGCTGCCGTCCTGGTCGAGCGGGTAGCCGACCAGGCGCAGCGCCCGCCACGGATCGAAGCCGGCCGGCGGATCGACCAGCGGCGGTTTCGGCCACAGCCCGAAGCCGGCGTCGGCCAACTGCTTCCACGGGAAGCGGTAGCCGGGATCGCGCTTGCGCGCCGGCGCGAAGTCCGCGTGGGCGACGATCTGGGTGCGCGGGATGCCCAGCCGCGTGCACAGGTCGTCCAGCAGCACGACCAGGCTGGCGATCTGGGCGGGCGTGAAGTCGCTCGCGCCGTCGTTGTCGAGCTCGATCCCGATCGAGGCGGAGTTGACGTCGGTGATCGTGCCCCAGTGGCCCGGCCCCGCGTGCCAGGCGCGCTCGCCGTCCGCGACCAGCTGGTAGCGGCGGCCGTCGCGGCCGACCAGGTAGTGCGCGCTCACCGGCCCGCCGCTGTTGGCGGTGCGCAGGGTGTCGAGGCTCTCCTGCACGCCGCCCTGCTCGGTGGCGTGGATCACGATGAGGATCGGCTGGCGCGGCCCGAAGTTCTTCGAGGGCACCCAGGTGGCCAGCGGATTGCGCTGCGGGACATGGCCGCACGCGGCCACCACCATGGCGAGCAGCACGGCGAGCGGGAGTCGGAGTCGCATCGCCGCATTGCAACCGCTGCGCGCGTCGATTGCAAGCGAGGCGCTTCCCCGCCCCCCGGCATCGCCCGGCTCAGGGCAGCGCGCGCTGCCAGTAGCCGACGTCGATCCAGCGGCCGAACTTGAACCCGACCTCGCGGAAATGCGCGACCTGCGCGAAGCCGAGCCGCTCGTGCAGCGCCACGCTGGCCGGGTTGGGCAGCGAGACGCCGCCGATCACGGCATGCACGTCGAGCCCGCGCAGCGCATCGATCAGCCGCGCATAGAGCATGCGTCCGATCCCGCGCCCGCACGCCTGCGGCGCGAGGTAGATCGAGGCCTCGACGCTGTGCCGGTACGCCGCGCGGGCGCGCCACGGCCCGGCGTAGGCGTAGCCCAGCGCCCCGGCGCCGTCTTCGGCCAGCAGCCACGGCAGGCCGCGCGCGCGGACGTCGGCGATGCGCGCCTGCATCGCGCCGTCCGCGACGGGATCGACCTCGAACGTGGCGATGCTGCCGGCGACGTAGCCGTTGTAGATCGCCGCGATCGCGCCCGCATCCACCGCGGTCGCGTCACGGATGCGCGTGCCGGCCGCCGCTGCGCCGGCGTCAGCCATCGTAGGCCGATTCGCCATGGCTGCTGATGTCCAGTCCTTCGCGCTCGGCCTCGTGCGCGACGCGCAGGCCGAACACCGCGCGCGCGGTGCCCAGGGCCAGGAACGCGACCAGCCCGGACCATGCCAGCGTGACCGCCACGCCGAGCAGCTGCACCCCCAGCTGCGGCGCCATCGCGTAATCGATCCCGCCGCCGCCACCCAGGCCCGGCGCGGTGAACACGCCGGTGAGCAGCGCGCCGACGATGCCGCACACGCCGTGGATGCCGAACACGTCCAGCGAATCGTCCGCGCGCAGCCAGCGCTTGAGCGCGTTGACGCCCCAGAATCCCGCCACGCCGCCGCAGGCGCCGATGACCAGCGCACCGCCGACGCCGACCGTGCCGCAGGCCGGGGTGATCGCGACCAGCCCCGACACCGCGCCCGACGCCGCGCCGAGCATCGAGGCGCGCCCGCGCAGCCTGGCCTCGAGCGCGCTCCACGCCAGTACCGCCGCGGCCGGCGCGACCAGCGTGTTGACGAAGGCCAGCGCCGCGACGCCGTTGGCCTCGAGTGCGGAGCCCGCATTGAAGCCGAACCAGCCCACCCACAGCAGCGCCGCGCCGGTGAAGGCCAGCGGCAGGCTGTGCGGCGACAGCCGCTCGCGGCCGAAGCCGATGCGCGGCCCCAGCATGTAGGCGCCGACCAGGCCGGCGACGCCGGCGTTGATGTGCACCACCGTACCGCCGGCGAAATCCAGGGCGCCCTTCTCGAACAGGAAGCCGTTGCCCGCCCACACCATGTGCGCCAGCGGCAGGTAGGCGAACGCGAACCACAGCGCGGTGGACAGCAGCACCGCCGCGAAGCGCGCGCGCTCGGCGATCGCGCCCACCACCAGCGCGCAGCTGATCGCCGCGAACGCACCCTGGAAGGCGACGTAAGCCAGTTCCGGGACCTGCACGCCGATGCTGAAGGTATCGATCGCCGAGCCCGGCCCGATGCCGGCGAGCATCGCCTTGCCGAAGCCGCCGATGACGGCGTTGCCCCCGTCGAAGGCGAGGCTGTAGCCGAACGCGACCCACAGCACGATCGCCAGCGACGCCACCACCAGCACCTGCATCAGCATCGAGAGGATGTTCTTCGCGCGCACCAGGCCGCCGTAGAACAGCGCCAGCCCGGGCACTGCCATCATCACCACCAGCAGCGTCGCCACCATCAGCCAGGCGCTGTCGCCCTTGTCGATCGCGGGCGCGTCCTGGGCGAAGGCGACCGGCGGGAGCGCCAGCGCCGGCGCGGCGGCGAGCAGGGCTTTCGATGCCGTGCTGCGTAACATGTCATCCACTCCTCCCGGTTGCGGCGACCGCGGTGCGATGATCGATCGACGTGGTGGTCCCCGTCCTCGTGCGTTCTCCTTTCGGTCGTCATCCCCGCGAAAGCGGGGATCCATGGACTTCTTCTTCCGCGGTACATCCTGGCGCAACGATGCGGCGGCGACCCGACGTCCATGGATCCCCGCCTTCGCGGGAATGACGACGGAGGGAACGCACGGGAACCGGGGCGAATCCACGCGCCTCCCGGCGTGGCCGGGGAACGGGAACGACGATCCCGCGCCCGTCCCGTTCCCTGCTCCCCGTTTCCCTACACGGCGTAGTACATCTGGTACTCCAGCGGATGGGTCGCCGCGCGGAACGCGGTGACCTCCTTCATCTTCAGCCCGATGTAGGCGTCGATCAGGTCGTCGGTGAACACGCCGCCGGCCTTGAGGAATTCGCGGTCGGCATCGAGCGCCTCCAGCGCCTGGTCGAGCGAATGGCACACGGTCGGGATGCCCTTCTCCTCTTCCGGCGGCAGGTCGTAGAGATCCTTGTCGCTGGGGCCGCCCGGGTCGATCTGGTTCCTGATGCCGTCCAGGCCCGCCATCATCAGCGCGGCGAAGGTCAGGTAGCCGGAGTTCATCGGATCGGGGAAGCGGATCTCGATGCGGCGCGCCTTGGGGTTGGCCACGTACGGGATGCGGCACGAGGCCGAGCGGTTGGAGGCCGAGTAGGCCAGCATCACCGGCGCCTCGAAGCCCGGCACCAGGCGCTTGTACGAGTTGGTGGTGGAGTTGGCGAAGGCGTTGATCGCGCGCGCGTGCTTGAAGATGCCGCCGATGTACCACAGCGCGATCTGCGACAGGCCGCCGTAGCCGTCGCCCGAGAACAGGTTGACCCCGCCCTTGGCCAGCGACTGGTGCACGTGCATGCCGCTGCCGTTGTCGCCGACGATCGGCTTGGGCATGAAGGTGGCGGTCTTGCCGTTGCGGTGGGCGACGTTCTTGATGACGTACTTCATCGCCAGCAGCTCGTCGGCCTTGCGGGTGAGCGAGTTGAACTTGGTGCCGATCTCGCACTGGCCGGCGTTGGCGACCTCGTGGTGATGCACCTCGACCTCGATGCCGATCTGCTCGAGCGTCTTGCACATCTCGGCGCGGATGTCGTGCAGCGAGTCCACCGGCGGCACCGGGAAGTAGCCGCCCTTGATGCCCGGGCGGTAGCCGCTGTTGCCGCCCTGGTACTCGCGCGCCGAGTTCCAGTGCGCCTCCTCGGAATCGATGTGGAAGAAGGTGTGGCCCATCTCGTTGCCGTAGCGCACCGAGTCGAAGATGAAGAACTCCGGCTCCGGGCCGAAGAAGGCCTGGTCGGCGATGCCGCTGGACTTGAGGTAGGCCTCGGCGCGCCGGGCGACGCCGCGCGGGTCGCGGGTGTAGGCCTGCATCGTGGTCGGGTCGAGCACGTCGCAGGTCAGCACCAGGGTGGGATCGGCGGTGAACGGGTCGAGGTAGGCGGTCGCCGGGTCGGGCAGCAGCACCATGTCCGACTGGTGGATGCCGCGCCAGCCGACGATGCTGGAGCCGTCGAACATCTTGCCGTCCTCGAACAGGCCGGGCTCGACGATCGACTTGGGGAAGGTCACGTGGTGCTGGACGCCGCGCAGGTCGGCGAAGCGCAGGTCGACGAATTCGACCTTGTGGTCGGCGATGAGTTTTTCGACGTGTTCGGCGGACATGCTGGCCTCGGCAATGGAGAAGGATGCGGATGTTCAGCAAGCGTCGTGCCAAGCTGCCATGCGTCTCAAGGCATTGATTCATCAGAGATATCAGCTGCGTCTTCCCGACTCTTGCACCAAATGGATGCGTTCTGTGCGGATAATGCACCATATTGATGCAGTTGCTGCTCCAGCCGGCTGCTGAACTGCAGTCCGCCGAACCACTGCATCCAGGGGAGAAGCGTCTGCAGCCGCGAGGCTTGGCTTCATGTGGGAGCGACGGAAGTCGCGACAGTCCCCCGGCCGTGCGAAGTCGCGACTTCCGTCGCTCCTACAAAAGAACAAAAAGCAGACTCCGCTCCGCAGCGCCGGCGTGGCGGGCACGGCTCGCGGCAGAGGCCGCTTCCGGGGCAGCGCCGGCAACCACCGTGGTACCGGAAACCCGGCCCCTCCCCCGGAAGGACGACGCGCTCCCGTATCCTGTCCCGCCCGCCTCCCTCGCCGCCCACGTGACCGACCTGCTCTCCGCCCTGCTGCTGGGCATCATCGAAGGCATCACCGAGTTCCTGCCGATCTCCAGCACCGGCCACCTGCTGATCGCCGAGCACTGGCTGGGACGCCGCAGCGACCTGTTCAACATCGCCATCCAGGCCGGCGCGATCCTCGCGGTCGTGCTGATCTACCGGCAGCGGCTGTGGGACCTGGCGATGGCGTTCCTGGGCCGGGGCGCCCCGGCCGGGCACGACCCCGCCGGCCTGGCGCTGGATCCGCCCCGCGCGCGCGACTACGCCTTCAAGCTGCTCGCCGCGTTCGCGACCACCTGCGTGCTGGGCCTGGCGGTGAAGAAGCTCGGCTTCGAGCTGCCCGAGCGGGTCGAGCCGATCGCCTGGGCGCTGGTCCTCGGCGGCGCATGGATGGTCGCGGCGGAATACGTCGCCGCGCACCGCGCGCGGGCGCTGGGCGAGCGCACGACGATCACCTGGACGGTGGCGGTGCTGGTCGGCATCGCGCAGGTGGTCGCCGGCGTGTTCCCCGGCACCTCGCGCTCGGCGGCGACGATCTTCGTCGCGCTGCTGTTCGGCACCACCAGCCGGGTGGCGGCGACCGAGTTCGCCTTCCTGGTCGGCATCCCGACCATGTTCGCCGCCACCGCCTACGAGCTGCTGGACGTGCTGCGCGGCGGCGGCGCGGTGCACGAGGACTGGACCGCGCTGGCGGTCGCCTTCGCCGCCTCGGCGGTCACCGCCTTCATCTCGGTGAAATGGCTGCTGCGCTACATCCAGTCGCACCGCTTCACCGCGTTCGCCGCGTACCGCGTGGCGCTGGGCGCGGCGCTGTTGCTGCTGGTGCCGATGGCGGCCGGCGGCTGAGCGTCGACCCCGTTCGTCGCGGACGCACGTTCGCAGGCCACCCCCGAGGAGATCCCGATGGACAGGAAGACGATGGCGCTGCCCCTGGCTCTTGCCCTGGCCGCGTGCGCGCACGACAACACGCCGCCGGCGCCCGCCGCGACGGCTCCGGACCATGCCGCTGCGCGGGCCGCGAAGCCCGCCGGCGATGCCGCGACGCTCGCCGCCTACCGCTGGGCCCTGGAGACGGCGACCGACGCGCAGGGCAAGCGCATCGACGCGCTGTTCCCCGCCGGGTCCAAGGGCCTGGCGCTGGCCTTCGGCGAGGGCGGCGCCGCCGTGTCCGGCGGCTGCAACCGCATGTCGGGGCGATTCGAGGTCGATGCGCAGGGCCGGATCGCGATCGGTCCGATGCGCTCGACGATGATGGCCTGCGCGCAGCCGCTGATGGCCGCCGACGCGGCGGCCGGCAAGTTGCTGGCGCAGCCGCAGCGGTGGCAGGTCGAAGCAGGCGCGCAGCCGCGCCTGCGGCTCGAATCGGCCTCCGGCAATTCGACCTGGCTCGGCGAGGCCACCGCCGAAACCCGCTACGGCGGGCCGGGCGAAACCGTGTTCCTCGAGGTCGCGCCGCAGCGCATCGCCTGCCACCACCCGCTGATCCCCGACTTCCGCTGCCTGCAGGTGCGCGAGATCCGCTACGACGCCAACGGCGTCAAGCAGGCGCCGGGCGAGTGGCAGGCGCTGTACGACGGGATCGAGGGCTTCGATTTCCGCGAGGGCGAGCGCAAGGTGTTGCGGCTGAAGAAGTTCCATCGCGACCCGACGCCGGCCGACGCCTCGTCGATCGCCTACGTGCTCGACATGGTGGTGGAGTCGGAGCGGGCGCGGTAGCCGGGATCGTGGATCGTAGGATGGGTTGAGCCGACGGCGAAACCCATCGGCGCCAGGAACCCATCGTGGCCGGATGCGCAGCGATGGGTTCCGCTGCGCTCAACCCATCCTGCGTCTGCTCAGCCCGCGGCGGCTTCGCCGTTGAGGGTGTAGGTGCCGTACACCGCGGCCTCCGCCAGCACGTGGCCGTGCATCGCACGGAACGCGTCGGCCGCGGTGAAGCGTTCGGGCAGGCCGAGCGTGGCGACGTCGAGCGCGAACAGGCGGAAGAAGTAGCGATGCACGCGCAGGTCGTTGGCCGGCGGATACGGGCCGTCGTAGCCCAGGTAGTCGCCCGCGAGCTGCGCGTCGCCGGCGAACCAGCCGGTGTAGTCGTTCAGGCCCTGGCGGCTGCCCTCGGGCCCGCGCGGCGCGCGCTTGCCGCCCTTGTCGAAGCCGTCGCTGCAGCTGCCGGCGGCGATCCCGCGCACGTCCGCCGGGATGTCGGCCATCGCCCAGTGCACGAAGTCGCCGCGCGGGTGCGCGACCGGGATCGTCACGCCTTCCTTGCCGACCAGCGCCGGGTCGGTCGGCACGTCGGTGTCGATGCACAGCAGCGCGAACGAACGGGTGCCCTCGGGCACCCCGTCCCAGCCCAGCTGCGGGTTGCGGTTGCCGCCGAAACCGTCCGGTGCGCCGAGCGCGAATTCCGCCGGGATCGGGCCGCGGGGTTCGAAACTGTCGCTGTGGATGCGCATGGCGTGCCTCCTGTCGGGGTGTCGGCGCGGGATCAGGCCTCTGGATAGCCCAGCCGCTGCGCCACCGGCGCCAGCAGCGCGAACGGCCCGGCCAGCGCTTCCCGGTAGTCGCGCCAGTGTCCGGCGGGGAAGCGGCTGGGGCCGAGGGCGGGCGCGGCCGAGAGCTCCATCCCCAGCGCCTCGCCGACCGCGACCGCGATCGCCGGGGCGTCGTCGGCGATGTCCTCCAGGCGCAGCACGCGGTTGGGCATCCAGTCGCCCTCGATGAGCGCGGCGAGCTGGCCGAGCGCGCCGGCCAGCCAGGTCGCGATCCGCTCCGGCGTGCCGGTCTCGTAGCGCACGAACGCATCGCGCTGCAGCCAGTCGATCAGCATGTCGCGCGGGTCGCACAGCACCAGCAGCAGCAGCGCTTCGGGCAGCGACTCGCGGAAGGCGCGCAGCAGCGCGTTGTCCCACCAGGTCAGCCAGTCGATCGGCGCGGTGGCGTCGGTGCCGCGCCCCGGCAGCGCCGCGCGCCAGGCCGAGACCAGCATCGCGCCGTCGAGCTCGCCCGCGGCCAGCCGCGCGGCGGTCTGCGGGTACTGCAGCGGATCCTGCGGCGGGCGCGCCATGGTGCGATCGATCGCCATGCGCTGGCCGAGGTTGTGCAACAGGGTGGACACCACGCGCTCGGCGCCGGAGCCGGGCGGTCCGTAGAGGAAGACCGGACGCTGGCCGGCCTGTCCCGCGTCCACCGCCGGCGGCCAGCTCGCGGTGTCGGCGCTCGCCGGCGGCAGCGGGCTCGCGCTCGGACCGGTGATCGCCTGCAGCTGCGTCCAGGTTTCCACCGCGTCGGCGTACCGGCCGGCGCGGTCCTGCGCGCGGCCCAGCCAGCCGAGCACCATGCGCCGGTTCTCCGGGTCGGGGATGCGCGGCAGCAGCGACTCGATGTGCGCCACCGCGGCCGCGGCGTCGCTGTTGAACAGCTGCTCGACGATCTCCGCCTGCGCCGCGACGTGGCCGGGATCGCGCTCGATGATGCGCTCGGCGAGCGCGCGCGAGGCCTCGCGGTCGCCGCGCTGGATCGCCTGCCACATCTGCAGGTGCAGCGGGTGCACCGAATCGGGGATCGCCGCCTGCCAGCGCGCGGCGATGCCGGCGACGTCGCCGCCTTCCGGCTCGAACGACAGCCGCGCCGACCACAGCCCGTCGATATGCGGCGTGGCCGCCAGCGCCGCCTCGAGCGTGTGGCGCGCCTCGGCGGCGTCGCCCTTGCGGCGCAGCGCCTCGATCAGCGCATCCAGCGCGACGCGGTCGTCGGGCATGCCGGCGACCGCGCGCCGCAGCAGCGGCAGCGCGCGCTCGTGGTTGCCGGCCACCAGCCACAGCTCGCCGGCGTAGCGCAGCATGTCGGCGGGGATCTCCTGTCCCGCGGCCTGGCCCTGCTCGACCACCTCCGCCGCCTCCGCGTAGCGTTCCTGGCGGCGGATCACGTCGGAGAGCATGTGGCGCACGCCGGTCGCGCCGGGGTTCTTCTCGACCACGCCGCGGAAGGCCTGCTCGGCGAAGGCGAGGTGGCCCTGTGCCATGAACGACAGGCCCAGCGCGTAGCGGGTCTGGATGTCGTCGGGCGCGAGCTGCGCACCGCGCGCGATCAGCCGGTGCGCCTCGGGCAGCTGCCTGCGGTGCAGCAGCACCATGCCCTGGATGGTGAGCAGCCAGGGATGGTCGGGGTTGATGCGCGCGGCCAGGCGCGCCTGGCGCTCCGCCTCATCCAGGTTGCCCTGCCCCAGCGCCAGCTGCGCCTGCATGACGTAGGCGCGCAACTCGTTGGGGTTGACCTCGACGCTGCGCTCGAGCTCGGCATGCGCCTCGTCGGCGCGGTTCTCCGAGACCAGCAGCGCCGCGCGCTGGTAGTGCAGGCTGCCGTCGTGCGGCGCCAGCGCGATGGCGCGGTCCAGCGCGGCGTGCGCCGCCGCCGACTGGCCCTGCATCGACAGCGCGATCGCGAGCACGCGGTGCGCCTGCGGATCATCGGGCCGGGCGCTGGTGACGGCGCGCGCCATGTCGAGGGCGGCGGCGCGCTCGCCGCGGCGCAGGGCATCGATGATCTGGATCTCGTCGTACATGGAATGCGGGGCTTGCCGGAAGGCCTGGCGGCCGGAACCGGCAATTGTAGCGATTCGCCGCCGCCTGCCCGGGGCGCGGGCGGCGGGCGCCCCGCCCGGCGCCCGCTCAGTCGTCCGCGGGCGCCGCCGCGCCCAGCCGGGCGGCCACCCAGCGCTCGCCGAAGCCGTCCAGGCGCAGGTTCTCGAGGAAGCCGCAGTGCCCGCCCCAGCGCGAGATCTCCAGCCGCGCCAGCGGCGGCAGCGCCAGTTCGCGGAAGTCCTCGATCGGGATCACCGGGTCGTCCTCGGCCATCAGGATGTCGGTGGGCACCGCCAGCGGCAGCAGGCGGTCGCCCGCGATCGAGTAGCCGTCGAAGTAGTTGTCCAGGGTGCCGAAGTCGGTGTGCCGCTGCACCAGCCACTCGGTCAGCTCGCGCATGTGCAGGCGCAGCGTGGCGTCGTCGAAGTCGTGGCGCTCGGGGAACAGCTGGCGCTTGCGCTGCAGCGACTCGCGCCACTTCTTCTCGAAGTAGCGCATGTACATCGGCGTGCCCTGCTCCATCCGCAGCATGGTGCGCGCCGGGTCCAGCACCGGGCACACCGAGGCCACCCGCGCCAGCGGCAGCCCCGCGGACGGCGCGCGCAGCGCCAGGCGCAGCACGAAGTTCCCGCCCAGCGAATGCCCCGCGGCCACCAGCGGCGTGCCCGGCGGCTGGAAGCGGCGCGCGATGTCGCAGGCCGCGTGCACGACCTCGTCGATGCGGTTGGAGTGGAACAGCGCCTCGTTGAGGTGGTGGGTGTCGCCGTGGTCGCGGAAGTTGAGCCGGAACACGTCGAAGCCGCGCATCAGCATCCGCACCGCGGTCATGCGCATGTAGCTCGACTCGGTGCTGCCTTCCCAGCCGTGCAGCAGCAGCGCCAGCCCGCGCGGGCGCATGCCGGGCAGCGTGGTGTGCAGGCCGTGCAGGCGCACGCCGTCGCCACCGTCAATCATGTGCCCGCTGCTGACCGCGCCGATGCGCTCGAGCCCGTACGCACCGCGCATGCGCCGCATCGGGCTGCCGGCGAGGATCGACTGCACGTGGCGGTTGCGCAGCCACGGCGGCGGCCGGTAGTCGGCCGCATGCAGCGGGCGCGAACCCGGCGGGGCCGGCCGCGGCGCGCCGGCTCCCGCCTCGGGTGCGGAAGCGCCGGCCGGTCTTTCCGGGATGTCGGACATCGCCCCGGCCTATTCCCGCCGGCCGGTCCCCGGCTGCCGGCCTTCCATCGCCGCCACGATGCGCTCGCGCGCCAGCTCGGCGATACGGCGGCGCCCGCCCGCGTCGGACGGGCTGATCGGCGCCAGGAACACCACCTCGACCACCCGCGACGGCTCACCCACCAGGCGCAGGAAGTTGCCGAAGAAGCTCTCCTTCGGCCGGAACGCCACGACCGTCTGCGCGCTGCCGCCCTCGCCGTAGCGCAGCGCCACCGGCTGCACCGGCGCGCCGGCCTCCACCGCGGCCAGGAAGATGCGCGCATGGAACGGCCCGACCTCGCTGCCGTCGCGCGTGCGGCCTTCCGGGAATACGCCCACCGAGTGCCCGGTGCGCAGCCGCGCGAGCATCTCCTGCAGCACGCCGCCCAGCGACTCCTGGCTGCCGCGCTGGTGGAAGATGGTCTCGCCGCGCGCGGCCAGCCAGCCGACCAGCGGCCAGCTCGCGATCTCACGCTTGGCGACGAAGCCCATCATCCGCTGGCTGTGCAGGGTGACGATGTCGACCCAGCTGACGTGGTTGGCGACGAACAGCGTCGCCCCGGGGACCGGCGCGCCGATCCGCCGCAGGCGGAAGCCGAACGCCCGCATCAGCCCCGCCGACCATGCGCGCACGGCGCGGTGGTCCACGCGCTCGCCGCCGCGCAGGCGCAGGCGCCCGAACGGGCGCAGCATCAGCAGCAGCACCACCGGCAGGTCGACGAGGACATGCCAGAGCAGGAACGGCAGCCGGTACGCGTAGCGCCACGCGCGGGCGGGAGCGCCCTCCGACGCCGCTGTTCCTGCCGGGGCGGAAGGAGGCTGCGGGTTCATCGCGCAAGATTACCGGATGCCTTCCGGGCGAGGAATCGAGCCGCACGGCTCCGGCCTGTGGGAGCGGCTTCAGCCGCGAGCTCTTCTCCCAGCCGGTGCTGGCTGGCCTGGCAGGCAGTCGGCAACGGCTCGCGGCTGAAG
>JAYRKR010000063.1:0-5785 GCA_041905645.1 Luteimonas sp.
GATCGCGTCGCCGACGAAAGCGATCGCGCCCATGGGGCGCTCCTACGGGCGGCCGACCAGGCGGATCGCCATCGCGGTGAAATCCGCGGCGAAGCCGGCCATGTCGAACAGGCCCGACGTTCGCCTGGCCGCCTGCAGGCGCTCGCGCAGCGCGCGCAGGCGCGCGGGGTCGCGGCCGAGCGCGACGGCGAGCCCGACGTAGGCAGCGTCGTCGGCGACGTTCATTTCGTCGAGCCCGAGATGGTGGTTGAGGCTGCCGGCCACCCGCGCGGCGAAGGTGTCGCCCGGGCGCGTGAGCACCGGGCAGCCGGCCCAGAGCGCATCGGACGCAGTGGTGTGCGCGTTGTAGGGATTGGTGTCGAGGAACAGGTCCGCGAGCTGCAGGCGCGCCAGGTAGGCGGGCTGCGGCTGCTTGTCCATGAACACCAGCCGCGCCGGGTCGATGCCGGCGGCGCGCGCGGCTTCGCGCAGGCGCTCGTCGGCGCGGCCCGGGCCGGACAGCAGCCACAGCACGCTGCCCTCCACCTGCCCCAGCACCGCCATCGCGCGCGCGAAGCTGGCGGGGTTGAGCTTGTAGCTGTTGTTGAAGCAGCAGTAGACGACGCCCCGCTCGGGCAGCCCGCAGCTCGCGCGCGAGGGCGGCGCGCCGACCGCGCGCGCGGTGTCGGAGGGCTGGAAGCAGCGCGGCAGCCGTAGCACGCGCTCGCTGAAGCGCGGCGCCAGCGCATCGGGCAGCACGAAGGCGTCGGCGAGCACGTAGTCGATCCAGGGAGCGCCGGAGGTGCCCGGATAGGCGAGCCAGTTCACCTGCACCGGCGCGGGCCGCATCGCCAGCACTTCCGGCACGCCGCCGCCGCCCCAGCCGCGCAGGTCGAACAGCACGTCGATGCCGGCGTCGCGGATGGCCGCGGCGATGCGCTCGTGCGGCAGCTGCGCGACCTCGTGCAGCGCCGTCGCCGCGCGCAGGCGGGCGCGGATGTCGCTGCCGTCGTCGGCGTTGAGCGCGAACAGGTGCGCATCGACCTTCGCGTGCATGCGCAGCGCCTCGAGGAAGGCCACCACCAGCAGCCCGGTGGGATGCGCGCCGAAGCCGTTGGACAGGAAGCCCAGGCGGACCCCGCCGGCCGGGCGCGGCGCCGCGGGCGGCAGCGGGCGCGCCATCGAGGCCACCATCGAGGCGCGCATGCGTGCGCACTGCAGCTGTTCGGCGGGCGTCGAGTCCTCGCTGAGGAAGGCGAAGGGCTCGACCGGCGCCAGCTCGCGTCGCACCGCCTCGCGCACCTGCCGCGACAGCGCGTCGAGGTCGCGCCAGTCGCACAGGCGGCGGCGCCACGCCAGCAGGTAGGCGCCGAGCAGCGGCTCGCGCGGGTCGAGCGCGTGCGCGCGTGCGTAGGCCTCGCTGGCGGCTTCGGCTTCGCCGACGTCCTCCAGGACGTGGCCGAGCCAGACCGCGATGCCCGGGTGCGCCGGCGCCGCGCGCGCGGCCGCGCGCAGGCTGTCGGCGGCGGCGCGCAGGTCGCCCTGCATCCAGTGCGCACGGCCCAGCCGCGCCAGCGCCTCGGGATGGCCGGGGGCGAGCGCCAGCGCGCGCTCGGCGGCGGCGCGCCCGGCGCGCGGGTCGCCGGCGTCGAGCTCGGCGTCGGACAGCACCACCCACGCGATCGCGTTGCGCGGCTCGCGCGCGACCGCGCGCCGGGCCTCGATGCGGGGATCGCCGGGTGGCATCGTGCCGCGGCTCAAGCGCCCAGCGGCAGGTGGAAGCGCAGGGTGCCGTCGTAGGCCTGCCAGCCGTGGGCGCGGTAGAGCGCCTGCGCCTGCAGGTTGTCGGGCGTGGTCTCGAGCTCGAGCCGGATCGCGCCGTCGTCGCGCGCGAAGCGCGCGGCGGCGTCGAGCAGGGCGCGGGCGACCCCGTGCCGGCGCGCAGCCGGCGCGACGAACAGGTCGTTGAGCACCCACGTCCGCGCGGCGCGCACCGAGGAGAACATCGGGTAGAGCTGGGTGAACCCGGCCGGCGCGCCGTCGTCGAGGGTGGCGAGGAACACGACCGATTCGCCGTTGCCCAGCCGCGCGCGCAGGAAATCGCGCGCGAGTTCCGGGTCGGAGGCCTGCGCGTAGAAGCCGCGGTAGCCGTCGAACAGCGGCGCCAGGGCGTCGAGGTCGTCGAGGGTGGCGCGATGGATGGCGGTCATGCGGAGCGTGGCTCGGAGGACTGGCCGCATCCTAACCCGCCGTCGCAGGCAGCGATTGTCCGCGGCTGCGCTTCGCCGCGGACGCCCGCAAGCGGCCGGCATCCACGGTTGCCGTCATCCCCGCGAAGGCGAGGATCCACTGGCCTTGCACACCATCGCGACGCACCTCGCCATCGCCGGGCCCTGCAGCGTCGATGGACACCCTGACGGGCCCATCGGCTCGCGGGTTGGCAACGCCAGGGACACTGGATCCCCGCCTTCGCGGGGATGACGGCCTGGAGGGTCGCCTGATTCCGGCCTGATTCCGGCCCGTGCATCGCCTGGCAGGGCCGACCGTGGATCGCCGGTCTCGGCTCTCCGATCAGGAACCGGCAATCACGAACCGGCGATCACGAACCGGCGATCACCGCTTCACCCCGCATCCACCAGCCGCGCCAGCTCGTCGGCCTGGTGCTCGCGGGACAGCCGCTCGATCAGCGGCTCCAGCGCGCCCTCCAGCACGTTCGGCAGGTCGTACAGCGTCAGCCCTTCGACGCGGTGGTCGGTGATGCGGCCCTGCGGATAGTTGTAGGTGCGGATGCGCTGGCTGCGGTCGCCGCTGCCGACCTGCAGCTTGCGGACCTGCGCGGTCGCGGCGGCCTGCTTCGCGGCCTCGGCCTCGGCGAGCGTGGCCTTGAGCCGCTTCATCGCCTTGTCGCGGTTGGCGTGCTGCGAGCGCTCGGTCTGCGACTCGACCACGATGCCGCTGGGCACGTGGGTGATGCGGATCGCCGACTCGGTCTTGTTGACGTGCTGGCCGCCGGCGCCGGAGGAGCGGAAGGTGTCGATCTTCAGGTCGGCCGGGTTGATCTCGACCGGCGGGCCGTCCTCTTCCACCGGGATGATCGCCACCGTCGCGGCCGAGGTGTGGATGCGGCCCTGCGATTCGGTTTCGGGCACGCGCTGCACGCGGTGGGTGCCGGACTCGAACTTCAGCCGCGCGTAGGCGCCGCGGCCCTCGACGCGGGCGATGACCTCGCGGAAGCCCCCGTGCTCGCCCGGGCTGGCCGATTCCACCTCGACCCGCCAGCCCTGGCGCTCGGCGTAGCGCGAGTACATGCGCAGCAGGTCGCCGGCGAAGATCGCCGCCTCGTCGCCGCCGGTGCCAGCGCGCACTTCCAGGTACAGGCCGCCATCGTCGCGCGCGTCGTGCGGCACCAGCAGCGCCATCAGCGTGGCGTCGAGCGCTTCCAGGCGCGCGTCGGCGGCCTCGATTTCCTCCTCGGCCAGCCCGCGCAGCTCGGGATCGGCGCGCATCGCCTGCGCGGCGGCGAGGTCCGCGCGCGCCTGGCGCTCCTCGGCGAGCGCGGCGGCCACCGGCTCGAGCTGCGCGAACTCGCGCGACAGCGCGCGGAACCGGTCCTGGTCGGCGGCCGCGCCGGGATCGGCGAGCAGGCGCTCGAGCTCCTCTCGGCGTTCGGCCAGGGCTTCGAGCTTGCGGCGCAGGGTAGGAAGCATGGGGTCGGGAATCAGGAACTAGTGAAGAGGAACCAGGAACTAGTGGTGGAGGCGTCGGCACTTTCGATTTTCACTAGTTCCTCGTTCCTATTCACTAGTTCCTCGCTCTTGCGCACCATCCAGCAGCCGGTCCGCCGCGCGCATCAGCTCCAGGTCGCCACCGAGGGCCGCCTCGCGCAGCGCCACGGTCGGCGCGTGCAGCAGGCGGTTGGTCAGGGTGTGGGCGAGGAAGTCCAGCACCGCCTCCGGCGGCTGGCCGGCGGCGAGCTGCTGCCGGGCCTTCGCCAGCACCTCGGCCCGCACCTCGTCGCCGTGCGCGCGCAGGCGCTTGAGCGGGGCGTTGCGCGTGCCCGCCGCCAGCGCCTCGACGTAGCGCGCGACCTGCAGGTCGACGATCGCCTCGGCGTCCTCCGCGGCCTCGCGGCGGTTGCGGCGGTTGTCCTCGACCGCGCGCTCGAGGTCGTCGACGGTGTAGAGGAAGGCGTCCTTGAGCGTGGCCACGTCGGCGGCGACGTCGCGCGGCACGGCCAGGTCGAACAGCAGCATCGGCCGGTGCCGGCGCGCGGCGAGCGCGGCGGCGACCTGCGCCTTGGCGATCACCGGGTCGCGGCTGGCGGTCGCCGAGAACACGATGTCGGCGAGGAACAGGTGGCGGTCGAGCTCGTCCAGCGGCAGCGCCACCCCGCCGTGGCGCGCGGCCAGCTCCTGGGCGTGGGCGAAGGTGCGGTTGGCGACCAGCAGCTGCTTGACCTTCGCCTGCGCCAGGTGGCGCGCGGCCAGCTCGATGGTCTCGCCGGCGCCGACCAGCAGCACGGTGGAATCGGCCGGCTGCGCGAACGACTCCTGCGCCAGGCGCACCGCGAGCGAGGCCACCGATACCGGGCTGTTGCCGATCCGCGTCTCGGTGCGCGCGCGCTTGGCGGTGACGAAGGCGTGCTGGAACAGCCGGTCGAGCTGCCCGCCCAGCGCGCCGGCTTCGCGCGCCAGCGCCCATGCATGCTTCACCTGGCCCAGGATCTGCGGCTCGCCCAGCACCAGCGAATCCAGCCCGGTGGCGACGCGGAACAGGTGCCGCGCGGCCTCGCCGTCCTGGTGCCGGTAGAGGTAGGCGTGCAGCGCGTGCCCCGGGTCGACGCCGGCGTCGCCGCTGCCGGCCGGATGCGAGGCCAGCCAGTCGGCCAGCGCGTCGCCGTCGCCGTCGACCACCGCGTAGAGCTCGGTGCGGTTGCAGGTCGACAGCAGTGCCGCCTCGCGGACCTGCGACATCGCCTTGAGCCGCGCGAGCGCCGGCGCGACCGCGTCGTCGGCGAAGGCGACGCGCTCGCGCAGGGCGACCGGCGCGGTCTGGTGGTTGATGCCGAAGGCGAACAGGCTCATGGATGGCGGGCTGCCCGGTGCGACGGGGGACGGGACGGTCCTCCGTTCAGGCGCTTGCGATAAGCTCGTTGGACTGTGGGCCGACATTTTACGGCCCGGTTGCCCCAGATGCCCGCCACGCTCCGCCGCCTGCTCCCGATCCTGCTGTCCGTCGCCTGCTGCGCGCCGCCCGCGGCGGCGAAGCCGCCGCCCGCGGACACCATGACCGCGACCCTGGCCGGCGAGTACGCGCTGCAGTCCGGCCGCCTCGACGAGGCCGCGGGCTGGTACCTGCAGGCCGCCGCCAGCGCCGACGGCGACGCCGGCCTGGCCGAGCGCGCCACCCGCATCGCGCTGCTCGCCGGCGACGACGCGCGCAGCGCGCAGGCGCTGGCGCTGTGGCGCGAGCGGGCGCCCGGCTCGCTCGCCCTGCGCGGCGCCGAGGCTTCCCTGTCGCTGCGCAGGAAGGACCTGGCGGGCGCCCGCCGCGAGATCGAGGGCCTGCTGCGCGATCCGGATCCGAAGGCCTGGTCGTACGCGGTGGCGGCGCTGGGGAGCGGCAAGGACCCGAAGTCGGCGGCGGCCCTGCTGGGCCAGCTGCTCGACGCCGGCGTCGTCCCGGACCGGCTGCAGGCGTGGCTGGCGCTGGGCGGGCTGGCGCAGCGGCTCGGGGGCCCCCCCCCGCACCCCCACCACCGACGCCGCCCGGGGCCCCCCCAGACCCCCGGGCCCCCCCCGGGGCC
>JAYRKR010000063.1:5795-20835 GCA_041905645.1 Luteimonas sp.
CGGCTCGGCGACGACGCGCTCACCGAGCGCATCGTCGCCGACGTGATCCGCCGCTTCCCCGGCGAACCGCGCGTGGCGCTGCTGCGCGCCAGCCAGCTGCGCGAGGCGGGCAAGACCGACGAAGCGCGCAAGGCGCTGGCCGCGATGGCCCGGAACGCGGCGCTGGCGCCCGAACTGCGGGTGGCGATCGCGGCCGAGTACGACGCGCTGGGCGACGGGAAGGCCGCCGCCGCGATGCTCGCCGGCGGCCCGCAGGACGACCAGCTCTACCGCCTGCGCGCGTCGCTGCTGGCCAAGGACGAGGACAAGCAGGGGCTTGCCGAGCTCTACGACGAGCTCAGGCGCGACTCGGCCAGCCCGGACCCTTCGCGCCGGCTGCTGCTGGGGCAGGTGGCCGAATTCCTGGAGCGCCACCAGGAGGCGCTGGACTGGTACGGCAGCGTCGCCGGCGGGCCGCAGCGCGCCGAGGCCCGGCTGCGCGTGGCCAAGGTGATGCACGACCTCAAGCGCAACGCCGAGGCCTGGGCCGAGCTGCGCGCGATCCAGTCCGACGCCTCGGCCGACGACGAGGCGCGGCGCGACGCCTACCTGCTCGAGGCCGAGCTGCGCAAGGACGACGGCGACCTCGACGGCGAGCTCGACGCCTACGCGCGGGGCCTGGCCGCGTATCCCGACGAGCCGGAGATCCTGTACGCGCGCGGCCTGATGTGGGAGCGGCGCGACGACATCCCGCGCGCCGAGGCCGACCTGCGCAAGATCCTGGCCGCCGATCCCGACAACGTCGCCACCCTCAACGCGCTCGGCTACACGCTGGCCGACCGCACCACGCGCTACGCCGAGGCGCTGCAGCTGATCGACCGGGCGCGCGTGGCCGATCCCGGCAACCCGGCGATCATCGACAGCCACGGCTGGGTGCTGTACCGGCTCGGCCGCAACGAGGAGGCGCTGGTGGAGCTGCGCCGCGCGCTGTCGATGCAGAAGGACGCCGAGATCGCCGCGCACGTGGCCGAGGTGCTGTGGATGACCGGCAGGAAGGACGAGGCGCGCCGCTACTTCGACGAGGCGCGCAGGCTCGATCCCGAAAACCGCTCGCTCAAGCGGGCGCTCGAAAAGACCGGCGCATGAGGCGGCTGCGCGTCGCGGGCCTGGCCTGCTGCCTGGCGCTGGCCGGCTGCGTGTCGGTGCCGCGCCAGGCGGGTGTTCCGATCGGCGAGCTGTCCGGCGAAGGGCTGGCCGCGGCGACCGCGCGGCAGCAGGCGCGCGAGTCGCGGCTGGCGGCGCTGCCGGCGCTGGGGTTCGAGGGGCGCGTCGCGCTCTCGGGCGAGCGCGGCGGCGGCAGCGGCCGGATCGAATGGCGCCAGCGCGGCGATGCCTACCTGGTGACCTTGAGCGCGCCGGTCAGCCGGCAGAGCTGGCGCCTGTCCGGCGACGCCGGCTCGGCCCGCATCGAGGGCGTCGAGGGCGGCCCGCGCAGCGACACCGACGTGGTGCGGCTGCTGCGCGAAGCCACCGGGCTGGAGGTGCCGGTCGGTGCGCTCGCGGCCTGGGCGTCCGGCGCCCGCGCCGACGAGGCCAGGTTCGGCCCGGCGCGGCTGGCGTTCGCGGCCGACGGCAGGCTGGCCAGGATCGAGCAGGACGGCTGGACGGTGGACTACCTCGGCTGGCGCGATTCGGACCCCGGCGATGGCCAGGCCCCGCTCGCGGTGCCGGCCCGGATCGACGCGCACCGCGACCGGGCCAAGGTCCGGCTGGCGATCGACGCCTGGTCCTGGTCGCCGGAAGCGCCATGACCGAGGCCGCGGGGGCCGGGTGGTCCCGCTGGCCGGCGCCGGCGAAACTCAACCTGTGCCTGCGCATCGTCGGACGCCGTCCCGACGGCTACCACGAGCTGCAGAGCGCGTTCCGCCTGCTCGACTGGGGCGACGCCATCGGCCTGCGGCCGCGTCCGGACGGCGCGGTGGTGCGGCACGGCGCGGCGATCGCCGGCATCGATGCCGACCGCGACCTCGTGGTCCGGGCGGCCAGATTGCTGCAATCGGAGACGAAAACGGGCTTGGGTGCCGACATCGTCGTCGAAAAACGCATTCCCGTGGGCGGCGGGTTCGGCGGCGGATCGTCGGATGCCGCGACCGTGCTGGTGGCGCTGGACCGGCTGTGGGGGCTGGACCTGGGGACCGAGCGGCTGGCGGCGCTGGGGCTGGCGCTCGGCGCCGACGTGCCGGTGTTCGTGCGCGGCTGCAACGCCTGGGCCGAGGGCGTGGGCGAGCGGCTGACCCCCCTGGACCTGCCGCCGGCGTGGTACCTGCTGGCCGACCCCGGCGTCCACGTCTCCACCGCCGAATTGTTCCAGGCCCCGGAATTGACGCGAAATGCCCCGCCCGCGACAATATCCGACTTTGTTTCGGGAGCTGTGTCCGGCAACGCGTTCGAGCCGGTCCTGCGCCGCCGCGAACCGGCCGTCGAGGCCGCCTTCGCCGCGCTGGCGCGGATCGGGACGCCGCGGCTGACCGGATCGGGCAGCGGCTGCTTCGTCGAGTTCGCCGATCGCGCGTCCGCCGAGGCGGCGCTGGCGCGGCTGCCGCTGGGCCTGGCGGCCTGGACGGCCCGCGGCGCGGCGCGATCGCCGCTGCACGCGGCCCTCGAAGCATGGCGACAGCAGAGCGGCGGGTAGACAATCGCAACCGGTTTTCCGATGCCACAGGGGCGTCGCCAAGAGGCCCAAGGCACCAGGTTTTGATCCTGGCATTCGTAGGTTCGAATCCTACCGCCCCTGCCAAAAGCCGTGATTCGTGATTGGTGATTCGTGATTGGCAAAGGCGAGTAGCAGTCGCCCTGAGGCTTCTAAGGCTTTTGCGAATCACGAATCACCAATCACCAATCACGGCCCCACCCACCGCAACGGTCAGAGCGCAGCGGAGCGAGACAGATGAAAGAGGATGGCAACCTGCTGATCTTCTCCGGCAATGCGAACCGGCCGCTGGCGCAGGCCGTGTGCCGCGAGCTCGGGGTGCGTCCGGGCAAGGCGCTGGTCTCGACCTTCTCCGACGGCGAGGTGCAGGTCGAGATCGAGGAGAACGTGCGCCGGCAGGACGTGTTCGTCATCCAGCCGACCTGCGCGCCCACCGCCGAGCACTTCATGGAGCTGCTGGTGCTGATCGACGCGCTCAAGCGCGCATCGGCCAGCAGCGTCACTGCGGTGGTGCCGTACTTCGGCTACGCCCGCCAGGACCGCCGCCTGCGCTCCTCGCGGGTGCCGATCACGGCCAAGGTCGCGGCCAAGATGGTCACCGCGGCCGGCGCCGACCAGATGCTGACCGTGGACCTGCACGCCGACCAGATCCAGGGCTTCTTCGACATCCCGGTCGACAACGTGTACGCCTCGCCGCTGCTGCTCGCCGACATCTGGCGCGCGCACGGCACCGACAACCTGATCGTGGTCTCGCCGGACGTCGGCGGCGTGGTGCGCGCCAGGGCGATCGCCAAGCGCCTGGACGACGCCGACCTGGCGATCATCGACAAGCGCCGCCCGCGCGCCAACGTGGCGACGGTGATGAACATCATCGGCGACGTCGCGGGCAAGACCTGCGTGCTGGTCGACGACATCGTCGACACCGCCGGCACGCTGTGCGCGGCGGCGGCGGCGCTCAAGGCGCAGGGCGCGACCAAGGTGGTCGCGTACTGCACCCATCCCGTGCTCTCGGGCGCGGCGATCGACAACGTGACCCGGTCCGAGCTCGACGAGCTGGTGGTCACCGACACGATCCCGCTGTCGGAGCCGGCCCGGGCCTGTGGACGGATCCGCCAGCTCAGCGTCGCCGAACTGCTGGCGGAGACGATCCGCCGGGTGGCGTTCGGCGAGTCGGTGAGTTCGTTGTACGTGGACTGAGAAAGGCCGTGATTGGTGATTGGTGATTGGTGATTCGTCAAAGCGGGGGCTCCGCCTCTTCGAATCACGAATCGCCAATCACGAATCACTGTTCCACCGGCTCCCCTGGTCGCGGGGGAGTCGCCAAGCCGCCGCGAGGCGGCTAACAACCTGAAGTGAGCAAACGAAAATGTCAGAACACAAGCTTTCGGCCACGGGCCGCAGCGACGAGGGGAAGGGTGCGAGCCGCCGCCTGCGTCGCGCCGGCGCCATCCCGGCCGTCGTCTACGGCGGTCACGCCGATCCGCAGAGCGTCCAGCTCGAGCACGAGAAGACCTGGGTCGCCAGCCAGAACGAGTGGTTCTACGCCTCGATCATCGACCTCGACGTCGACGGCAAGGTGCAGAAGGTGCTCCTGCGCGACATGCAGCGCCATCCGTACAAGCAGCTGATCATGCACCTGGACTTCCAGCGCGTGAGCGAGAACGAGGCGATCCGCGTCTCGGTGCCGCTGCACTTCGTGGGCGAGGAGAAGTCGCCGGCCGGCAAGGCCGCCGACGTGGTGATCTCGCACGAGCACAACGAAGTCCACATCAGCTGCCTGCCCAGGGACCTGCCGGAGTTCATCGAGGTCGACCTGTCCGGCCTGCAGCTGGGGGACACCGTCCACCTGTCGCAGGTCAAGCTGCCTGCGGGCGTCGAGATCCCCGAGCTCAAGCTGGGCCCGGACCACGACGTCGCCATCGTCGTCGCCCGCCACGCGCGCGTGGAGGCGGAAGAGACCGCGGAAGGCGAGGGCACGGAGGCCGCTGCCGCGCCGCAGGCGCCCGCCGCCGAGGGCGAGGGCGAAGCCGAGGGCGACGACAAGTAATCGCCGCCACCGCTGCGCCCCGCGCGGGCGCAGCGGGCGATCGCCGTCGAGATGGAAGGCCTGCGACTCATCGTGGGGCTGGGCAACCCCGGCCCCGAGCATGCGCGGACCCGGCACAACGCCGGGTTCCGCTTTGTCGACGCGCTCGCGGAGAAGTCCGGCGAGCGCTTCAAGGTCGACGCCAAGCTGTTCGGCGAGACCGCGAAGGTCGATGTCGACGGCCGCAGCGTGTGGCTGCTCAAGCCAGCGACGTTCATGAACCTCAGCGGCAAGTCGGTGCTGGCCGCGCTGCGTTTCTGGAAGATCGAGCCGGAGCAGGCGCTGCTGGTGCACGACGAGCTCGACCTGCCGCCCGGCGTGGCGCGCCTGAAGTTCGACGGCGGCCACGGCGGCCAGAACGGCCTGCGCGACACCATGCGCCTGCTGGGGCACGGGAAATTCCATCGCCTGCGCATCGGCATCGGCCACCCGGGCCACAAGGACAAGGTCACCCCCTGGGTGCTCGGCCGTCCCTCGGCCGGCGACGACATCGAGATCGCCCGCGCCATCGACGCCGCCCTGGACGTGCTGCCGCTGGCGGTGCGCGGCGACTTCAACGAGGCGATGAAGCGCCTGCATACGGAGAAGCGGTGATTCGTGATTGGTGATTGGTGATTCGCAAGAGCGAGAGCTTTGCTTTACGAATCACCAATCACGAATCACCAATCACGGATTTCCATGGGCATCAAATGCGGCATCGTCGGCCTGCCGAACGTCGGCAAGTCGACCCTGTTCAACGCGCTGACCAAGGCGGGCATCGCCGCCGCCAACTTCCCCTTCTGCACGATCGAGCCCAACGTCGGCGTGGTGCCGGTGCCCGATCCCCGGCTGAACGCGCTGGCGGAGGTCGTCAAGCCGCAGAAGGTGGTGCCCACGGCGGTCGAGTTCGTCGACATCGCCGGGCTCGTCGCCGGCGCGGCCAGCGGCGAGGGACTGGGCAACAAGTTCCTGGCCCACATCCGCGAGGTCGACGCGATCACCCACGTGGTGCGCTGCTTCGAGCATGCCGACGTCATCCACGTGGCCAACAAGGTCGATCCGATCGCCGACATCGAGACCATCGACACCGAGCTCGCGCTGGCCGACCTGGAGTCGGTCGACAAGGCGATCGCCCGCTTCGAGCGGGTGGCCAAGAGCGGCGACAAGGACGCCAAGGCCAGGATCGAGGTGCTGCAGAAGCTGCGCGCGGCGCTGGACCAGGGCAGGTCGGCGCGCTCGGTGGCGCTGGACGAGGAGGAGCGGGCCGCGGTGCGCGACCTGTTCCTGCTCACCCTCAAGCCGGTGATGTACGTGGCCAACGTGCTCGAGGACGGCTTCGAGAACAATCCGCACCTGGACGCGGTGCGCGCGCGCGCGGCGGCGGAGGGCGCCGAGGTGGTGCCGGTGTCGGCGGCGATCGAGGAGGAGCTCTCGCAGCTCGACGACGCCGACCGCGACGAATTCCTCCGGGACCTGGGCCTCGACGAGCCCGGCCTGAACCGCGTCATCCGCGCGGCCTACAGGCTGCTGGGCCTGCAGACCTACTTCACCGCGGGCGTCAAGGAAGTGCGCGCGTGGACGGTCAAGGCCGGCGCGACCGCGCCGCAGGCGGCGGCGGTGATCCACACCGACTTCGAGAAGGGCTTCATCCGCGCCGAGACGATCGGCTACGACGACTTCATCAGGTACAAGGGCGAGGCCGGCGCGCGCGACGCCGGGCGCCTGCGGCTGGAAGGCAAGGAATACCGGGTGCAGGAAGGCGACGTGCTGCACTTCCGCTTCAACGTCTGAGGCCCGCCCGCGGCGCGAAACGAAAAACCCTCCCGGCCGGGAGGGTTTTTCCTGTCGGGAGCCAGCGAAGCGCTACAGCGCCTTGCCCCCGAACTTGTAGGTGAATTCCAGGTAGTAGCTGCGTCCCACCGTGTCGAACCACGACACGTCGTAGTAGGGGTAGGCGGTATAGGTCGGGTCGCGCGGCGGCAGCTTGTCGAACAGGTTGTCCACCGCGAACGACAGCCGCGCGTGGTCGGTGAAGCGGTACTGCAGGGTGGCGTTGTAGCGATAGGTGGCCCCGATGAAGGCGCTGCCGCCTTCCTCCGGGTCGTAGACGCCGTCGTAGGAGTCGGAGTTGGGCAGCCTGCCCAGGCGCTCGCCGTGCAGCGTCGCGGTCCAGGCGTTCTTCTCCCACGACACGCTCGCGCTGGCCTTGGTGCGCGGGATGTCGAAGCCGCTGTTGACCGCGAATTCGTCCTCGACGATGTCGCCGTCGAACTGCTGGAAGTCGTGCTTGCGCACCCAGGTGTAGTTGCCGGTGAAGCGGAAGTCGCCGATGCCGGTCTGCAGGCGGTAGTGCGTGCTCAGGTCGACGCCGCTGGTGCTTTCGCTGGCGACGTTGATCGGGTTGACGTAGATGCCGTACAGCCGCCCGTCGATGCGGGTCACGCGCGAGATCGCGTCCTGGCAGGTGGGGGAGTTGATGTCCACCGGCGTGCCGTCCACGCGCGAGCCGATCCGGCAGTTGGCCTCGTCCTGCAGGATCGCGTCGTTGCGCATGTCCTGCACCTGGTCGCGCATGTCGATGTCGAAGTAGTCCAGCGAGACGTCGAAGTTCTCGCTCGGCGACCACACCAGGCCCGCGGTCCAGGAGGTGCTGGTCTCCGGCTCGAGGTCGCGGTTGCCTTCGCGGGAGCGGATCAGGCCTTCGTCGCCCCAGGTGCAGTCCTCGAACTCGACGCCCGGCTCCTCGGTGCGGCAGCGGTAGTAGTCGATGCCGGAGGTCTCGTCGTTGCCCAGGCCGGCGTAGATGTAGTGCAGGTCGGCGGCGCGGAAGGCGGTGCCGTAGGAGCCGCGCACCAGCAGGCTGTCGAGCGGGCGCCATTCCAGGCCGGCGCTGTAGGTGAACTTGCCGACCTTGTGGCCCGAGTAGCGGTACTGGTCGTAGCGCCCGGCGACGCTCAGGTCCAGCGAATCGAGCACCGGCAGGCGCAGCTCGCCGGCGGCGGCCCAGCGGTCGCGGTCGCCCTCGCCGTCGGAGTCCTTCCAGCTGTAATAGTAGAACTGGGTGGCCAGCGGGTCCGGGTTGAGGTCGTAGGACTGGTTGCCCACCTCGACGACGCCGGCGAAGCCGGCGGGGCCGGCCGGCATCTCGAACAGGTTGGTGTTGGTCACCGTGAACGACGCGGTGTCGGTGCGCGACTTGGGGTGGTAAATGGTGTACGCGGCGATGGAGTCGTATTCCTCGCGCGTGAGCGGCGTGTACAGGCGGTTCGGGTCGGCGTTGAAGATCGGCAGGCCGTAGGTGTCGTCCACCCCCAGCTGCGGACCGAAGAACAGGTCGTTGGCCTTGGCGGCGACGATCTGCGGCCAGCCGATCTCGGACTGGTACTGCGAATGGCTGAACGCCGCCTCCCAGTCCCAGTCCTGGCCGAACACGCCCTTGAAGCCGGTGGCGATGCTGAAGGTCTTCTGCTTGTTGCGGATCATGCTGCGGTCGAAGCCGCCGATCTCCTCGGGCGAGAACTGCCGCTGCCAGTACTCGACGCGGCCGGTGGCCTGGTTGAAGAAATAGCCTTCCTCGTTGCCGTCCGGCGCCATGTAGCTCCAGCTGGTCACGTCGGTGAACAGCTCGACCTTGTGGTAGCCGGCCTGCACGTCGGCGAACCATTCGGTGCCGCCGTCGCCGAAGGCGTAGCTGAAGGAGCCGTAGGCATTGGCGCCCTCGCGCCGGCTGATGATGGTGCCGTAGCCGATCGATTCGTCGCTGCCGCAGAAGTAGCCGGGCGGGTACTCGTCGGCGACCGGGTCGTAGCGGCCCCAGCGCGCGCGGCTGGCGCGGTAGGTCGATCCCCCGTTGAGGTAGGCCAGCGCGTCGCAGGTCGCCTGGCCCGGGTCGACGTAGTACTCGTTGTCGCCGTCGTCCGGGTCCCACGCGGTCTGCAGGAACGCGCGCCGCGAGGCCGCGTCGGGATCGGGCGAGTCCTTGACCGAGTCCTGCATGCTGCGCTCGAACGCCCACAGCGGATGCTGGTCGATCAGCTCGATGCCGTACACCGCGTTGAAGCCGCCGCGCGAGAAGCCGGACGACAGGCTCAGCTTCATCGACTCGGCGCCGCCGCGCGAGGTGTCGCCGTAGCGGAAGTCGACCGTGGTGCCGTCGGCCTCCTTCTTGAGGATGAAGTTGATGACGCCGGAGATCGCGTCCGAGCCGTACACCGCCGACGCGCTGCCGGTGAGCACCTCGATGCGGTCGACCATGCCCAGCGGGATGTTGGAGATGTCGGTGAAGTTGCTGCGGCCCTTGAACGGCATCGGGAAGTCGGCGATGCGGCGGCCGTTGACCAGCACCAGGGTGTGGTTGGGGCCGAGCCCGCGCAGGTCGACCTGCTGCGCGCCCGGCGAGAAGTCGCCGCCGCTGAAGGACTGCTGGCTCTGGGTCTCGCCGCCGTTCTGGGTCATCGCGCGCAGCACGTCGGGGACGCTGGCGAAGCCGCTGGCGCGGATCTCGTCGGCGGTCATCACCGTCACCGGCGCCGGGCCCTCGACCTGCGCGCGCGGGATGCGCGAGCCGGTGACCTGGATGGTCTGCAGTTCGGTCGGCGGCGGCTCGGCCTGCGCGGGCGGATCGTCGGCCTGCGCCGGCGCGGGCTTCGCCGCCGGGCGCGGCGCGGGGGCGGCGCTCGCTTCGCCCTTGACGATCACCACCGCGCCGGACGGGTCGCGGTGCGGCACGTAGCCGGTGCCCTGCAGCAGCTTGTCGAGCGCGGCGTCCGCCGGCAGGCTGCCGCGCACGCCGCGGGTGCGGGCGCCGCGCAGCTGGTCGGCGCGGTAGATGAACTGGGCCCCCGACTGCTTCGCCAGGCGGTCGAGCGCGCTGACCAGGTCGGTCGCGGGAATGTCGATCTGCCTGGCCGGTTCGGCCTGGGCGTGGGCGGACAGCGCCAGCAGGCAGGCCGTGGCGATCGGAAGCATGCGGATTCGACTGGACAAAGGACCCCTCCCCGGTGGCGGGCGGCGCCCGCTCTCTCCACTACGTGACGAACGAACGACGCGAATCCCACCCGTCCGCGGCCCTATTGGCCGCGCAGGACGATCCGGTCGCCGCTGCGCTCGGTGCGGACCCCGAACCCGTGCTCCAGCAGCCGCACGAAGGCCTCTGCGTTGGACCAGCGGAAATTGCCGCCGATCCGCATCGAGGCGAGCGCGGGATCGCCGATCACGAGCTTGCGGGCGTTGTAGCGGTTGAACTCGGCGACGGCGGCGTCCAGCGGGGTGTCGTGGAAGGCGAGGTAGCCGTCGCGCCAGCTCAGCGCCTGCTCGGCCTGCGCGAGCGTGCCCGCCTTCACGACCACGCCGCGGTCGGTGGCCAGCGCGATGCTGCCCGCGGGCAGCAGCGTGGTGGGCTGGCGCCGGCCGTCCGGCCCCGGATCGGACTCCAGCCGCACCAGGCCTTCGGTCACCACCACCCGCACGCCGCCCTCGTCGCGCCGCACGGCGAAGCGGGTGCCGACCGCGACCGCGCGGTGGCCGGCGGCCGCGACCACGAACGGACGCTCCGGATCCTTGGCGGCGTGGAAGAACGCCTCGCCGCGCTCGAGGTCGATGTGGCGCTCGCGGCGCGACAGCGCGACGACCATGCGGCTGTCGCTGCTGAGCGTGGCTTCGGTGCCGTCGGCCAGCGGCAGCGACTCCAGGCTGCCGACCGCGGTGCGGTAGGCGACCGGCTCCACCACCGGGAAATGGCGCAACCCCAGCACGAACGAGGCGGCCAGCAGCGCCAGCGCCGCGGCGATCCCGAATGCCGGCGCGCGCAGGCGGGACTCCCGCCGCCTGGGGGCGAAGACCAGCGCGGCCGGATCGAGCGCCCAGGGCCTCGCCGCGACGGCCCCGGCCGGGCACGGCGCCGGGGCGGTGGCCGCGTCCTCGCCGCGCCCACCCGACCAGGCCCAGCGCCTGCGCGCCGGCACGGCGCCCGCCGGCAGGCCGGCGCCGAGCGCCTTGAGCCGGCCGGCTTCGCGCCAGGCCGCCTCGAGCCGGACCCAGGCGACCCGGTGCGCGGTGGCGCCGGCGAGCCAGGCTTCGAGCGCCGCCTCGTCGCGCGCGCTCCAGCCGCCGGCGTCGCGCCGTGCCAGCCAGGCGGCGGCTTCGCGCTCAGTCCGGGTGCTGCCGGCCATGTCCTTGTCCATCCTCGGCCTCCGCCGGGCGCGCCGTCGCGGCGCGCCGTGTCTGTCCATTGCCGTAGAAATGCTCGGCGATCAGCCGGACCCCCTTGGCGACCTGCTTTTCCACCGTCTTCTCGCTGATGCCCAGCCGGGCCGCGACCTCCTTCTGCGGAAGCTCCTCGACCCGGCGCAGCCACACCACCTCGCGGCAGCGGTCGGGCAGGCGATCGAAGGCGCCGGCCAGCCGCCGCAGCACCTGGCGCGCGTCCAGGCGCCGTTCCGGCGACACCTCGTCTACCAAGACGTTCAAGGCGTCCAAATCACCCACGGTCTCGATCGAGACCACCCGGCCGCGCCGCAGCCGGTCGGTCACCAGGTGCCGGGCGGTGGCGAACAGGAAGGCGCGCGGAGCGGTCGGGCGGGCCTTGCCCGCGGCCTCGTAGACGCGCACATAGACTTCCTGCCGCAGGTCGTGGACTTCGGCGCGATGCGGCCAGGCCCGCTGCAGGAACGCCACCAGGGCGTCCTCGTGGACGAGGATCTCGCGGGCGAACCAGGCATCGAGGGAATCGTCCATTCCGTCACGTTATCGCCATATTCGCGATCGCGCAGCAGGGGGCGGGCGTCCGTGGCGGCGATGGGGGATCGCGCCCGCTCGCTCGTCTTGATTCCGGTCCGCCAAGCTCCAGGCCGCCACGGGGAACCCATCGCATGCCGCTGTTTCCGCGCCTATCCGGACCTGCCTGCCGACTGTTGCTCGTCCTCCTCGCCGCTTGCCTGTTGGCGGCCCCGGCCGTGGCCGCCGACGCCGCAAAACGCGACGGCTACGCCTACTACGTGATCGGCGATCCCGCCGCGCCGCGCCCGGGCGAGGTCGAGCCGGGCCTGATGCTGGTCGGCGGCGGGAAGTGGCCGTACGACGCCTTCCGCTGGATGATCGCGCGTGCGGGGCACGGCCACATCGTGATCCTGAGCGCGTCGGGCGCTTCGGAGGAGCAGGACGAGTTCTACCGGGACATCGGCGGCATCGCGTCCGCGCAGACCTTCGTGTTCTCCGACCGCCGCGCGGCCAGCGATCCGAAGGTGCTCGCCGCGATCGAGGCCGCCGACGGCGTCTTCATCGCCGGCGGCGACCAGTCCAACTACGTGCGCTACTGGAAGGGCACGCCGCTCAACGAAGCGCTCGACCGCCACGTGCGCGCCGGCAAGCCGCTCGGCGGCACCAGCGCGGGGCTCGCCATCCTCGGCGCCTGGGCCTACGGCGCGATGGACGGCGGCAGCATCACCTCGGACGTGGCGCTGCGCGATCCGCTCGGGCCGGCCATGACCCTGGTCGGGGGCTTCCTGCACCTGCCCTACCTCGAGCACGTGATCACCGACAGCCACTTCGCCAAGCGCGACCGCCTCGGCCGCCTGGTCGCCTTCGTCGCCAGGCTCCGCCAGGAGGGCGCGGACGGCGTGGTCGGGCTCGGCATCGACGAGGGGGCGGCGCTGTGCATCGACGGCGACGGCGTCGGCCGGCTCTATCCGGGCGTGGAGCAGGGCCATGCGTGGCTGGTGCAGCCGACCCGGCCGCCGGCGCGGATCGTGCCGGGCCGGCCGCTGGACTTCGCCGGCGTGCGCATCGTCGGCATCGGCGCCGGGAGCCGGCTGCGGCTGCCCGGCCTGCAGGTCGAGGCGCCGGCCTTCGAGCAGGTCGGCGATGCCCACGGCGGCCGCCTCGCGCTGCGGGCCGCGCCGGCCGCCGCCGCGGGCCGCCACTAGATCCGCCTTCCTTCCGCCAAGCCGGGAACCGCCATGAACACCCTGCGCCGCCTCTGCGTCGTCCTGTCCCTGTTCGCCGCCGCCCAGGCGTCCGCCGCCGAGCCCGGCCACGCCACGGTGCTCGTGATCCACGGCGGCGCCGGGCTGGAGCGCAAGGGCACCACGCCGGCCGACGAGGCCGCGATCCGCGCGGCGATGACGCTGGCGCTGCGCCGGGGCCACGAGCAGCTGGCGGCCGGCAAGCCGGCGCTGGACGCGGTGACCGCGGCGATCACCGTGCTCGAGGACGACCCGCTGTTCAACGCCGGCAAGGGCGCGGTGTTCACCCACGACGGCCGCAACGAGCTGGACGCCTCGCTGATGGACGGCGCCACCCGCATGGCGGGCGCCGTCGCCGGCGTCCACCACGTCAAGAACCCGATCCTGCTCGCGCGCGAGGTCATGCAGCACTCGCCGCACGTGATGATGGCCGGCGACGGCGCCGAGGCCTTCGCGAAAGAGCGGGGGATCGAGCTGGTCGACCCGGCCTATTTCCGCACCGAGCGCCGCTGGCAGGAGCTGCAGCGGGCGCTGAAGGAGGACGCCGCGGGCCAGGCCCACGCCGACCCCGGCACCGCCAGGCACTTCGGCACCGTCGGCGCCGTGGCCCTGGATCGCCAGGGACACCTGGCGGCCGGCACCTCCACCGGGGGCATGACGGACAAGCGCTATGGCCGCATCGGCGATTCGCCGGTGATCGGCGCCGGCACCTACGCCAGCGCCGGCTGCGCCGTGTCCGGGACCGGCTGGGGCGAGTTCTACCTGCGGGTCTCCGCCGCCCATGAGATATGCGCGCGCATGGCCTACCTGAAGGAAACCCCGGCCCAGGCCGGCGAGGCGGTCATCGACCAGGAGATCCCCGCCATGGGCGGCGACGGCGGCGCGATCATCCTGTCCGCCGACGGAAGCGCGGCCACCCCGTTCAATACCGAGGGCATGGCGCGCGGCTGGATCGGCGCCGACGGCGTGCCCCACGTGGCGCTGTATTCCGGCGAAACGCTGGCCCTGCCGGGCGGGGCGGGCGCGAAACCCTGAGCCGGTCGCGCCGCGACCAGAAAAGCGGCGCCAATCGTTGACATGAAATCCGGCCCGCGCCACAATCGCGGGCTGTTTCACGGGTTTTTGCGCAACGACCGGAGGGATACCCAAGCGGCCAACGGGGGCAGACTGTAAATCTGCTGGCTTACGCCTTCGGTGGTTCGAATCCACCTCCCTCCACCAAGCCGGTTCCGCAGTCCGCGGGAGTAGTTCAATGGTAGAACCTCAGCCTTCCAAGCTGATGGTGCGGGTTCGATTCCCGTCTCCCGCTCCATTGCAGCTCCCGCATCGATCCACCAGCAACACGCACGCATCCACATCGCTCACGTAGCTCAGTCGGTAGAGCACCTCCTTGGTAAGGAGGAGGTCGATGGTTCGATTCCATTCGTGAGCACCATACATGCGGGTCCCTCCGCAAAAGCCCGCGCATCCTTGTGCGGACTTTCCAAAAGGGCCCCGGCAAGGGCCCGGCTTCCCGCCGGGTCTTCCGGTACAGGCAAGTTCCAACACACACAACGTCAGCGAGAAGCACAGTCATGGCCAAGGGTAAGTTCGAGCGCACCAAGCCCCACGTGAACGTGGGCACGATCGGTCACGTGGACCACGGGAAGACGACGCTGACGGCGGCGCTGACGAAGATCGGCGCGGAGCGTTTCGGCGGGGAGTTCAAGGCCTACGACGCGATCGACGCGGCGCCGGAGGAGAAGGCGCGCGGGATCACGATTTCGACGGCGCACGTGGAGTACGAGAGCCCGACGCGGCACTACGCGCACGTGGACTGCCCGGGGCACGCGGACTACGTGAAGAACATGATCACGGGCGCGGCGCAGATGGACGGTGCGATCCTGGTGTGTTCGGCGGCGGACGGCCCGATGCCGCAGACGCGCGAGCACATCCTGCTGGCGCGGCAGGTGGGCGTGCCGTACATCGTGGTGTTCCTGAACAAGGCGGACATGGTGGACGATGCCGAGCTGATGGAGCTGGTGGAGATGGAAGTCCGCGAGCTGCTGAGCAAGTACGAATTCCCGGGCGACGACACGCCGATCGTGAAGGGATCGGCGCTCAAGGCGCTGGAAGGGGACCAGTCGGAGATCGGGGTGCCGGCGATCATCCAGCTGGTGGAAGCGCTGGACAGCTGGATCCCGGAGCCCGAGCGCGATATCGACAAGCCGTTCCTGATGCCGGTGGAGGACGTGTTCAGCATTTCGGGACGCGGCACGGTGGTGACCGGTCGCATCGAGCGCGGCATCATCAAGGTGGGCGACGAGATCGAGATCGTGGGCATCC
>JAYRKR010000143.1:0-3317 GCA_041905645.1 Luteimonas sp.
GCCCAGGGCTTTCACATCAGACTTAACGAACCACCTACGCACGCTTTACGCCCAGTAATTCCGAGTAACGCTTGCACCCTTCGTATTACCGCGGCTGCTGGCACGAAGTTAGCCGGTGCTTATTCTTTGGGTACCGTCATCCCCGCCGGGTATTAGCCGACAGGATTTCTTTCCCAACAAAAGGGCTTTACAACCCGAAGGCCTTCTTCACCCACGCGGTATGGCTGGATCAGGCTTGCGCCCATTGTCCAATATTCCCCACTGCTGCCTCCCGTAGGAGTCTGGACCGTGTCTCAGTTCCAGTGTGGCTGATCATCCTCTCAGACCAGCTACGGATCGTCGCCTTGGTGGGCCGTTACCCCGCCAACAAGCTAATCCGACATCGGCTCATCCAATCGCGTAAGGTCTTGCGATCCCCTACTTTCACCCGTAGGTCGTATGCGGTATTAGTCCCGGTTTCCCGAGGTTATCCCCCACGACAGGGTAGATTCCGATGTATTCCTCACCCGTCCGCCACTCGCCACCCAGGGAGCAAGCTCCCCCGTGCTGCCGTTCGACTTGCATGTGTTAGGCCTACCGCCAGCGTTCACTCTGAGCCAGGATCAAACTCTTCACTTAAGTTTTGCGGCTTCGGTCCCGAAGGACGTCGGCCAATCTCTTGAGTGCAGTCGTCGTCACCGAGCCCCTGAATCACTCGCTGCAATTGCTTGCATGAATTGATTTGGAGACTCTGTTACGAACGCCCTGCCAATGGACGGTCATCCACCTGCCAGACGCCCGCACAAGTCACCTGCGCACACTGTCAAAGATCCCGGGAAGCGGCCTCAGCGCCTTCTTCCGTAGCGCCTCGGTTTTGCCGAGGCGAGCCGCACATGATAGCGCGGTTTTTGCTTTCGTCAACACCCTTGCGAGGGTCGATTCCAGCGATCCACCCGATGTTCCGGCCCGAAGGCCTTCCCGTCTGGGGAGCCGCACATTCTAGCGCGGTTTCGGAGAACGTCAACACCTCGTGAAGCGCGTTTTTCGTCCCCTGCCGCCCCGAAGGCCCGGCTCGCGCCGGCCGCTCCGTGGCGGGGCGCGCATTGTGCACGCGGCCTCCTGCTTTGGGAAGGGCCTGCACCCCGAAATGTGCGCTGGCCGCCGCGGCCCGGCCTGGGGCAGCGGCGCTGGAGCGGGCCGACGCCGCGGCGCGGTCCAGGCTTGACGCCCGCGCCGGCGCTGGCGGATCGTGCCGGCACCCGTTCAGCCGCCTGGTGACCGCCGATGCGCACGAAGCTCCGTCTCCCCGCCAGCCTGTTCCTGTGCGCCGCCAGCGTGCTGCCGGCGGCCTGCGCCAGCGGGACCTGGGTGGAGCTGGGCGGGCACCGCTACCAGGTGGAGATCGCCGACACCGACGACGAGCGCGCGCGCGGCCTGATGTTCCGCGACGAGCTGGCGGCCGGCCACGGCATGCTGTTCATCCACGACGAGCAGGCGCAGCAGGCGTACTGGATGAAGAACACGCGGATCCCGCTCGACATCCTGTATTTCGACAACGACCGCCGGCTGGTCTCGCAGCAACGCAACGTGCCGCCGTGCTCGGCTGGCGACGCCTGCCCGCCGTATCCCAGCGATGCGCCGGCGCGCTACGTGCTCGAGCTCAACGCCGGCGACGCCGAGCGGCTGGGCCTCCGGGACGGCGCGCAGCTGCGCTTCGGGCCCGGAATCGCCGCTCCCGCGCGCTGAATCCCCGCGCTCGCGCCTCGCACTTGCGGGGCCTGCGCGCGGGGCGCAGGCTTGCGCCATGCGCGCGCACCTTGCATTGCCCGACTGGAGTTCGCTCGGCGGGCTCGACGACGCGTCCCTGCCGCTGCTCGGCACCGCGCTGCTGATCGCGCGCGACGAATACCCACTGCTCGACGCCGACCTCTACGACACCCTCGTGCAGAGCCACGCGGCGGGCATGCGCGCGGAGATCGAAGCGATCGACCACTGGGCGCTGAAGATGCAGGCGATCAACCGGCACCTGTTCGAGGAGCTGGGCTACGCCGGTGACCATGAGGAGTACTACGACCCGCGCAACAGCTACCTCAACGAGGTGTTCGAGCGGCGGCTGGGCAATCCGATCTCGCTGGCGATGGTGCAGATGGAGGTCGCGCGCAGGCTCGGCGTGCCGCTGGACGGGGTATCGTTCCCCGGCCATTTCCTGGTGCGGCTGCCCGTCGACGACGGCGTGCTGGTGATGGACCCGTTCAACCGCGGCCGCCCGCTGGACGTGGACGAGCTGCGCCAGCGCGCGCGCGTGCACCTGGGCGGCGATACGCCCGACGACGAGGTGCTGTCGCAGATCCTGCATCCTGCCTCGCACCGCGCGATCCTCGCGCGGGTGCTGCGCAACCTGCACGCGGTCTACCACGACCGCGGCGACTGGGAGCGCGCGACGCGCAGCGCCGACCGCCTGCTCAGCCTGCTGCCCAACGACGCCGATGCGCTGCGCGACCGCGGGCTGGGCTACCTGCGGCTCGGGCACCGCAGCGGCGCGAGCGCGGACCTGTCGCGCTACCTGCAGCTGAACCCGCGCGCCGGCGATGCGATGAAGGTGCGCGCGCGGCTGGTCGAACTCGGCGGCGGCGGGCGGCTGAACTGAGCCGGCGCCGGAAGACGGTTCCGGCCCGGCGCCCCGAAAGCGCGACGGCCGGCCCGGGTGCCGCCCTTACAGGGGCATCATCTCGAAATCGTCCTTGGTGACGCCGCAATCGGGGCAGGTCCAGGTGTCCGGGATGTCCTCCCAGCGCGTGCCCGGGGCGATGCCCTCCTCCGGCAGCCCCTTCGCCTCGTCGTAGATGAAGCCGCAGACGACGCACATCCAGGTGCGATAGGCGACGGTGGTCTCGTTCATCGGATAATGCCGGCCTGGCGGCAATCGGTGCGGAAGCCGCATTGTCCCACCCGGCGTCCCGACAGGAAACCGCAGCGATGAATCCGGCCCGGCCGCGCGGCGGCCGCACGACCCAGCGCGGCCATGCCCGCGGCCTCTACCTCCTCACGCCGGACGAGCCCGACACCGCGCGCCTGCTCGCACGCGTGCGCCCGCTGCTCGCGCACACCGCGCTGCTGCAATACCGCAACAAGGCCGCCGGCGCCGCGCTGCGCGGCGAACAGGCGGCGGCGCTGCTGGCGGCGTGCCGTGCCGCCGGCGTGCCGCTGGTGGTCAACGACGACTGGCGGCTGGCGGCGGAACTGCGCGCCGACGGCGCGCACCTGGGCGAGGACGACGGCGCGCTGCGCGACGCGCGCGCAGCGCTGGGCGCGGAGGCGATCCTCGGCGCGTCGTGCTA
>JAYRKR010000064.1:0-20067 GCA_041905645.1 Luteimonas sp.
ACGTCGCGCCGCGGACGATCGAGAGCACCGCGACTTCCGTCGCTCCCACGGTCGCGGATCTGCGCGCGGGGGGCCGGGACCTACTTCGGCCGCGGCCCGCGCCGCAGGTCGCGCAGGATCTCGCGCGCCGCGTTGCGGCCCGGCAGGCCGGTGACGCCGCCGCCCGGATGGGTGCCCGAGCCGCACAGGTACAGCCCGCGCAGCGCGCCGCGGTAGTTGCCCTGCCCGAGCAGCGGGCGCGCGCTGAACAGCTGGTCCAGTCCCAACGAGCCGTGGAAGATGTCGCCCCCCACCAGCCCGAACGTGCGCTCCAGGTCCAGCGGCGACAGCGCGGAATACCCGAGCACGCTGGCGCGGAAGTTCGGCGCATAGACGTCGACGGTGTCGATCATCAGGTTGGCCACTGTGTCGCGGTGCGCGTCCCAGCCGCCGTCGACCTCCGGGTGCACGTGCTGGCAGAACAGGCTGGCCACGTGCTGGCCGGGCGGCGCCAGGGTGTCGTCCAGCGTGGAGGAGATCACCAGCTCGACGATCGGCGCGCGCGCCCAGCCGGGGTTGTGCACCTTCGACTTGGCGTCGAAGTAGGCCTGCTCGAAGTAGCGCAGCGACGGCCCGATCAGGATCCCGCTCCGGTGGTGCGGCTGCAGCTGCGCGCCCGGCGCGGCGTTGAAGTCGGGCAGTTCGGACAGCGCGACGTTCATGCGGAAGGTGCCGGACCCGCAGCGGTAGCGCTCGATCCGCTCGGCGGTGTCGTCGTCGAGCGCGCTGCGCTCGACCAGCCGGGTGTACAGCAGCTTCGGGTTGAGGTTGGACACCACGATCCTGGCACGGAACTCGCGGCCATCGGCGAGCAGCGCGCCGGTGGCGCGGCCATCGTCGGCCAGCACCCGCACGACGTCGGCCTCGGTCTCGATCGCCACGCCTCGCGCCGCGCACTCCTTCGCCATCGCCTGCGTGATCGCGCCCATGCCGCCGATCGCGTGGCCCCACACGCCGGACTTGCCGTTGACCTCGCCGAACACGTGGTGCAGCAGCACGTAGGCGCTGCCCGGCGTGTACGGGCTGGCGAAGTTGCCGACCACCGAGTCCCAGCCCAGCACCGCCTTGAGCGGCTCGGACTCGAACCAGTGGTCGAGCAGCTCGCCGGCCGACTTGGTGAACAGGTCGAGCAGGTCGCGGCGGCCGCGCATGTCCAGGTGCTTGAGCTGCCGGGCCACCGAGGCCGAGGCCAGCCAGTCGGCCAGCACGAAGCGGTCGGAGACGTTGGGCGGCGTGCGCGGCATCAGCTCGCGCAGCACCGCGACCACGCGCTCGAGCATCGCGTAGTAGTCCGGCAGCCGCTGCGCGTCGCGCAGCGACCAGCGCGCGACTTCGGCCTGCGCATGCTCGCCACCGAGGCGGAAGCTGCGGCCGTCCGGCAGCGGCAGGAAGTTCGAGTACGGGCGTTCGGCCACGCGCAGGCCGTGCTCGGCCAGGCGCAGCTCGCCGATCACCTTCGGATTGAGCAGGCTGACCGTGTAGCTGGCGACCGAATTGCGGAAGCCGGGCAGGAATTCCTCGGTCACCGCCGCGCCACCGACGATGCCGCGGCGCTCGAGCACCTGCACCTTCAGCCCGGCGCCGGCGAGGTAGGCGGCGCAGGCCAGGCCGTTGTGGCCGCCGCCGACCACCAGCACGTCGCAGTCGCGCGTCGTCATGCGGCTTTCCCCCGCTCGTGCAGCATCCGTTCGACCAGGTCGGCCAGGCTCGCGGCCGCGCGCGGCCGCGCCATCGAGGCGGCCACCGCCGCGGCCTGCGGCAGCTTGATCGTGGAGGCGAACAGCTTCTCCAGCAGCGCGGACAGCCGCGGCGCGTCGAACTCCGGCTCCGGCACGCACCAGCCCACGCCCGCCTCGGCCAGGGTCTGCGCGTTGCGCAGCTGCTCCTCGCGCGAGCCGCCGTGCGGGATCGGCACGAAGATCGCCGGCCGGCCGACCGTGAGCAGGTCGGCGGCGGTGGTGGCGCCGGCACGCGCGACGACCAGGTGCGCGGCGCGCAGGCGCGCGCCCATGTCGTCGAAGAAGGGGCGCAGGTCGGCGTCGATGCCGCTCTCGCGCAGCCGCGCGGCGACCGCGTCACCGTCGTCGCCCGTGTACTGCAGCGACAGGTGCAGGCGACGGCGGACCTCGTCCGGCAGCGCCAGCAGCGCCGGCGGCACCACCTCGCCGAACACGCGCGCGCCCTGGCTGCCGCCCACCACCAGCAGCCGCAGCGGGGTGTCGGCCGTCAGCGCCGGATAGTCGCCGCGCGCGGCGAGGATGTCGGCACGCACGGGGTTGCCGGTCTCGACGATGCGCGCCGGGTCGAAGCCCCCCGTGCCGGCCACGCACGGGAACGAGGTCGCCAGCGCGTCGGCGTAGCCCAGCAGCTGGCGGTTGGCCATGCTCAGGCGCGTGGCCTGCTCGTGCAGCAGCAGCGGCAGCTTGAGGCTCTTCGCGGCGACCGCGGGCGCGAAGCTCGGATAGCCGCCGAAGCCTGCGAGCAGCGCGACGCCGCGCCGCTTCATGTCGCGCCGCGCCTGCAGCGTCGCGCGCGCGATCACCGCGCCGGCCGCGAGCTTGCCGCCGACGCCGCCGGCCAGGCTGCGCGCCGGCAGCACCACGTGCGGGATGCCCGCCAGCGCCTTCGTGTACTGCGCGCCGCGGCGCTCGGTATAGATCACCACGCCGTGGCCGCGCGCCTGCAGCTCGCGCGCCAGCGCCTCGGCGGGAAACAGGTGCCCGCCGGTGCCGCCGGCCGCCAGGCCGACGGTCGGCGGCGCATGCGTGGTCTGGTCGATGGCGGCCACCCGTGCGGATCCGATGCGGAAGCGGCGACTATACGGCCTCCGGCAGGCCGCGCGCCGTCCGGCTCCATGGAGGCCTTGCCAGACCCTTCGCTGTCATCCCGTGCGCGGCGAGGGAGCTTGCCGGCTGCCTGCAGAAGCTCCCTCGCTGCGCTCGGGATGACGACCGAAGATCGCCGCGCACCGGCCGCGCGATCCGCTCAGCCCGCGGCGAAGAACATCAGGTACACCAGCCGCCCGTTCTCGATGCGGTCGCCGAATGCCGGCCCCGCCGTGTGCCACAACCACGGCCGCAGCATCACCAGCCGGTTGAAGCGCATCGGCACGCGCATGGTCATTTCCCACTTCGAGTCGTCGGTGCCGTCGCGCTCGATCAGCTGGCGGTACATCTCCTCGCGCGAGGCGAAGCCCATCGCGGCGAGTTCGCGGTCGTCGAACGGCGCGCGATCGGTGCCGGTGGGGCGATGGCGGAAGAACTCGGTGCCGCCCTGGCAGTCCTCGGGCGCGCTCAGGTACAGGATCCCCGACCAGTGCGCCGAGTCGACGTGCACCTTGGCACGGCCCACGTCCCTGGCCAGGGTGATGCGGAACTTGGCGTGCGACTGCGGCGGCGACACCGGCTTGAGCGGCTCGCCGACGATGTGCGAGGCGGCTTCCGACAGGCCCTCGATCTCCAGCCGCTCCATCGAGTTGCGGCCCGGGAACGCGCCCTGCAGGTCCGGATAGGTCAGCCCGAGCGCGGTCTGGCGCAGCTGCAGCGCGTCGCGCGGGGCGAGGAAGTCGTCGACGATGATGAGTGAGGTAGGCATGAGGCGCGCGAGCCTAGCCCGTGCGCGGCGGATGCACAAGCGAGGCGCGCGCTTCGCGCGGGCCGAACGCCGGCGAGGGGAGCACGCAAAAGGAAAGGCCCGCTCGCGCGGGCCTTCCGTACAACGTCTCGCGGTGGAGCGGGATCAGAAATCCATCCCGCCCATGCCGCCCATGCCGCCGCCCGGCGGCATCGCCGGCTCTTCCTTCTTCGGCAGCTCGGCGACCATCGCCTCGGTGGTGATCATCAGCCCGGCGATCGACGCGGCGTTCTGCAGCGCGGTGCGGGTGACCTTGGTCGGGTCCAGGATGCCGAACTCGACCATGTCGCCGTACTCGCCGTTGGCGGCGTTGTAGCCGTAGTTGCCCTTGCCGTCCTTGACCTTGTTGAGGACGACCGAAGGCTCCTCGCCGGCGTTGGCGACGATCTCGCGCAGCGGCGCTTCCATCGCGCGCAGGGCGATCTGGATGCCGTGGTTCTGGTCCTCGTTGGCGCCCTTGATCTCGCCGATCGCGGCCAGCGCGCGGATCAGCGCGACGCCGCCGCCCGGGACCACGCCTTCCTCGACCGCCGCGCGCGTGGCGTGCAGCGCGTCCTCGACGCGGGCCTTCTTCTCCTTCATCTCGATCTCGGTCGAGGCGCCGACCTTGATCACGGCCACGCCGCCGGCCAGCTTGGCCACGCGCTCCTGCAGCTTCTCGCGGTCGTAGTCGGAGGAGGTCTCCTCGATCTGCGCCTTGATCTGCTTGATGCGGCCCTCGATGCCCGAGGTCTCGCCGGCGCCGTCGATGATGGTGGTGTTCTCCTTGGAGACCTGCACCTTCTTGGCGCGGCCGAGGTCCTTGATCGTCGCCTTCTCGAGCGACAGGCCCACTTCCTCGGAGATCACGGTGCCGCCAGTGAGGATCGCCATGTCCTCCAGCATCGCCTTGCGGCGGTCGCCGAAGCCCGGGGCCTTCACGGCGCAGACCTTGACGATGCCGCGGATGGTGTTGACCACCAGGGTCGCCAGCGCCTCGCCCTCGACTTCCTCGGCGACGATCAGCAGCGGCTTGCCGGCCTTGGCCACGCCCTCGAGGACGGGCAGCAGGTCGCGCACGTTGGAGATCTTCTTGTCGTGCAGCAGGATGAAGGGATCGTCCAGCTCGGCCGACATCGACTGCTGGTTGTTGATGAAGTACGGCGACAGGTAGCCGCGGTCGAACTGCATGCCCTCGACGACGTCGAGCTCGTTGTCCAGGCCCGAGCCTTCCTCGACGGTGATCACGCCTTCCTTGCCGACCTTCTTCATCGCGTCGGCGATGATGTTGCCGATCGACTCGTCGCTGTTCGCGGAGATCGTGCCGACCTGGGCGATGGCCTTGTCGTCGGCGGTGGGCTTGGAGAGCTTCTTGAGCTCGTCGACGGCGGCCTTGACGGCCTGGTCGATGCCGCGCTTGAGGTCCATAGGGTTCATGCCGGCGGCGACCGCCTTGGAGCCCTCGCGGATGAAGGCCTGCGCCAGCACGGTGGCGGTGGTGGTGCCGTCGCCGGCGTTGTCGGAGGTCTTGGACGCGACCTCCTTCACCATCTGCGCGCCCATGTTCTCGAACTTGTCGGCCAGCTCGATCTCCTTGGCGACGGACACGCCGTCCTTGGTGATCGTCGGGGCGCCGTAGCTCTTCTCGAGCACGACGTTGCGGCCCTTCGGGCCGAGGGTCGCCTTGACGGCGTTGGCGAGGATGTTGACGCCGCGCACCATCTTCGCGCGCGCGTCTTCACCGAAACGGATTTCTTTGGCAGCCATTGTGGAGCTCCGTGATTCGTGATTCGTGATTGGTGATTCGTGATTGGCAAAAAGCTTAGGGGCGGTGCGGCGTGAGTCGTGGGGCGGGGATTCCTCGGCGCGTTGCGCTCTTGCGAATCACCAATCACCAATCACGAATCACCGCGGTGATCGCCTCAGGCGAGCACCGCGAGGATGTCGTCCTCGCGCACGATCTTGTATTCGACGCCCTCGAGCTTGTACGCGCTGCCCGAGTACTGGCCGTAGATGACCTTGTCGCCGACCTTGACCTTCGGCGCGCGCACGCTGCCGTTGTCCAGGGCCTTGCCCTCGCCGACCGCGACCACTTCGCCCTTGGTGGGCTTTTCCTTGGCGTTGTCGGGGATGACGATGCCGCCGGCGGACATTTCCTCGGCTTCGATCGGCTTGACGACCACGCGGTCGTAGAGCGGCTTGAGATTCATTGGAACCCTCGCAAGTGGTTGATTGGTTTGAAGGAACGAGTGAAACGGGGGCGGATTCTAGCAATCGCCGATGACGAGTGCCAACGCCGTGTGCGAACAAAACCCGGCAAGCCGGGGATGCCCGGGAGATGGGGGGACGCGGAAGGCTTTCAAGGGGCGGCGGCGAAATTTTCCGGGCCGGCCGCGGCCACCGGGATGCCGTCGCGTCCGCGTCCGGCTCCTTGCTCCGCCTCCTCCCTATCGCCCCTTTCGCCTTCGCCTCCTTCTTTCGCCCCTCCCTCTTTACTTTCCCCCTTCATTCGCCTCCCTCCGGCCGCTTGCCCCCTTCAGGCGTCATCCCCGCGAAGGCGGGGATCCATGGACGTTGCCGTTCGCCCCAAAAGCCGACGTCCTTGGATCCCCGCCTTCGCGGGGATGACGATCAAAAGCGTCCGGAGACGAAGGATGGGTAGGAATGACGAACGGACAGGGGGCAACTAACGGAGGACAGAGGCGACCAACGGACAGGGGCGGCTAAAGGACAGCGGCGATGACAGGGAACGGGGCTGATAGCAGGGGCTAGGGTCGCCCCCGGATGGCAGGCCCGCGGCGGCGGCGACAGGATCGACGGATTGCCCGTCGCCGGAGTCCGCCATGCCCCGCCTCGCCGTCCCGAGCCTCGTCGTCGCCGTCGCCACCTGCCTGCTGCTCGCCCCGGGCGCCGCCGGCGCCGCCGTCTTCGTCAACGAGCTGCACTACGACAACGCCGGCAGCGACACCGGCGAGCGCGTCGAGGTGGTGGCCACCGCCGGCGAGGACCTGTCCGGCTACCGGGTCTACCTCTACAACGGCAGCTCGGCGGGCAGCGCGACCGCCTACGACGACCGGGCGCTGCCCGCGGGCAGCGTGGCCGGCTGCGGCGGCAGCGTGGGCATCGCGGTCCTCGACTACCCGGCCGACGGCCTGCAGAACGGGCCCAACGACGCCATCGCCCTGGTCGACGCCGGCGGCGCGGTCGTGCAGTTCCTCGGCTACGAGGGCAGCGTGACCGCCGCCAGCGGCCCGGCGGCGGGCATGACCAGCGACAGCCTGCCGGTGTCCGAGGGCAGCGGCACCGCGGCCGGCACCTCGCTGCAGCTGCGCGGCAGCGGTGTCGGCTACGACGACTTCAGCTGGGAGGGCTCGTCGGCCGCCAGCTTCGGCGCCTGCAACAGCGGGCAGAGCTTCGACGGCGGCGGCGACCCGGCGCCGTCGATCACGTCCACGACGCCCGCCGACGGCGCCACCGACTTCCCCGCCGCCGGTGACCTGGCGGTCGCCTTCAGCGAAGCGGTGACCGCGGCCGGCGGCGCCTTCGCCCTGGCCTGCGATGCGTCGGGCACGGTCGCACTCACCTATCCGGCCTCCGACGCCAGTTTCCCGCTGTCCACCGGCACCGCGCTGCACGGCGGCGAGCACTGCACGCTCACCGTCGCCGCCGCGAAGATCGCGGACGCCGGCGGCCAGCACCCGGCGGCGGACGCGAGCATCGGCTTCAACGTCGCCGAGGACGGCGGTGGCGGTGGCGACGACGACTATTACGCGCACGTCAACGCCAGCAGCCCGGAACAGCTGCGCTGCTCGCTGCACCAGACCATCCGCGGCCATACCGCCTACCCCTACAGCGGCAGCGGCACCAGCACCTGGACGATCCTGGAGATCGCCGACGAGGACCCGGCGGATCCCGACCGCATCCTCGACCTGTACCGCAACCGCAGCTACGCCAAGGGCAGCGACCGCGCCGGCACCGGTTCGGGCCTGACCTACAACCGCGAGCACAGCTGGCCCAACTCGCTGGGCTTCGGCACGCCCACCGGCGACCTCGGCCTGCCTTACGCGCCGTACACCGACACCCACATGCTGTTCCTCACCGATTCGGCCTACAACGCCGACCGCGGCAACAAGCCCTACGCCGACTGCCCGGCCTCGGGCAGCTGCGCCGAGCGCGCCACCGAGGCCAACGGCGGCAGCGGCGGTGGCAGCGGCACCTATCCGGGCAATTCCAACTGGGTGAAGGGCCCGGACGGCAATGCGGGCTCGTTCGAGGTGTGGAACCCACGCAAGGGCGACATGGCGCGCGCGGTGATGTACATGGCGATCCGCTACGAGGGTGGGCAGGACATCCACACCGGCCAGTCCGAGCCCGACCTGGAGCTCACCGACGACCGCAGCCGCATCGTCAAGACCTCGGCCTCGCCCGCCTACATGGGCCTGCTCTCGACCCTGCTGGCCTGGCACCAGGCCGACCCGCCGGACGCGGCCGAGCGCGAGCGCAACCAGGTGATCTACAGCTTCCAGGGCAACCGCAACCCGTTCGTCGACCACCCCGAATGGGCGACGCGCGCGCTGTTCGAGTCCAGCGAGCCGGCGACCTGCCAGATGAATTGACGGTCGCGGACAAGGTCCCGTCGCGCACGGCCCCGTACAATCGGGGCCGTGCCTACCGCCTGCGTCGCCTTCTGCGCCTGCCCCGACGCCGCCACCGCCACGCGCATCGCCGATGCGCTGGTCGGCGAGCGCCTGGCCGCGTGCGTCAACGTGCTGCCGGGCGTGCGCTCGATATACCGCTGGCAGGGCGCGGTGGAGCGCGCCGACGAAGCGCTGCTGGTGATCAAGACGGTCGCCGCGCGCGTGCCGGCGCTGTCGGCACGGATCGCGGCGCTGCATCCCTACGAACTCCCGGAAGTGGTCGCGGTCGAAGCCGCCGCCGGGCTGCCGGCGTACCTGGACTGGGTCGCCGCGCAGTCCACGCCGGACCGACAAGCCGAATGAAGCTGGAGCCCTGAACGAAGTGAAGCCGTCCGCCTCCCGCTGGCAGCGCCTCGCCGCCGCCTTCGCCCTGTGCCTGGCCTGCGTCCCGTCGGCGTTTGCCGCGGTCGACGAGAAGGACCTGCTGCCCGTCGACCAGGCCTTCGCGCTGTCGGCCAGGGCGGCCGCCGCCGACCGCATCGCGCTGGAATGGAAGATCGCCGACGGCTATTACCTCTACCGGCACCGGATCAAGGCCGTCGCCGCCGACGGCTCGCGGCTGGGCGCGGTCGCGCTGCCGCACGGGCAGGCGCACGAGGACGAGTTCTTCGGCCGCGTGGAAACCTTCCGCAAGCGCCTGGCCGGCAGCGTGCCGGTGCAGGCGGCCGACGGCGGCAAGGTGGTGCTGAAGGTGAGCTACCAGGGCTGCGCCGATGCGGGCGTGTGCTATCCGCCGCAGACGCGCACCGTGGCCGTGGCGATGCCGGCGGGCTCCGGGGCCGCTGTGGGAGCGGCTTCAGCCGCGAGCTTTTCAGCAGATGGCGGCGGAAGGGAAAAGCTCGCGGCTGAAGCCGCTCCCACAGGGGACGGCTTCGCGGCGCTGGGGCCGTCGCTCGGCAGACCGCGCGGCGCGCCGCTGGCGGGCAACGGCGCCGCCGCCAGCGACGCGCTGCCGCTGCCGCCGGAGCAGGCCTTCGGCTTCGAGGCCATCGCCGACGGCCCGCAGGCGCTGCGGCTGCGCTTCACCCCGGCGCGCGGCTATTACCTCTACCGCGACAAGACGCAGCTGCGGCTGGCCGCGGACGGCGTCGCGCTGGGCGCGCCGCGCTGGCCCGCCGGCGTGCGCCATCGCGACGAGCATTTCGGCGACGTCGTGGTCTTCTTCGACCAGGTCGAGGTGCCGGTGCCGCTGCAGCGCGTGCCGGCGGCGACCGGCGCGCAGAAGGTCGTGCTCACCGCCACCTTCCAGGGCTGCCAGGACGAGGGCATCTGCTATCCGCCGATGACGCGCCGCGTGGCGATCGAACTGCCGGCGGCGGATGCGGCCGACCTTGCGGGGGCGGCTTCAGCCGCGAGCTCTTCGCGCGCGACCAACGCTGCGGCGTCGCCGGTGGGAGCGACGGATGTCGCGACTGCCGGTCCAGCCGCTTCGCCTGTCGCGACTTCCGTCGCTCCCACTGGGGATTCTTTCGCGGCTTCCGGGACTTCGGGGCAAGGGCTCGTGGATGAAGCCGCTCCCACGACCGCCGGCTCCGCGGGAGCCGCCAACGACGCCGACCTGGCCGAGGACGCGCGCCTGGCCGCCGGCCTGTCCGGGCCGCAGCGCTGGACGACGCTGCTGTGGTTCTTCCTCGGCGGCCTGGCGCTGGCGTTCACGCCCTGCGTGCTGCCGATGATCCCGATCCTGTCGGGCCTGATCGCCGGCGCCGGCACCCGCCTGGGCACGGGCCGCGCGCTGTGGCTGTCGTTCGTCTACGTGCTGGCCAACGCGCTGGTGTTCACCGTCGCCGGCGTCGTCGCCGGGCTGGTCGGCGCCAACCTGCAGGCGGCGTTCCAGGTGCCGTGGGTGATCGTGCTGTTCGCGCTGCTGTTCGTGGCGCTGGCGCTGTCCTCGTTCGGGCTCTACGAGCTGCAGCTGCCGGCGGCGCTGCGGGCGAGGCTCGGCGGCATCAGCGACCGCCAGCGCGGCGGCTCGATGCTGGGCGTCGCGGCGATGGGCGCGCTGTCGGCGCTGATCGTCGGGCCGTGCGTGGCGCCGCCGCTGGCGGCGGCGGTGCTCTTCATCAGCCAGGGGCACGACGCGGTGTTCGGCGGGCTGGCGCTGTTCGTGCTGGCGATGGGCATGGGCCTGCCGCTGCTCGCCTTCGGCGCGGCGGCCGGGCGCGGCATGCCGACCAGCGGGCCGTGGATGACGCAGGTGCAGCGCGGGTTCGGCTTCGTGTTCCTCGGGCTGGCGGCCTGGATGCTGTCGCGGATCGTGCCGGGAACGGTGGCGCTGGCGCTGTTCGGCCTGCTGGCGCTGGCGGCCGCGGCCTGGGCGTTCAACGGCACGCGCGCCGAGGGCGAGCGGCTGCGCTGGTTCGCGCGCTTCGCGGGCCTGCTGCTGGCGGTGGTCGGCGCGGCCGAGCTGTTCGGCGCACTGGCCGGCAACGGCAACCCGCTGCGCCCGCTGGCCGGCGTCGGCGGCGCGCAGGCGGCGCAGGAAGGGCCCGCGTTCCGCACCATCAAGTCGAGCGAAGACCTCGACCGCGAGCTCGCCGCCGCGCAGGCGGCCGGCAAGCCGGTGCTGTTCGACTTCTATGCGGACTGGTGCGTGTCGTGCAAGGAAATGGAGGCCTACACCTTCACCGATCCGGCGGTGCGCTCGGCGCTGGCCGGCTTCGTCCTGCTCAAGGCCGACGTCACCGCCAACGACGAGGTCGACCAGGCGCTGATGCGGCGCTTCGGCATCGTCGGCCCGCCGGCGACGCTGTTCTTCCACGGCTCGGCGGACGAGCGCCGCGGCCTGCGGCTGGTGGGATTCGAGAAGGCGACGCCCTTCGTCGAGCGGCTGCGCCGCGCGGCCGGCGCGCCGTGATGGGCACGGGTGCCAAGGTCGTGCTGGTGGCGCTGGCCGCCGGCGCTCTGGGCGTCGTTGCCAGCCTCGCGCTCAACGGGCCCGGCCCGCTGCTGGGCACCGAGGCCGGCCAGCGGGTGGTGCAGGAAGCCTACCGGGCCAGCGCGCCCGAGCCGCCGGCCGGCGTGACGGTGGCCGAGCGCGGGCAGCGGGTGCCGGCCTTCACCGTGCCCGGCCTGGACGGCAGGCCGGTCGCGGTCCCCGCCGCGTGGGCCGGCCGGCCGGTGCTGGTCAACGTCTGGGCCAGCTGGTGCGGGCCGTGCGTGGAGGAGATGCCGGAGCTGCAGCGATTCCACGCCGCGCAGGGCGCGAACGGCACGCAAGTGGTCGGCATCGCCCTGGATGACGAGGCGGCGGTGCGGGACTTTCTCCGGCGCGTGCCGGTCGACTACCCGATCCTGGTCGACGCCGCCGGCCCGGCCGATGCCGGCGTCCGGCTGGGCAATCCCAAGGGCGTGCTGCCGTACTCGGTGCTGCTGGCGGCCGACGGTACGGTGATCAAGCAGCGCATCGGGCCGTTCGCCCACGGCGAGATCGACGGCTGGGCCCGGCCCTGACCCCCGTAGGAGCGCCCCTGGGGCGCGATCGCCTTCCCCGCGAAACGCAATCGCGCCCATGGGGCGCTCCTACGGCGACTAGAGTCGCAACTCAAACAATCGCTTAAATCCCCAAACTTCGGCGATCTGGACAGCATCCACCGCTTCGCGCAGACTGGCGGCTCCTTTACCCCGCCCCTCGCCCCGCGTCGCCATGGCCAAGCTGCTGGTCCTGCACGGTCCCAACCTCAACCTGCTCGGCACCCGCGAGCCGGAGGTCTACGGCCGCACGACGCTGGAGGAGATCGACGCCGACCTGCAGGCGCGGGCGCTGGAGAAGGGCCTCGAGCTGTCCAGCTTCCAGTCCAACGCCGAGCACGCCCTGGTCGAACGCGTCCAGGCCGCCCGCGACGACGGCACCGACTTCATCCTCATCAACCCGGCCGGCTTCACCCATACCTCGGTGGCCCTGCGCGACGCGCTGGCCGCGGTCGCCATCCCGTTCATCGAGGTCCACCTGTCCAACCCGCATGCGCGCGAGCCCTTCCGCCGCCAGAGCTATTTCAGCGACCTGGCCGTGGGCGTGGTCTGCGGCTTCGGCGCGCTCGGCTACGGGCTGGCGCTGATCGCGGCGAGCCGCCACCTGGAGGGGCGCGCGCCGTGAGCGGCCACCACGCCCCGCGCCGCGGCCGCTGACGCGACCCGGCGCCACGAACCCGCCCGCCGCCCCGCCGGCGCGCCACGACCACCACGAGAGGCCTTCATGGACCTGCGCAAGATCAAGAAACTCATCGACCTGCTCGAGGAATCCAACCTCGCCGAAATCGAGATCAAGGAAGGCGAGGAATCGGTGCGCCTGGCCCGCACCCCGGCCGGCGCCGCGCCGGTGGCCTACGCGCCGGCGCCCGTCTACGCCGAGCACGCGCGCCCGGCCATGCCGGCGATGCCGATGCAGTCCCCGGTCGACGCCGCGACCGGCGGCCGCCCGGCCGAGGGCGGCCCGGCCCTGCCCGAGGGCCACGTCGTGCGCGCGCCGATGGTCGGCACCTTCTACGCCTCCCCCGCGCCCGACAAGCCCGCCTTCGTCAGCGTCGGCCAGGCGGTCAAGGCCGGCGACACGCTGGGCATCATCGAGGCGATGAAGATGTTCAACCCGATCGAGGCCGACGTCTCCGGCACCGTGCTCGCGATCCAGTGCGAGAGCGGGCAGCCGGTGGAGTTCGACCAGCCGCTGTTCGTGATCGGCTGACGGCCGCGATTGGTGATTTGTGATTGGTGATTCGAAAGAGCGGCCTCACCAGCGCCTCGACGTGTGGCGCGACGCCATGGATCTGGTGGTCCTGGTCTATGCCCATTCGGCGGCCTTTCCCGGCGAGGAGCGATTCGGCATCACATCGCAGATCCGGCGGGCCGCCGTCAGTGTTCCTTCCAACATCGCCGAGGGCGCAGCGCGCAAGACCCAAGCAGAACTGCTCCGGTTCTGCGTGATCGCCCGGGGTTCTCTCTCGGAGCTGGACACCCAGCTGGAAATCGCACGCCGGCTCGGGTTCGCGAATCCCGTGCCGGAACTCCGGCAAGTGCTGGACCGCACGTTTGCCCGCCTCAATGCACTGATCAGATCGCTGGAGGCCGCGCCCCGAGCAATACGCGAGGAAGCCGCTTTCTACGAATCACTAATCACCAATCACCAATCACCAATCACGGCCTTCCCATGCTTGACAAGGTAGTAATCGCCAACCGAGGCGAGATCGCGCTGCGCATCCTGCGCGCCTGCCACGCCCTGGGCATCCGCACGGTCGCGGTGCATTCCACCGTCGACCGCAACCTCAAGCACGTGGCGATGGCCGACGAGTCGGTCTGCATCGGCCCGGCGCCGTCGAGCGAGAGCTACCTCAACATGGCCTCGATCATCGCCGCGGCCGAGGTCACCGACGCGCAGGCGATCCACCCCGGCTACGGCTTCCTGAGCGAGAACGCCGACTTCGCCGAGCGCGTGGAGCAGTCCGGCTTCGTCTTCATCGGGCCCAAGGCCGACACCATCCGCCTGATGGGCGACAAGGTCGAGGCGATCCGGGCAATGAAGGCCGCGGGCGTGCCCTGCGTGCCCGGCAGCGGCGGCCCGCTGGGCGACGACAGCGACGCCAACCTGGCGATCGCGCGCGAGATCGGCTACCCGGTCATCGTCAAGGCCGCCGGCGGCGGCGGCGGCCGCGGCATGCGCGTGGTGCACACCGAGGCGGCGCTGGCCAACGCCATCTCCACCACCAAGTCCGAGGCCAAGGCCGCGTTCGGCAACGACATGGTGTACATGGAGAAATTCCTCGAGAACCCGCGCCACGTCGAGATCCAGGTGCTGGCCGACGGCCAGGGCAACGCCATCCACCTGGGCGAGCGCGACTGCTCGATGCAGCGCCGGCACCAGAAGGTGGTGGAGGAGGCGCCCGCGCCCGGGATCACGCCGGAGCAGCGCGCCGAGATCGGCAAGGTCTGCGTGGAAGCCTGCATCCGCATCGGCTACCGCGGCGCCGGCACGTTCGAGTTCCTGTACGAGAACGGCCGCTTCTACTTCATCGAGATGAACACCCGCGTCCAGGTCGAGCACCCGGTCACCGAGATGGTCACCGGCATCGACCTGGTGCGCGAGCAGCTGATGATCGCCGCCGGGCGCAAGCTCTCGATCAGGCAGGACGACGTGGTGCTGCGCGGCCACGCGATCGAGTGCCGCATCAACGCCGAGGACCCGGACACGTTCATGCCCTCGCCCGGGCTGGTCCAGCATTTCCACGCCCCCGGCGGACCCGGCGTGCGGGTGGATTCGCACGTGTACGAGGGCTACCGCGTGCCGCCCAACTACGATTCGATGATCGGCAAGCTGATCGTGCACGGCGCCGACCGCGAGCAGGCCATCGCCCGCATGCGCGTGGCGCTCTCGGAGATGGTCGTCGACGGCATCAAGACCAACATCCCGCTGCAGCAGCGCATCCTCGCCGACGGCGGCTTCGCCCAGGGCGGGCAGAACATCCACTACCTCGAGAAGCGCCTGGCCGAGCGCAAGGACAAGGCGCTGTCGATCGGCTGAGCCGATGCATCCCCTGCCTCGCCGCTGTCCCCGTTTCCTGACCGTCCCCGTTTCCCGACCGTCCTCCCTTTCCCCATCGTCATCCCCGCGAAGGCGGGGATCCAGGGACGTTGCTTTCGCAGACATCGCCACGGGGATCCCCGTGGATCCCCGCGTTCGCGGGAATGACGACCTATGCGTGGCGAATGGATGCCAGAGGCGCCGTGCTTCAAGCTTACGCAGGGTGGCTCGCGACATTCGCCGATGCCGCTGCATGCGCGGCCGAAGACGCGGCGCCTAGCGCTTCGCGCTCCAGCGGCGCAGCGCGCGCTCGCCCTCGTCGCTGACCAGCAGCGCGCGCGAGCCGCGGCGGCGGCGGACCCAGCCGCGGGCGAGCATCGCCTCCAGCAGGCGCGCACCGAGCTGGCCGCCGATGTGCGGGCGGCGCTCGCTCCAGTCCAGGCAGGGGCGCACCGCGGGGCGGCGCAGCGCGGCGTCGGGCGGCTCGATGCCCAGCACCCCCAGTCCGCGCACGCCGCCGGCAGTGAGCGTCCAGGCCTCGCCGGCACGGCGGATCCAGCCGTTCGCGATCCATCCGTCGGCCAGCCGCACCGCGAGCTCGCCGGCGAGGTGGTCGTAGCAGGTGCGCGCATGGCGCAGGGCGAGGTCGCGCGGTCCGAGCGACCTCGCCTCCGGCGCCGCGGCCGACACCGTCATCAGCGCCTCGAGCACGTGCGAGACGTCGGCCGAGGCGAGCCGGTGGTAGCGGTGCCGGCCCTGCTTCTCGATCGCCAGCAGGCCGGCCTCGACCAGCTTGCCCAGGTGCGCGCTCGCGGTCTGCGGGGTGACGCCGCCGGCCTGCGCAAGCTCGCCCGCGGTGCGGCTGCGGCCGTCCATCAGCGCGGCCAGCATCAGCGCGCGCGCGGGATCGCCGATCAGCGCGGCGATCCGGGCCAGTGAAGGGCCTGCGTCCATGCTTCGATGATGGACGAAACATCCTTGCCGGCGCAAGCGCAGCATGGCGGTCCCTTCCCCGGACCGGTGACGATGAACCGGCGCGAATTGATGAAGCTTTCCGCGCTCGGCCTGGCGGGCCAGGCCCTGGCGGCCACGGCCACCGCCTCCGCACCCGCGCACGCCGCCGCCGAGCGGCAACGCGTGCCGTGGACGCGGGACGGCGAAACCCTGCGGCTCGGCCTCGTCCGCCAGCCCGCGCCCGGCCCGGCGGTGCTGTACGTGCACGGCGCCACGTTCCCGGCCGCGCTGTCGGTCGGCTGGCGCATGGACGGGGCGTCGTGGCTGGACCAGCTGCAGCGCGCGGGCATGGACGCTTGGGCGTTCGACTTCGCCGGCTACGGCGACTCGGACCGGCCGGCGGCCTTCGAGCGCGACGCGGACGCCGCGCCCCCCTACGGCCGCGGCGCGGCGGCGGCCGACCAGGTCGCCACCGTGCTGCGGCACATCCGCGAGCAGCGTCCCGATGCGCCGATCCACGTCGTCGCGCATTCCTGGGGCACGCTGCCGGCGCGGCTGGCGGCGATCGCGCGCCCGGACCTGGTCTCGCGCCTCGTCCTGTTCGGGCCGGTGGTGCAGCGCGACGGCAGGCCTGCCGCCGCGCCCGCGCGGGAACCTGCCTGGACGCTGGTGACCGCCGCGCAGCAGCGCCCGCGCCAGCGCACCGGCATGCCCGACGCCCTGCCCACGCCGGTGGACGATGCCGAGCTGGAGCGCTGGTGCGCGACCTACCTCGACAGCGACCCCACCTCGCGCTCGCGCGCGCCGCGGTCGGCGAAGGTGCCCAACGGCCCCGGCGCCGACATCGACGCGCTGTGAGCCGGCGCATCGCTGGTCGACGACGGCCGCGTCCGCCAGCCCACGCTGATCGTGCGCGGCGAATGGGACCACGTCACCACCGACGCCGACGCCGGGCGCCTGTTCGCCGCGCTCACCCACGCCGCCGACAGGCGCGACGTCAAGGTCGCCGGCGGCAACCACTGGCTGCACCTGCAGCCGCAGCGCCGCGCGCTGTGGGCGGAAACGCTGTCGTTCCTGCGCGAAGGAGGCACCGCATGATCGCCGTGATCTTCGAGGTCGAGCCGCACCCGGCCGGCCGCGACGAATACTTCGCCATCGCCGCGAAGCTGGCGGAAGACCTGCGCCAGGTCGACGGCTTCCTCTCGATCGAACGCTACCAGAGCGTCGCCGACCCGGACCGGCTGCTGTCGCTGTCGCTGTGGCGCGACGAAGCGGCGATCGCGGCCTGGCGCGCGCATCCCCCGCACATGGCGGCGCAGGCCCGCGGCAACGCGGAGCTGTTCCGCCGCTGGCGCATCCGCGTGGCCGAAGTGGTGCGTGAGCGCGAGCACGGCCCGTCGATGCCGGCTGCGGCCTGAAACCGCGCCGGCGCGGACGCGCATCGCGGGCGGCGGACCGCGCTGGCCGTTGCCCCGCGCATTGGCTATCGTGGCCGCCCGTCCGCCACGGCTACGCCATGCCTTTCCTCGAACTCACCCTGCGCTGCCGCGAAGCCGAACAGGCGCGCTACGAGCGCGCGCTGGAGGACGTCGGCGCGCTGGCGGTGACGATGCAGGACGCGCACCTGGACGCGCCCGACGAGCAGGCGATCTTCGAGCCCGGTGTCGGCGAGACGCCGCTGTGGGACGAGATGGCGCTGGCCGCGCTGTTCCCGCACGACGCCGATGCGCTGGCCCTGCTCGCGGCGCTGGAGGCGTTCGACCCGGCGCTGGACTGGACGCGCGCGGGCTTCCGCAACATCGAGGACCAGGACTGGGAGCGCGCGTGGATGGATCAGTACGCGCCGCTGCGCTTCGGCGCGCGCACCTGGATCGTGCCCTGGAACCACGCGCTGCCGGCCGAAGCCGCGGCGGCCGACGCGGCGGTGGTACGGCTCGATCCCGGCCTCGCCTTCGGCTCCGGCACCCATCCGACCACGTCGCTGTGCCTGCAGTGGCTCGACGCGCTGGCCGCCGACGGCGAACTGCAGGACCGCGAGGTGCTGGATTTCGGCTGCGGCAGCGGCATCCTCGCGCTGGCCGCGCTCAAGCTCGGCGCCGCGCGCGCGGTCGGCGTCGACAACGACCCGCAGGCGCTGCTGGCCACGCGCGACAATGCGCAGCGCAACGGGGTCGGCGAGGCGCTGGCGGCGTTCGCGCCCGCCGACGAGCCGGCCGCGACGTATCCGGTGGTGGTGGCCAACATCCTCGCCTCCGCGCTCGACGCGCTGGCCGATGTCCTCGCCGCGCGCGTCGCGCCGGGCGGACGGATCGCGCTGTCGGGCATCCTCGACGGCCAGCAGGCGCCGCTGCTGCTGCGCTACGGCGAATGGTTCGACGACCTGCGCGTGGCGGTCGAGGGCGACTGGGTGCGCATCGACGGCGTGCGCCGTCCGTAGGCGCGGACTCCGCCTCCACGCGCCGCAGTACGCGCCTGCGGCAGGCCGCGGCGGGCATTCGATGCCCGAACGGATGGCTGCACTCCATGCCCCGGCGCGCGCCGAGGCGGAGCCCGATCCACGGGATCGCCCGGGCTTGCCGCGATGCGGCCTTTCGCCATGCCCGCACCACCGTCACGAACCGCTGCGGCAGCGCCACCGGCCGCACCTCATGCCGGGCCCGCCCATGATTGAATAGCGCCATGTTCATCAACTGCCCCCACTGCAAGGCGCTGGTCGCCACCGATCCGGCCACCGACCTGCCGCCGGAGCAGTGCCCGCGCTGCGCGGCGAAACTGCGCGGCGCTGCAGCCGAGGCACCGTCGCCGGCACCGCAGGGGCGCGGCGCGACGCCGGCGCCCGCTCCCGGGGTCCTGCTCGACATGCCCGCACCGGACGCGGCCGCGATCCCCGCCACCGGAGCCGCGCCGCCGGCCTCGGAGCTCTCCTCGCAGATCCACCGCATCGTCGCCCCCGATCCCGCCGCGATCTCCGCGCCGCCAGTGCCGGCCGGGATCGCGCCGATCGCGGTCCTGCTCAAGCCCGCGCCCGCTGCCGGTGCGCCCGGACGCCCTCCAGCCGGGGAACCGCGCCCGCTCCCGCGGGCCGAGCAGGATCCCGCGCCGCAGGCGGCCACTGCCCCTGCGTCGCTTCCCGTCGGCGACGACGATGCACCGGCCGCGCCCGCGACGCCTGCTGCGGCCGCACCGGCACCCGCGGCAGGCGCCACGAACACGGCGGCGCCATCGCCGCCCGCCGCCGGATCGCTGCCCAGCTTCGCGCGCAGGCGCGCAGGCCGGGGCCGGGCCGGCTTCGATTGGAAGATCTCGGTGGTGGCGCTTGCGCTGGCGCTCGTCCTGGTGCTGCAGCTGCTGCTCGCCGACCGCGCCCGCCTGGCCGCGGACGCGCGCTGGCGTCCGCTGGTCGCGACCCTGTGCGGCGCGTTCGGCTGCAGCGTGCCACCCTGGCGCGAACCGGCCGCGTTCGCCGTGCTCGCGCGCGACGTGCGGCCGCATCCCTCGACGCCGGGCGCGCTGCGCGTCACCGCGACGTTCCGCAACGACGCGCGCTGGCCGCAGCCGTGGCCGCGCCTGCGGCTGACCCTGTCCGACGTCGACGGGCACCCCGTCGCCACGCGCGACTTCGGCCCGCGCGACTACCTCGGCGCGGCCCCTGCGCAGCCGGAGCTGCGAAGCGGCCAGAGCGCCTCGATCGCGATGGACATCACGGAACCGGTTCGGCGCAGCGTGGCATTCGACTTCGAGCTGCATTGAGGCCATCCATTGCGCAATGGCTCCTGTGCGGATCGCCCGGAAAGGTCCCGCGCAGCGGCGGCCGATCGCGACCGGGCCGGGCCGCACCGTCGCATTGGCGGCGGCGGCGGCGGCGCGCTAGACTCCCAACCCCCGTCGCACGCGCCGGGCTTGGATCACCGGGGAGCCCGTTGAACGCCGACCGCACCGACAACGCGAACCGCAGCGGCGCCCGCCCGCCGCTGCGCGAGCATGTCGCCAACTCGGTGCGACGCTACATCGGCGACCTCGACGGCTGCGAGGCCAACAACCTCTACGAGATCGCGCTGCGCGAACTCGAGATCCCGCTGTTCGTCGAAGTGCTCAACCACTGCGACGGCAACCAGAGCCGCGCCGCGTCCATGCTCGGCATCCACCGCGCGACGCTGCGGCGCAAGCTGCGCGAATACGGCCTGGCCTGAGGACCGGATTGCCCGTCTTGGGGGGGCGGCGGGACGGGGGCCCACCCCCGCCCCCCCCGGGGGC
>JAYRKR010000065.1:0-19993 GCA_041905645.1 Luteimonas sp.
GAGGGCCTGCGGTTCGCGATCCGCGAGGGCGGCCGGACGGTGGGCGCCGGGGTGGTGGCGAAGATCCTCAAGTGACGCACTGGCGCGGCTGCGCTTAGCGCAGCCGCCTTTGCCAGCGCGTCATCCCGCGAAAGCGGGGATCCACGGACGCCAGGGCACCATCCCCGCCAAAGGCGGGCGACGCCCCCGGAATCGGGCCTTCGGGCCCAAAACCACGCAAAACGTGTCAAAATAGCCGGATTCGCCGCTTGGGTCGGCGAATCCGATGACAGCGAAAGGAGGTCCAGGACGGGCCTCGTATTCGCCGGACAGGGAAGAAGGTCGCACGGCAGGTCCCGGGGCAGCGAAAGCTGTTGACGGGGCCTGTTAACGCGCCCTATACTTTTCCGTCTGGGCGGCCCGGGTGACCGGGCCGCCTAGTTTTTCGTCAGGATACTGCCGGGGCGTTCGGCTTCACCTGTTCCGGCAAGTCACTGTTTCCACGGGGTTTTGCGCACCCAGCCGCAGGACCTGTCGCTCTTTCAACGAAGGAATCTCCGTCATGGCGGACCAAAAGATCCGGATCCGGCTCAAGGCGTTCGATCATCGTCTGATCGACCGTTCGGCCAGCGAGATCGTCGAAACGGCCAAGCGGACCGGTGCGCAGGTGCGCGGCCCGATCCCGCTGCCCACCAAGATCGAACGCTACACCGTGCTGGTGTCGCCGCACGTCGACAAGGACGCGCGCGACCAGTACGAAACCCGCACGCACAAGCGCGTGCTCGACATCGTCGACCCCAACGACAAGACCGTGGACGCGCTGATGAAGCTCGAGCTCGCGGCGGGCGTCGACGTCCAGATCAAGCTGACCTGAGGCACGCCACCATGACCGCGAAGAAATATTCGTTGGGCATCGTCGGCCGCAAGGCCGGCATGAGCCGCATCTTCACCGAGGACGGCCGTTCGGTGCCGGTGACCCTGATCGAGGCCACCCCGAACCGCATCACCCAGGTGAAGACCCCCGAGACCGACGGCTACAGCGCCGTGCAGGTCACCGTCGGCGCCAAGCGCGCGTCGCTGCTGAACAAGCCCGAGGCCGGCCACCTGGCCAAGGCCAAGGTCGAGGCCGGCCGCGGCCTGTGGGAGCTGCGCGTGGCGGACGACGCCATCGCCGGCTTCGAGGTCGGCGGCGAGATCAAGGCCGACATCTTCGAGGTCGGCCAGATCGTCGACGTCGAGGGCGTGACCAAGGGCAAGGGCTTCCAGGGCACGATCAAGCGCTGGAACTTCAAGATGGGCGACGCGACGCACGGCAACTCGCTGTCGCACCGCGCCCCGGGTTCGATCGGCCAGCGCCAGACGCCGGGCCGCGTGTTCCCGGGCAAGAAGATGTCCGGCCACATGGGCGCCGTGCGCCAGAGCACGCAGCGCCTGGAAGTGGTGCGCGTCGACGCCGAGCGCGGCCTGATCGCGATCAAGGGCGCCGTGCCCGGCGCGCCGGGCGGCGACGTCATCGTGCGTCCCTCGAGCAAGGCATAAGGAGAGACGACGATGGAACTCGCCATCAGCAACAGTAGCCAGAAGCTCTCGGTGTCCGACGCGGTGTTCGGCCGTGAGTTCAGCCAGGACCTGGTCCACCAGGTCGTCGTGGCCTACCGCAACGCGGGCCGCGCCGGCACCAAGGCGCAGAAGACGCGCTCGGAAGTCAACGGCACCACCAAGAAGTCGAAGCGCCAGAAGGGCGGCGGCGCCCGCCACGGCGCGCTGACCGCGCCGATCTTCGTCGGCGGCGGCGTGACCTTCGCGGCCAAGCCGCGCAGCTTCGAGCAGAAGGTCAACCGCAAGATGTACCGCGCGGCGATCTCGGCGATCCTGTCCGAGCTCAACCGCCAGGGCCGCCTGAAGGTCGTCGACGCGTTCGACGTCGAGGCCACGAAGACCAAGGGCCTGGTCGCCAGGCTCAAGGACTTCGACCTCGGCAAGCGCCCGCTGATCGTGACCGAAGAGGCCTCCGAGCACCTGTACCTGTCCGCCCGCAACCTGCCGTACGTCGAGGTCCGCGACGTGCAGGGCCTGGACCCGGTCGCGCTGGTCGGCGCCGACAGCGTCCTGGTCACCAGCGACGCGGTGAAGAAGATCGAGGAGTGGCTGGCATGAGCGCCAATCTCTACAGCGTGATCCGTGCGCCGCGCGTGTCCGAAAAGACCGCGCGCCAGCAGGAAGTTTCCAACCAGTACGCGTTCGAGGTCGCCAAGACCGCGACCAAGGCCGACATCAAGTCGGCCGTCGAGCAGCTTTTCGACGTCAAGGTCGAGGCGGTCAACGTGGTGAACGTGAAGGGCAAGAACAAGGCCTTCCGCAACCGCCAGGGCAGCCGCGGCGACTGGCGCAAGGCGTACGTGACGCTGGCCGACGGCCAGTCGATCGACGTGATGACGGCCAAGGCCTGAGGACGGACCGATGCCATTGATGACCTTCAAACCCACTTCCGCCGGCCGCCGCAGCGCGGTGCGCGTGGTCACCCCGGACCTGCACAAGGGCGCGCCGCACGCGGCGCTGCTCGAGAAGCAGGGCAAGACCGGTGGCCGCAACCACCACGGTCGCATCACCACCCGCCACATCGGCGGTGGCCACAAGCAGCACTACCGCATCATCGACTTCAAGCGCGACAAGGAAGGCATCCCCGCGCGCGTGGAGCGGATCGAGTACGACCCCAACCGCACCGCGCACATCGCGCTGCTGTGCTACGTCGACGGCGAGCGCCGCTACATCATCGCGCCAAAGGGCCTCAAGGCGGGCGACCAGGTGATCGCGGGCAACGATGCGCCGATCAAGACCGGCAACACGCTGCCGCTGCGCAACATCCCGGTCGGCTCCACCGTGCATTGCATCGAGATGAAGCCGGGCAAGGGCGCGCAGATCGCCCGCGCCGCCGGCGCCGGCGTGCAGCTGGTCGCCCGCGAGGGCGTCTACGCGCTGATCCGCCTGCGTTCGGGCGAGATGCGCAAGGTGCCGGCCGAGTGCCGCGCCACCATCGGCGAGGTCGGCAACGTCGAGCACAACCTCGAGAAGCTGGGCAAGGCCGGCGCCAAGCGCTGGCGCGGCATCAAGCCGACCGTCCGCGGCGCGGCCATGAACCCGGTCGACCACCCGCACGGCGGCGGCGAGGCCAAGGCCGGCCAGGGCAACCCGCACCCGGTCACGCCGTGGGGCGTTCCGACCAAGGGCTACAAGACCCGCAAGAACAAGCGGACGCAGCAGTTCATCGTGCGCGACCGCAGGAGCTGATAGACCATGGCACGTTCACTGAAGAAGGGCCCGTTCGTCGACCACCACCTGATCAAGAAGGTGGAGGCCGCGGGCAACACCAAGCGCCCGATCAAGACCTGGTCGCGCCGTTCGATGATCCTGCCGGAAATGGTGGGCTTCACCATCGCCGTGCACAACGGCAAGAACCACGTCCCGGTGCTGGTCAACGAGAACATGGTCGGCCACAAGCTGGGCGAGTTCTCCATGACCCGCACCTTCAAGGGCCACGGCGGCGACAAGAAGGCCGGGAAGTAAGGAGATGACCATGGAAGCCAAGGCAATCCTGCGCACCGCGCGCATCTCCCCGCAGAAGGCCCGCCTGGTCGCCGACCAGGTCCGCGGCCTGACCGCCGAGCGCGCGGTCAACCTGCTGAAGTTCTCGGACAAGAAGGCCGCCCACCTGATCAAGAAGGTGGTGGAGTCGGCGATCGCCAACGCCGAGAACAACCAGGGCGCCGACATCGACGAGCTCAAGGTCAAGACCATCATGGTCGACGAGGGCCCGACGCTGAAGCGCTTCATGGCGCGCGCCAAGGGACGCGGCACCCGCATCCTCAAGCGCACCAGCCACATCACCGTCGTCGTCGGCGAGGGGAAGTAAGCATATGGGTCACAAAGTTCACCCCACCGGCATCCGCCTGGGCATCGCCAAGGACTGGAACTCGAAGTGGTTCGCCGGCAAGAAGGAATACGCCGGTTACCTCGCCGCCGACCTCAAGGTCCGCGAGATGCTGCGCAAGAAGCTGGCCGCGGCCGGCATCAGCCGCATCACCATCGAGCGCCCGGCCAAGACCGCCCGCGTCACCATCCACACCGCCCGCCCGGGCGTGGTGATCGGCAAGCGCGGCGAGGACATCGAGAAGCTGCGCAAGGAAGTGTCCGACCTGATGGGCGTCCCGGCGCACATCAACGTCACCGAGGTGCGCAAGCCCGAGCTCGACGCGCAGCTGGTCGCCGAGTCGATCGCGCAGCAGCTCGAGCGCCGCATCATGTTCCGCCGCGCGATGAAGCGCGCCGTCGGCAACGCGATGCGCCTGGGCGCGCTGGGCATCAAGGTCAACGTCGCCGGCCGCCTGAACGGCGCCGAGATCGCGCGTTCGGAGTGGTACCGCGAGGGTCGCGTGCCGCTGCACACGCTGCGCGCCGACGTCGACTACGGCTTCGCCGAGGCCAAGACGACCTACGGGATCATCGGCATCAAGACCTGGATCTACAAGGGCGAGATCTTCGATTTCTCCCAGGTCGGCCAGGAGAAGCAGGACGACAGCCCGCGCGGTGATCGTGGCGATCGCGGCGACAGGGCGGACCGTCCGCGTGGGCCGCGCCGCGAGCGCGAGGCGAGGGACTGATCATGCTGCAACCCAAGCGAACCAAGTACCGCAAGATGCACAAGGGCCGCAACGAGGGCCTTTCGTGGAACGGCAATGCCGTGAGCTTCGGCGAGTACGGCCTGAAGGCCACCCAGACCGGCCAGCTGACCGCGCGCCAGATCGAGGCGGCGCGCCGCTCGATCAGCCGCTACGTCAAGCGCGGCGGCAAGATGTGGATCCGCGTGTTCCCCGACAAGCCGATCACCAAGAAGCCGATCGAAGTGCGAATGGGCTCGGGCAAGGGCGGCGTGGAGTTCTGGGTCGCGCAGATCCAGCCCGGCCGCATGATCTACGAGATCGAGGGCGTCGACGAAGCCACCGCGCGCGAGGCGTTCCGCCTGGCCGCCGCCAAGCTCTCGGTCACCACCACTTTCGTGTCCCGGACGGTGCGCTGATGAACATCAAGGAACTCCGCGGGAAGTCGGCCGACGACCTCAAGGCCCACCTGCTCGACCTGCAGAAGGAGCAGTTCTCGCTGCGCATGCAGAAGGCCACCGGCCAGCTCGCCAAGACCCACGACGTGCGCCGCGTGCGCCGCGAGATCGCCCGCGTCAACACGCTGCTCGGCACGAAGCAGTAAGGATCCGACGACCATGAACAACACTGATAAAAAGCAGCACACGGTCGAAGGCCGCGTGGTCAGCAACAAGATGGACAAGACGGTGACGGTGCTCGTCGAGCGCCAGGTCAAGCACGCGCTGTACGGCAAGTACATCCGCCGCTCGACCAAGCTGCACGCCCACGACGCCGACAACGCCTGCAACGAGGGCGACGTGGTCCGCGTGGCCGAGATCGCGCCGATGTCGAAGACCAAGAACTGGCGCGTCGTCGAAATCATCGCCCGCGCGGCCGAATAAGAGGAGGCTGAACCATGATCCAGATGCAGAGCCACCTCGACGTGGCCGACAACTCCGGTGCCAAGGAAGTGATGTGCATCAAGGTGCTCGGCGGCTCCAAGCGCCGTTACGCCGGCATCGGCGACATCATCAAGGTGTCCATCAAGGACGCCATCCCGCGCGGCAAGGTCAAGAAGGGCGAGGTCTACGACGCGGTCGTGGTGCGCACCCGCAAGGGCGTGCGCCGTGCCGACGGGTCGCTGATCCGCTTCGACGGCAACGCCGCGGTGCTGCTGAACAACAAGCACGAGCCGATCGGCACGCGCATCTTCGGGCCCGTGACCCGTGAGCTGCGCTCCGAAAAGTTCATGAAGATCGTCTCGCTCGCACCCGAAGTGCTCTGAGCGGCATAGACAAGCAAAGGCCGGGCGAGGCGGCATCCGCCCCAGGTCGAGGAGAGAACGACGTGAATCGAATCAAGAAGGGTGACCGCGTGATCGTCACCGCGGGCAAGGACAAGGGCAAGCAGGGCGACGTGGTGCGCGTCATCGGCGACAAGGTCGTCGTGTCGAACGTCAACATCGTCAAGCGCCACACCAAGCCGAACCCGCAGGTCAACCAGCCCGGCGGCGTGATCGAGCGCGAAGCTCCGATCCACGCGTCGAACGTGATGCTGTTCAACCCTGCCACCGGCAAGGGCGGACGCATCGGTACCAAGGTGCTCGAGGATGGACGCCGGCTGCGCGTGTTCCGCTCGAGCGGTGAGGCGATCGACGCCTGAGGAATGCAGAAATGACGACCCGTCTGGAAAAGTTCTACAAGGAAGAAGTGGTGCCGAAGCTGATGGAGAAGTTCGGCTACACCAACCCGATGCAGGTGCCGCGCCTGTCCAAGATCACGCTCAACATGGGCGTGGGCGAGGCCGCGACCAACAAGAAGATCCTCGAGAACGCCGTCGCCGACATGGCCAAGATCGCCGGCCAGAAGCCGGTGGTCACCAAGTCGCGCGTCTCGGTGGCCTCGTTCAAGATCCGCGACGGCTGGCCGATCGGCTGCAAGGTCACGCTGCGCCGCGCGAAGATGTACGAGTTCCTGGACCGCCTGATCAACGTCTCGCTGCCGCGCGTGCGCGACTTCCGCGGCGTGTCCGGCCGTTCCTTCGACGGCCGCGGCAACTACAACATGGGCGTGAAGGAGCAGATCATCTTCCCGGAGATCGACTTCGACCAGGTCGACGCGCTGCGCGGCATGGACATCGCGATCACCACGACCGCCAAGAGCAACGACGAGGCCAAGGCCCTGCTCGAGGCGTTCCGCTTCCCGTTCCGCAATTGAAAGGCCGTGAGTGGTGATTGGTGATTGGTGATTCGCAAAGGCAGATGCCGCCGCGATCCCCGTTCTTTCCAATCACGAATCACGAATCACGAATCACGAGGATTCACGACAATGGCAAAGACCTCCATGGTCAACCGCGAAACCAAGCGCGAGAAGCTGGCGAAGAAGTTCGCCGCCAAGCGCGAGGCGCTGAAGAAGATCATCAGCAGCCAGGACGCCGGCTACGAGGAAAAGATGGAAGCCGCGGTCAAGCTGCAGAAGCTGCCGCGCGATTCCTCGCCCTCGCGCCAGACCACGCGCTGCGCCCTGACCGGCCGTCCGCGCGGCGTCTACGCCAAGTTCGGCCTGGGCCGCAACAAGCTGCGCGAAGCCACCATGCGCGGCGACGTGCCGGGCCTGCGCAAGGCGTCCTGGTAAAGCCGTGATTGGTGATTCGTGATTGGCGATTCGCAAGAGCAACTGCGAAAGGCCTTTCCGAATCACGAATCACGAATCACGAATCACGTTATCCACACGGATATCGGTGCACTCAAAGGTAATCATCCATGAGCATGACTGATCCCATCGCCGACATGCTGGTCCGCATCCGCAATGCGGCCGCCGTCGGCAAGCCGTCGGTGAAGATGCCGTCGTCCAAGACCAAGGTGGCCATCGCCAAGGTCCTGCAGGACGAGGGCTACATCGGCGGTTCGCGCGTGACCGAGAACGGCGCCAAGGCCGAGCTCGAGATCGAGCTCAAGTACTACGAAGGCCGCCCGGTGATCGAGCGCCTGCAGCGCGTGTCGCGCTCGGGCCTGCGCCAGTACCGCGGCAAGGACGCGCTGCCCAAGGTGCTCAACGGCCTGGGCATCGCCATCATCTCCACCTCCAAGGGCATCATGACCGATGCGCAGGCGCGCCAGCAGGGCGTCGGCGGTGAAGTCCTGTGCTTCGTGGCCTAAGGGAGTAATCGAAATGTCCCGAGTTGCCAAGAAGCCGGTCGTCCTCCCGAAGGGCGTCGAGCTCAACATCCAGGCCGAAACCATCGGCGTCAAGGGCCCGAAGGGCACGCTGTCGATCGCCAAGCCGGCCGGCGTCGAGGTCAAGGTCGAGAACGGCCAGGCCCAGCTGTCGACCAACGACCCCGAGCGCATCGCCATCACCGGCACCCTGCGCGCGATCCTCGCCAACATGGTGCAGGGCGTGTCCGAGGGCTTCGAGCGCAAGCTCGAGCTGGTCGGCGTCGGCTACCGCGCCGCGATGCAGGGCAAGGACCTGAACCTGTCGCTGGGGTTCTCGCACCCGGTGCTGTTCAAGGCGCCGGAGGGCATCACCATCGTCACCCCGACCCAGACCGAGATCGTGGTCAGCGGCGCCGACAAGCAGCGCGTCGGCGAAGTCGCCGCCAAGATCCGCGGCTTCCGCCCGCCGGAGCCGTACAAGGGCAAGGGCGTGAAGTACGCCAACGAAACCATCATCCGCAAGGAAGCCAAGAAGGCGTAAGGGCGAGCGTAGAGCGAAGAGAAGCGAGCAAGGCCTGGCCTCGGCTTTCCCTCACTCCTCACTCCTCTCCACTCACTCCTCGCTCCAGCCGATCCGCTTCCAGAGAGAACCACCATGGACAAGAAGAACGCCCGCCTGCGCCGCGCCAAGTCGACCCGCGCGCACATCCGCGAACTCGGCGTGCCGCGCCTGTCGGTGCTGCGCACCGGCCAGCACGTCTACGCGCAGCTGTTCAGCGCCGACGGCTCGAAGGTCCTGGCCGCGGCCAGCACCACCCAGGCCGACGTGCGCGAGGGCCTGAAGAGCGCCAAGAACGCCGAGGCCGCCGCCAAGGTCGGCCGCCAGATCGCCGAGAAGGCCAAGGCCGCCGGCATCGAGAAGGTCGCCTTCGACCGCTCGGGCTACCGCTACCACGGCCGCATCAAGGCGCTGGCCGACGCCGCCCGCGAAGGCGGCCTGCAGTTCTGATGCTTGAATGCGCGGGGCCCCGGCCCCACGCATGTCGTCCCGCCGGCGCGGGTTGCGCCGGGCGGCGTCGCGGGTTCCCGCGGCGCCGGAACGCCCGATCCACATCCCAACAATAAGCGGCAGCAGCCGTCATCACCTCTTCGATACAGGAAACGACAATGGCAAACGAACGGGAACCGCGCGGGCGCGACCGCAACCGCGAGGAAATCGACGACGGGATGATCGAGAAGCTCATCGCCGTCAACCGCGTCTCCAAGACCGTCAAGGGCGGTCGCCAGTTCACCTTCACCGCGCTGACGGTGGTCGGTGACGGCAACGGCAGGGTCGGCTTCGGCTACGGCAAGGCGCGCGAAGTGCCGGTCGCGATCCAAAAGTCGATGGAATACGCCCGCAAGGGCATGTCCAACGTCGAGCTCAACAACGGCACCCTGTGGCACCCGGTCAAGTCCGGCCACGGCGCCGCCAAGGTGTACATGCAGCCCGCGTCCGAAGGTACCGGCGTGATCGCCGGCGGCGCGATGCGCGCGGTGCTCGAGGCGGTGGGCGTGAAGAACGTGCTGGCCAAGGCCACCGGCTCGCGCAACCCGATCAACCTGGTGCGCGCCACCCTCCGCGGCCTCAACGAGATGCATTCGCCGGCCCGCATCGCGGCCAAGCGCGGCAAGAAGGTGGAGGACCTGCAGCATGGCTAAGAAGGAAAGCAGCGGCGGCACCATCAAGGTGCGCCTGGTCAAGGGCATGCGCGGCTCGCAGGCGCGCCACCGCCTGTCGGTGAAGGCGCTCGGCCTGAACAAGCTCAACGACGTCCGGGAACTCAAGGACAGTCCGCAGGTCCGTGGCCTGATCAACAAGGTCCACTACCTCGTCCGTGTGGAGGAATAAGACATGCGCATGAATACTCTCAAGCCCGCGGACGGCGCCCGCCAGGAGCGCAAGCGCGTCGGTCGCGGCATCGGTTCCGGCCTGGGCAAGACCGCCGGCCGCGGCCACAAGGGCTCGTTCGCCCGCGCGGGCAAGGGCAAGATCAAGGCCGGCTTCGAAGGCGGCCAGATGCCGATGCACATGCGCCTGCCGAAGATCGGCTTCCGCTCGAAGACCAAGGGCGACACCGCGCAGGTGATGCTGTACCAGCTCGACAAGCTCGAGGGCAACATCGATTTTGCCGCCCTGCGTGCCGCCAAGCTGGTCCCGGCGACCGCCAAGCAGGCCAAGATCGTGAAGAAGGGCGAGGTCTCGAAGAAGCTCGTGCTCAAGGGCCTGCTGGCGACGGCCGGCGCCCGTGCGGCCATCGAGGCCGCCGGCGGCAAGGTCGAGGAGTAAGCGGCGCATGGCACGAACCGGCAACGCGATGGGCGGCCTCGGCAAGTTCACCGAACTGCGCCAGCGCCTGCTGTTCGTGCTCGGTGCGCTGCTGGTGTACCGCGTCGGCTCCTACATCCCGGTGCCGGGCGTCAACCCGCAGGCCATGCTGGCGCTGATGGAGCAGCAGAAGGGCACCATCGTGGACATGTTCAACATGTTCTCCGGTGGTGCGCTTTCGCGCTTCAGCCTGTTCGCGCTCAACGTCGTGCCGTACATCTCGGCCTCGATCGTGGTCCAGCTGCTGGTGCAGATCATGCCCAGCCTGAAGGCGATCCAGAAGGAAGGCGAGTCCGGCCGGCGCCGGATCACCCAGTGGTCACGCATCGGCGCGATCCCGCTGGCGATCTTCCAGTCGGCCGGCATCGCCACCGCGCTGCAGAGCGGTGGCGCCACCAACGGCATCCAGGCCGTCTACACCCCGGGCATGGGCTTCACCCTGACCGCGGTGGTGGCGTTGACCGCCGGCACGATGTTCCTGATGTGGCTGGGCGAGCAGGTGACCGAGCGCGGCGTCGGCAACGGCGTGTCGCTGATCATCTTCGCCGGCATCGTGGCCGGCCTGCCGGGTGCGGTGGTGACCACGCTGGAGGCCTTCAGCAACGGCGACCTGAGCGCGATCTCGCTGATCCTGATCGTGCTGGTGGTGTTCGCCTTCACCTTCTTCGTGGTGTTCGTCGAAAGCGGGCAGCGCCGGATCACGGTGAACTACGCGCGCCGCCAGGGCGGCCGCGGCGCCTACATGAACCAGAGCTCGTTCCTGCCGCTCAAGCTCAACATGTCCGGCGTGATCCCGGCGATCTTCGCGTCCTCGATCATCATGTTCCCGGCGACGGTCACCACCTGGTTCGGCGGCCAGGGCGAGGGCGGCTTCAAGCTGACCCTGCAGCGCATCAGCCAGGCGCTCTCGCCCGGCGAGCCGCTGTACCTGATCCTGTTCGCGGCGCTGATCATCGGCTTCTCGTTCTTCTACACCGCGCTGGTCTTCAACTCGCAGGAGACCGCCGACAACCTCAAGAAGTCGGGCGCGCTGATCCCGGGCATCCGCCCCGGCAAGGCGACCGCGGACTACATCGACGCGGTGCTGACGCGGCTGACCGCCGCCGGCGCGGCCTACATGGTGCTGGTCTGCCTGCTGCCGGAGTTCATGCGCAGGGACCTGGGCGCGTCGTTCTACTTCGGCGGCACCTCGCTGCTGATCGTGGTGGTCGTGGTGATGGACTTCATCGCCCAGATCCAGGCCCACCTGATGTCGCACCAGTACGAGAGCCTGCTCAAGAAGGCGAACCTCAAGGGGGGAGCCAGGGCGCGCTAGCGCGGCGCTGCCGCGCTGCCCCTCCTCCGGTGCGGAGGAAGGCACGAAGCCCCGCCCATGGACCGGGTGGATGGCAGGAAAACCGGCCCACCAGGGCCACGCCAGGACGGCGGCGATACCCCTCCCCGCGGGGAGGGCCGAAGGGCAACCCGGGCGGCGGTCTCGCGCACGGGTGGGCCGGTGCCGGTCCCCACGCTTGAGTGGCGGGGGGCGGGCGGGACGCCGGGTCAAGGCGTCGCGCCCAGCGCGGGTCCGTTTGCCGGAGCATGGGCACACTCCCCATGCCGGAAGGAGACGGGGCGCTGTCCGGCCCCGCGGGCCTGGCCAGGAGGGCCGGTCCGGACGATCCGCCAGCCGCGAGGCTGGGCCAGGAATGGCAGGCCCGGATCGTCGCCCCCTTCCTAGCAACCCGAGACCCTGTTAGAATTTCGTGTTCCCTCCGCCGGAATTTCCCTTCCGGCCGCCAAACCAGTTGGAGATCCGCGCATGGCGCGTATTGCAGGTGTCAACCTGCCTGCCCAGAAGCACGTCTGGGTCGGGCTGCAGAGCATCTACGGCATCGGCCGTACCCGTTCGAAGAAGCTTTGCGAAGCGGCCGGCGTCAATTCGTCGACCAAGATCCGCGACCTGTCCGAGCCGGAAGTCGAGCGCCTGCGCGCCGAGGTCGGCAAGTACGTGGTCGAGGGTGACCTCCGCCGCGAGGTCGGCATCGCCATCAAGCGCCTGATGGACCTGGCCTGCTACCGCGGCCTGCGCCATCGCCGCGGCCTGCCGCTGCGCGGCCAGCGCACCCGGACCAATGCCCGGACCCGCAAGGGCCCGCGCAAGGCCATCAAGAAGTAAGGAACCGACATGGCCAAGCCAGCTGCCGCGAAAGTCAAGAAGAAGATCAAGCGCGTCGTCACCGACGGCATCGCCCACGTGCACGCCTCGTTCAACAACACCATCGTCACCATCACCGACCGCCAGGGCAACGCGCTGTCGTGGGCGACCTCGGGCGGCGCGGGCTTCCGCGGCTCGCGCAAGTCGACCCCGTTCGCGGCCCAGGTCGCCGCCGAGAAGGCCGGCAAGGCCGCGCTCGACTACGGCGTCAAGTCGCTGGAAGTGCGCATCAAGGGCCCGGGCCCGGGTCGCGAGTCCGCCGTGCGTTCGCTCAACAACGTCGGCTACAAGATCACCAACATCATCGATGTGACGCCGATCCCGCACAACGGGTGCCGTCCGCCGAAGAAGCGTCGCGTCTGAGGAGCTGAGAAGAGATGGCTCGTTATATCGGTCCCACCTGCAAGCTCGCCCGTCGCGAAGGCGCCGACCTTTCGCTCAAGAGCCCGACGCGCGCGCTCGATTCCAAGTGCAAGCTGGAGCAGAAGCCCGGCCAGCACGGCGCCGCCGGCACCCGCCGCGGCAAGTTGTCCGACTACGCCACCCAGCTGCGCGAGAAGCAGAAGGTCAAGCGCATCTACGGCCTGCTGGAACGCCAGTTCCGCAACTACTACAAGAAGGCCTCGACCAAGAAGGGCAACACCGGCGAGAACCTCCTGCAGCTGCTGGAAACCCGCCTGGACAACGTCGTCTACCGCATGGGCTTCGCCGTGACCCGCCCGGCCGCGCGCCAGCTGGTCTCGCACCGCGGCATCACCGTCAACGGCAAGCCGGTCAACCTGCCTTCCTACCAGGTCAAGGCGGGCGACGCGATCGCGCTGTCCGAGCGCGCGCAGAAGCAGCTCCGCGTGCAGGAAGCGCTGAACGTCGCCTCCACCATGGACCTGTCGCCTTCCTGGGTCGAGGTCGACTCCAAGAAGTTCAGCGGCGTGTTCAAGGCGGTGCCGGACCGCGGCGACCTGCCGGCCGACATCAACGAGGCGCTGATCGTCGAGCTGTATTCGAAGTAACGAACGTGGCGACCTGACGGATCCGCCACTTCGGGGACCGAAAGGAATACCTCCACAACCCTGGCCAATCCGCGGTGCGGATTGGCCGCCCCCTTGACTCAAGGGGGCTCCAAAAGCCAAAGCCCCGCGCCTCCGGAAGCGGGGCATTTGCAGGAGAAGCTACACATATGACGGCTAACGCCAACCAGGTCTTGCGCCCGCGTGGTCCCCAGATCGAACGCCTCGCCGGCAACCGCGCGAAGGTCGTGATCGAACCGCTGGAGCGCGGCTACGGCCACACCCTCGGCAACGCGCTGCGCCGCGTGCTGCTGTCCTCGATCCCCGGCTTCGCGATCACCGAAGTCGAGATCGACGGCGTGCTGCACGAGTACAGCACGATCGAGGGCCTGCAGGAGGACGTGCTCGAGGTCCTGCTCAACCTCAAGGACGTCGCCATCCGCATGGGCACCGGCGAGAGCTCCACGCTCACGCTCGCCAAGTCCGGCCCCGGCGTCGTCACCGCCGCCGACATCAAGACCGACCACAACGTCGAGATCCTCAACGGCGACCACGTGATCTGCCACCTGACCAAGGATGCGTCGATCAACATGCGCCTGAAGATCGAGCGCGGCTTCGGCTACCAGCCGGCGGCCTCGCGTCGCCGCCCGGACGAGGAAACCCGCGCGATCGGCCGGCTGATGCTCGACGCCTCGTTCTCGCCGGTCCGCCGCGTCGCCTACGAGGTCGAGGCGGCCCGCGTCGAGCAGCGCACCGACCTGGACAAGCTGGTCATCGACATCGAGACCAACGGCACGATCGACGCCGAGGAAGCCGTGCGCACCGCCGCCGACATCCTCACCGACCAGCTGAGCGTGTTCGGCGACTTCACCCACCGCGACCGCGGCGCGCCGAAGGCCCAGGCCGCCGGCGTCGACCCGATCCTGCTGCGCCCGATCGACGACCTCGAGCTGACCGTGCGCTCGGCCAACTGCCTCAAGGCCGAGAGCATCTACTACATCGGCGACCTGATCCAGAAGACCGAGGTCGAGCTGCTCAAGACCCCGAACCTGGGCAAGAAGTCGCTCACCGAGATCAAGGAAGTGCTCGCGCAGCGCGGCCTCTCGCTCGGCATGAAGCTCGAGAACTGGCCGCCGGCCGGCGTTTCCGCCCACGGCATGCTGGGATAAGACATGCGGCGCGGCCGTCGGGGCCGCGTTGCACGGACCGATAAGAACCAGGAACCAAGACCATGCGCCACCAGAAATCCGGACGCAAGTTCAGCCGCACCAGCGCGCACCGCGACGCCATGTTCACCAACATGGCCGCCTCGCTGTTCAAGCACGAGCTGATCAAGACCACGCTGCCCAAGGCGAAGGAACTGCGCCGCGTCGCCGAACCGCTGATCACGCTGTCCAAGACCGACGGCGTCGCCAACCGCCGCCTGGCGTTCTCGCGCCTGCGCGACAAGGAAGCGGTCGGCAAGCTGTTCGTCGAGCTCGGCCCGCGCTACCAGTCGCGCCCGGGCGGCTACCTGCGCATCCTCAAGTGCGGCTTCCGCGACGGCGACAACGCGCCGATGGCCTACGTCGAGCTGGTCGATCGCCCGCAGGCGGCCCAGTAAGGCGCGAGCCTCCTCGCGCCGCAAGCCGCGAACGAAAACGGACCCCGGCCCGCGCCGGGGTTTTTGTTTGCTATCGTGGCGCCCGCCGTGGCGGCCATGGTGACCGCTCCGGATCCCGGCACAGGCAACCCCAGGTGACACCGAACATCTCCCGCTGGTCCTTCCGCAGCCAATGCCTGCTCGGCTTCGCCGTCTGCGTGGCGCTGGTCGGCTTCGCGATCTTCTCGCAGTTCCAGTGGGGCCTGCAGCCTTGCCCGCTGTGCATCTTCCAGCGCATCGCGTTCGCCGCGCTCGCGCTGGTGCTGCTGGTCGCGGGATTGCACGCGCCGCGCAGCGCGGCCGGGCGTCTCGCCTACGGCGTGCTGGCGCTGGTGCCGGCGCTGGCGGGCATCGGCATCGCGGCGCGCCACGTCTGGCTGACCCACCTGCCGCCGGACCAGGTGCCGGCCTGCGGGCCGCCGCTGTCGTTCATGATGGAGGCCAATCCCGTCACGGACGTGATCCGGCAGGTGCTGACCGGATCGGGCGAGTGCGCCAGGGTCGACTGGACCTTCCTCGGCCTGTCGATGCCGGCCTGGAGCCTGCTGTGGTTCGTGCTGCTGGCGCTGCTGGTGCTGGCGGCCGCGTTCCGGCGTCGCTGAGCCGGCCGCACGCGGCGGTTGCAGGTCGCCGCCTTCGGGCAGATGATGGGCGTTCGCTGCAACGCAACATCCGCCGACGATGACGCCCACGCCCGACCGCCCCCTTCGTACCGTCAGCCTGCCCGAGAACTGGACGCCGTCCAGCTGGCGCCAGCGCCGGGCCCTGCAGCTGCCCGCGTATCCGGACGCCGCCGCGCTGTCGGCGGTGCAGGACGAACTGCGCGCGCTGCCGCCGCTGGTGACGTCCTGGGAGATCCTGTCGCTCAAGCAGCAGCTCGCCGAGGCCCAGGAGGGCAGGCGCTTCCTGCTGCAGGGCGGCGACTGCGCGGAGAGTTTCGCCGACTGCAGCTCGGACGTGATCTCGAACCGGCTCAAGGTGCTGCTGCAGATGAGCCTGGTGCTGGTGCACGGCATGCGGCTGCCGGTGGTGCGGGTGGGGCGCTTCGCGGGCCAGTACGCCAAGCCGCGTTCGGCCGACACCGAGACCCGCGGCGACGTCACGCTGCCCAGTTATCGCGGCGACATGGTCAACGGGCCCGAATTCACCGAGCCGGCGCGCACGCCGGACCCGCGGCGCATGGTCAAGGCGCACGCGCGCTCGGCGATGACGATGAACTTCGTGCGCTCGCTGATCGACGGCGGCTTCGCCGACCTGCACCACCCCGAGTACTGGGACCTGCGCTGGGTGACCCACTCGCCGCTGGCCGACGAGTACCACCGCATGGTCTCCGGGATCGGCGACGCCGTGCGCTTCATGGAGACGCTGTCCGGGACCGCGGTGCACAACCTCAACCGCGTCGACTTCTACACCTCGCACGAGGCCTTGCTGCTGCCCTACGAGGAAGCGCAGACCCGCCAGGTGCCGCGGCAGTGGGGCTGGTTCAACCTCAGTACCCATTTCCCGTGGATCGGGATGCGCACCGCGGCGATCGACGGGGCGCACGCGGAATACTTCCGCGGCATCCGCAACCCGGTCGCGGTCAAGATCGGCCCGTCGGTGGCGCCCGACCAGCTGCTGCGGCTGGTCGAGCTGCTCAACCCCGACGACGAGCCCGGGCGCCTGGGGCTGATCCACCGGATGGGCGCGGGGCAGGTGGCCGCGAAGCTGCCGCCGCTGCTCGAAGCGGTCCGCCGCGAGGGCCGGCGCGTGCTGTGGATCTGCGATCCCATGCACGGCAACACCGAGACCACCAGCAACGGCTACAAGACCCGCCGCTTCGCCAACATCCGCAGCGAGATCGAACAGTCGTTCGACCTGCATGCCGCCGCCGGCACGCGGCTCGGGGGCGTGCACCTGGAGCTGACCGGCGAGGACGTGACCGAATGCACCGGCGGCGCGCGCGAGATCGGCGACCGCGACCTCGAGCGCGCCTACCGCTCCAGCGTCGATCCGCGCCTGAACTACGAGCAGGCGCTGGAGACGGCGATGCTGATCGTGCGCAAGCAGTCGCAACTGGCGGCACCGCGGCCGGCCTGAGCGGCAGCCGCGTGCCTTCGGCTCACTTCCGGAAGCGCAGGCGCGCGCGGGGCGGCCGCACCGCCGTCGCCGTGTCGTGCCTGTTCGCCATCGTCGCCACGGCGGCCGGCGCGGCGGACGTCCGGCTCCAGCCGCAGCGCAGCGGCGTCGACGTCCGCCTGCGCGGCATCTCCGCCGTGGACGGCGATGTCGCCTGGGCCAGCGGGCGCGACGGCACGGTGCTGCGCACGCTCGATGGCGGACGGCATTGGCAACGGATCGGCGTGCCCGGCGCGGACGCGCTCGACTTCCGCGACGTGGAAGGCTTCGATGCCACGACGGCGGTGGCGCTCGCGGCCGGCCCCGGCGACGCCTCGCGCGTGTACCGCACGGCGGACGGCGGCCGCAGCTGGCAGCTGGTGCTGCGCAACGGCGATCCGCAGGGATTCTTCGACTGCATGGCGTTCGACGGCGCTCGCGGCTGGCTGCTCGGCGACCCGGTCGGCGGCCGCTTCCAGGTCCACGCCACCACCGACGGCGGCCGTCGCTGGAGGCGCATGCCGGCGCCGGCGGCCGCGGAAGGCGAGGCCGCGTTCGCGGCGAGCGGGACCTGCATCGCGCGCGCAGGCAAGGTGCTGGCCTTCGCGACCGGCGGCTCGGCATCGCGGCTCCACGTCCGCCGCGACGGCGACGGGCGATGGGAGCGGATCGACAGCGGCCTCGCGGCGGGCGCCGCGTCGAAGGGCGCGTTCTCGCTTGCGCCGCTCGCGGCGGCGGGCGGCTTCATCGTGGTCGGTGGCGACTTCGGCGCCGAGGGAGCGCCTGCGCACGCGACGAAATTCGAAGCCGTGCGCGAGCCCGGGAGCGCCGGCGGCACTCGCGACGGAGCGACCCGGCCCGAACCGCGGGGCGGCTCAGGGCTGGCCGCAACGCCGCTGCCCCCGACCGCGGGATACCGCTCGGGCGTCGCCTGCAATGGCGCCGGCACGACCTGCATCGCGGTCGGTCCGGGCGGCGTGGACGCCTGGGACGGGACGGCCTGGCGGCGCATTTCCGGCACCGGCTACGACGCCGTCGACCTGCACGGCGACGCCGGCTGGGCGAGCGGCGACGACGGCCGGATCGCGCGGATCGAAATCGACGACTGATCGCGCCGCCGCTCCACCCGGTCGCTTGCGCCGGGTCGCCTAGCGTCCGGCGGGGGACGCCGGCGGGTCCGGGGTCAAGCTCGGCAGGAACCGCGGCGGCCTCCGGGCCTTCGTCGCCTGCTCGAACGCGTAGGCCAGTTCGAGCAGCCGCGGCTCGCTCCATGCCGGCCCCATGAACACGATGCCCACCGGCAGGCCCTGCACCTCGCCCATCGGCACGGTGATGCTGGGCGTGCCGGCGACCGCGGCCGCGCCGTAGCCGGCGCCGGTGAAGTGGTCGCCGTTGACCGGATCGGTCAGCCATGCCGGCGACATCGCGGGCGCCGCCAGCGCGTCGAGCCGCTGCGCGGCGAGCGCCGCGTCGATGCCCTCGGGGCCGGCCAGCCGGCGCGCCTTCGCCCGCGCTGCGATGTAGGCGCGGTCGGTGAGCGGGCCCTTCGCCTGCGCCTGCTCGAAGATCTCCTGGCCGAACCAGGGCATTTCCTGCGCGGCGTGCGCCTTGTTGAACTCGATCAACCCGGTCAGGGTCCGGATCGGCGCGTCGTGCGTGCGCAGGTAGGTTTCGAGGTCGGCCTTGAGCTCGTACTTCAGCACCTCGAACTCCGCGTCGTCCCACTGGCCGAGCGTCGGGATCTCTGCGTCCACGACCGTCGCCCCGGCCGCGCGCATCGCCGCGATCGCCTTCTCCATCGCCGCGTCGGTGTCCGGCTGGTAGCCCATCAGCTTGCGCACCACGCCGATGCGCGCGCCGCGCAGGCCGTCGGCCTTCAGGTGCGGCGCGTAGTCGAAGACCGCGTGGCCCGCGCTCGCCCGGGTGGCGACGTCCGTGTCGTCGCGGCCAGACATCGCCGCCAGCAGCGCGGCGGCGTCGGCGACGCTGCGCGCCATCGGGCCGGCGGTGTCCTGGCTGTGCGAGATCGGGATGATGCCGTCGCGGCTCACCAGCCCCACCGTCGGCTTGATGCCGACCAGCGCGGCGACCGCGGACGGGCAGATGATGCTGCCGTCGGTCTCGGTGCCGACGCCGGCGACGGCGAGGTTGGCCGCGATCGCGCTGCCGGTGCCGGCGCTGGAGCCGCAGGGGCTGCGGTCGAGCGCATACGGGTTGCGGGTCTGGCCGCCGCGCGCGCTCCAGCCCGAGGTCGAGCGCGAGGAGCGGATGTTGGCCCATTCGCTGAGGTTGGTCTTGCCGAGGATCACCGCGCCGGCCTCGCGCAGGCGGCGCACGAGGAAGGCGTCTGCCTTCGGGCGGTGCTCGGCCAGCGCGAGCGAGCCGGCCGAGTTGACCATCGGCGTGGCGTCGATGTTGTCCTTGAGCAGCACCGGGATGCCGTGCAGCGGCCCGCGCACCTTGCCGGCCTTGCGCTCGGCGTCGCGCGCGTCGGCTTCCTGCAGGGCCTGCGGGTTGAGCTCGATCACGGCCTGCAGGCGCGGGCCGGCGTCGTCGACGGCGGCGATGCGGTCGAGGTAGGCCTGGACCAATGCGCGGCTGTCGAGCTCGCCCTTGGCCATGCGCGCCTGCAGGCCGGCGATGTCGGCTTCCTCGAAGGCGAACGCGGTGGGAGCGGCGGCGCCCTCGGTGGCCGGCCGTCGGGGAGAAGAGGATGCAGGCGGCTGCGGACGCCCGCCGCAGCCGGCGAGCAGCGCAGAGGCGAACAGCAGTGCGACGATCGGTCGATGCGGCATTGTCCGGCTCCCGGCGGCGAGGCGGGCAGCATCGCGCGGCGCCGGTTCGGCGGCAAGGCGTGGAGCCGGAGGCAGAGTCGAAAAAAGCTCGCGGCTGAAGCCGCTCCCACATGCTCC
>JAYRKR010000066.1:0-19822 GCA_041905645.1 Luteimonas sp.
GAGGCCCCACTCAAACCCACCCCCACCCCAACCCTCCCCCTGAGGGGGAGGGAGCTGAAAAATCCGGCCCCGAACGGGGAGGGATTGAAGGCCCGCCCCTCATCGAGGGAAGGGATTTGCAACAGGCCCCGTCGGCCCGCCGCCGGGTTTTCCAACCACAACACTCACGGCCACGCGCAATCCCGCGCAAGCCGACAACGGGTGGACCGGCGCGCGTCCCGCGCCCGGTCTGTGTCATCAACCGAGTATTTTCCAATGACCGAATCATTCGCAGAACTGTTCGAACAGAGCCAGGCCAACCTGGCCAAGCTCAAGCCCGGCGCGATCGTCACCGGCACGGTGGTCGACGTGCGCACCGACGTGGTCGTCATCAACGCCGGCCTGAAGTCGGAGGGCATCGTCCCGATCGAGCAGTTCCGTAACGACGCCGGCGAGATCGACGTCGCTGTGGGCGACACCGTCAAGGTGGCGCTGGACAGCCTCGAGAACGGCTTCGGCGAGACCGTCCTTTCGCGCGAGAAGGCCAAGCGCGCCATGGTGTGGGACGAGCTCGAGGAAGCCCTCGAGAAGAACGAGACCATCACCGGCCGCATCAGCGGCAAGGTCAAGGGCGGCTTCACCGTCGACATCAAGGACGTCCGCGCGTTCCTGCCGGGCTCGCTGGTCGACGTGCGCCCGGTCCGCGACCCGGTGTACCTGGAAGGCAAGGAGCTGGAGTTCAAGCTCATCAAGCTCGACCGCAAGCGCAACAACGTGGTCGTCTCGCGCCGCGCGGTGGTCGAGAGCGAGCACTCCGAGGAGCGCGAGGCGCTGCTGGAGAAGCTGGTCGAGGGCGCCGTGCTCAAGGGCGTGGTCAAGAACCTCACCGACTACGGCGCGTTCGTCGACCTGGGCGGCATCGACGGCCTGCTGCACATCACCGACATGGCCTGGAAGCGCGTGCGCCATCCGTCCGAAGTGGTGGAAGTGGGCCAGGAGTTGGACGTGCGCGTGCTCAAGTACGACCGCGAGCGCAACCGCGTCAGCCTCGGCCTGAAGCAGCTGGGCGAGGATCCGTGGGACAACATCTCGCGCCGCTACCCGGCCAACACCCGCGTGTTCGGCAAGGTCTCCAACGTCACCGACTACGGCGCGTTCGTCGAGATCGAGCCGGGCGTCGAGGGCCTGGTGCACGTGTCCGAGATGGACTGGACCAACAAGAACGTCAACCCGTCCAAGGTCGTGCAGGTCGGCGACGAGATGGAAGTGATGGTGCTGGACGTCGACGAGGAGCGCCGCCGCATCTCGCTGGGCATCAAGCAGGTCACCTCCAACCCGTGGGAGACCTTCGCCGCGATCCACAAGAAGGGCGACCGCGTGCAGGGCCAGATCAAGTCGATCACCGACTTCGGCGTCTTCATCGGCCTGGACGGCGGCATCGACGGCCTGATCCACCTGTCCGACATGAGCTGGAACTCCAACGGCGAGGACGAGGCGCGCAACCTGAAGAAGGGCGACACGCTGGAAGCCGTGGTGCTGGCGGTGGACCCGGAGCGCGAGCGCATCAGCCTCGGCGTCAAGCAGCTCGAGCAGGATCCGTTCGGCCAGTTCATGGCGGCGCACCCGCGCGGCTCGAAGGTGTCCGGCACGGTCAAGGACGTCGACGCCAAGGGCGCGACGATCGAGCTGGCCGACGGCGTGGAAGGCTACGTCGCCGCCCGCGACATCGCCGAGGAACGCGTCGAGGACGCCAGCCAGCGGCTGAAGGTCGGCGACCGCATCGAGGCCAAGTTCATCGGCATGGACCGCAAGGGCCGCTCGCTGCAGCTGTCGATCAAGGCCAAGGACGAGGCCGAGGCGGCGGAAACCCTGGCCGAGTACAACAAGGCCTCGGCGGACGCTTCCAGCGGCACCACCAAGCTCGGTGCGCTGCTGCGCGAGCAGCTCGAGAACAAGTCCGAGTAGTGCACGCGGATCCTTCCGCGAAGAAGGTCCGGCCATCCGTGGCCGGGCCCTTCAACAGGCAGCGGTCCGGCATGTCGCCGGGCCGCTGATTCCCGCCGACCGCCGGTGCGATGACCGCGTCCATGACCAAATCGGAACTGATCGAGATCCTCACCCAGCGCCAGGGCCACCTGAAGGCCGAGGATGTCGACATGGCCGTGAAGTCGCTGCTGGAAATGATGGGCGGCTCGCTGGCGCACGGCGAGCGCATCGAGATCCGCGGCTTCGGCAGCTTTTCCCTCCATTACCGGCCGCCGCGCACCGGCCGCAACCCCAAGACGGGCGACGCCGTGGCCCTGCCCGGCAAGCACGTCCCGCATTTCAAGCCGGGCAAGGAACTGCGCGAGCGCGTCAGCACGGTGACGCCGCTGCCGCCGGACGAGGATTGACGGCGCGCACCGGCCGGGTCCGGCGTCGCTCGGCTAAGCTTGCGGCGTAGCGACCACTGGTTCGGGACCATGCGACTGATCCGATTCCTCATTGCCCTGCTGTGCATCGCCGCCGGCGTCGTCGTCGGGGCGCTCAATCCACAGCCGGTTTCGCTCGATTTCGGGTTCGCCACCGTGCGCGCCACGCTCGGCGTGTCGCTGCTGGTGGCCCTGCTGCTCGGCGTGATCGCCGGGGGCGCGATGCTGGCGGCCTCGGTGGTGCTGCCGCTGCGCCAGCAGCTGCGTCGGGAACGCGCCGCGCGCGCCGCCCCGGCGCCACGGACCAGCGAGGCCTGAGATGGATTTCGTCACCCAGTGGTTCTGGCTGTTCCTGCTGCTGCCGATCGCCGCGCTCAGCGGCTGGGTCATCGGGCGGCGCGGCGGCGAGCGCCACAGCGACACCCAGGTCAGCCGCCTGTCGACGACCTATTTCCGCGGCCTGAACTACCTGCTCAACGAGCAGCCGGACAAGGCGATCGAGCTGTTCCTGCACATCGCCGAGCTCGACAAGGACACCTTCGAGACCCAGGTCGCGCTGGGCCACCTGTTCCGCCGCCGCGGCGAGGTCGACCGCGCGATCCGCCTGCACCAGGGCCTGGTGCAGCGCCCGGACCTGAGCGACCAGCAGAAGGTGCAGGCGCTGCTGGCGCTGGGCGAGGACTACATGAAGTCGGGCCTGCTCGACCGCGCCGAGACGGTGTTCTCCGATCTGGCCAAGATCGACCAGCGCGCGCCGCAGGCGCTCCGGCACCTGATCGGCATCTACCAGTCCGAGCGCGACTGGCCCAAGGCGATCGAGAACGCCTCGCGCTACGAAGCCGCGACCGGCGAGCCGATGGGCAAGCTGGTCGGGCAGTTCGAGTGCGAACTGGCCGACCGCCTGCGCGCGGCCGGGGACGCCGAGGGCGCGCGCGAGGCGGTGGCGCGCGCCTACGCCGCGGATTCCAACCTGGTCCGTGCCGGCATCCTCGAAGGGCGGATCGAGGTCGACGCCGGCAACGACGTCGCCGCGATCCGCGCCTTCGAGCGCGCCGCGCGCCACGACCCCGACTACCTGCCCGAGATCCTGCCCGCGCTGCTCGCCGCCTACGAACGGGTGGGCGACATGCCCGGCGCGCGCGCCTTCCTCTCGGAAATGAGCGAGCACTATCGCGGCATCGCACCGGTGCTCGCGCTCACCAGGCTGGTCGAGGCCGAGGACGGCGTTGCCGAGGCGCGCGCCTACCTGGCGCGCCAGCTCAAGGATCGCCCGTCGGTGCGCGGGGAGGCGGCGCTGATCGACCTCACCCTCGCCGCGAGCGCCGATCCCACCGCGACCCTGCAGGACCTCAAGCACATCACCGACCAGCTGCTGGTGCGCAACCCCAGCTACCGCTGCAGCCGCTGCGGCTTCGGCGCACGTAGCCACCACTGGCAGTGCCCGAGCTGCAAGGAGTGGGGGACGGTCAAGCCGCTGCTCAACTACGCGGTGGTCTGAGCGTGCCGTCGCTGTGGGCCGCGGCGGGCTGGTTCGTGCTGCTGTCCGCGATCAGCCTGGCCGGCACGGTCGCCGCGCGCCGCTACGCGCTGCGGCGCGACCTGCTCGACCATCCCGGCGAGCGCCGCAGCCATGCGGTGGCGACGCCGCGCGGCGGCGGCACCGGCATCGTGGCGGCCGTCCTCGTTGCGATGGCGGTGCTGGCGCTGCGCGATCCCGCGCAGACGGTGGCGATGGTACTGGCGGCGACGGGGCTGCTGCTCGTGGCCGGCATCGGCTGGCTCGACGACCACCGCCCGCTGACGCCCTGGTCGAGGCTGGCGGTGCACGCGGTGGCGGGATGCCTGCTGGCCGCGGTGGCGCTGCGCGAAGGCGGCGACATGGCGGCGGCGCTCATTGCGTTCGCGCTGGCCGTGGCGCTGGTCAACATCTGGAACTTCATGGACGGCATCGACGGCATCGTGGCCGTGCAGGCGCTGGCCGTGGCCTGCGCGTACGCGCTGCTCGCGCCGGACCCGGCCCCGCGCTGGATCGCGCTCGCGCTGGCGGCCGCCTGCCTGGGCTTCCTGCCCATGAACCTGCCCAGGGCCAGAATTTTTCTCGGTGACGTCGGGAGCGGGGCGCTCGGCTATACGATCGCCCTCGCCATGGTGATGCTCGCCGGCGACGGGGCGCCTTCGGTGTCGGCCTGGGGCGTGCTGCTGCTGCCGCCATCGGCCTTCCTCCTCGACGCGTCCTTGACGCTGGTGCGGCGCATGGTGCGCGGCGAGCGCTGGTGGACGGCCCACGTCGGGCATGCCTACCAGCGCTGGGCGCGGGCGCTGGGTCGTCATCTGCCAGTCACCTTCGCCTATGCAGCATGGGCCGTCGGCGGCGGCGTCATCGCATGGCTGGTCCGCGATCGCCCGGCAATGTTTATCATGTGCGCCGGCATCGCGTGGTACCTGGGGGGAGGGATCCCGTGGCTGTGGTTGCAGTCGGGTCACGGTAGCAAGGGTCGGCCAGGGAAACAGAGCGGATGAGAGCTTGGAAAATTCGGGTGGGTGCGGCGCTGCCACGCGCAGCGATCGTCGCGCACGACCTGTTCATGGTCTGGCTGTGCTGGATCGGCCTGAACCAGTTCCGCTATTCCATGGAGATCGTCTCGCTCGACCTGCCGTTCTGGTCGCCCGAGGTGCTGATGATCCTGGTGGCCCAGGGCCTGGTGTTCTGGAAGGTCGGCCTGTACCGGGGCGTTTGGCGGTTCGCGAGCCTGCCGGACCTGTTCAACATCCTCAAGGCCAGCCTCGCCGGGCTGCTGGCGATCGTGCTCGCCCTGTTCCTCTACAACCGCCTCGACCAGGTGCCGCGCTCGGTGCTGGTGCTGTACCCGATCGTGCTGACCGCGCTGCTCGGGATGCCGCGCCTGCTGTACCGGACCTGGAAGGACCACGGGATGGCGCGCACCGACAAGGCCGCGATCCGGGTGCTGATCCTCGGCGCGGGGCAGGCGGGCGAGACCCTGGTGCGCGACCTGCGCCGCGCCGGCGCCTACCAGCCCGTCGGCTTCCTGGACGACGCGGCCAAGCTGCGCGGCAGCCACCTGCAGGGCCTGCCCGTGCTGGGCAGGGTCGAGGACGTCGGCAAGATCGCGCCCGAGACCGCGGCCAAGCTCTTGGTGATCGCGATGCCGTCGATCGATGCCGCGGCGATGCGGCGCGTGGTAGAGGCCTGCGAACGCACCGGCCTGCCGTTCCGCACCGTGCCGCGGCTGGACGACCTGCTCGAGGGCCGCTCCTTGCCGGGCGAGCTCAAGGAGGTCGCGATCGAAGACCTGCTCGGCCGGCAGCCGGTGACGCCCGACTGGAAGGCGATCCGCGGCTGGCTCGGCGGGCGCAGCGTGCTGGTCACCGGCGCGGGCGGCTCGATCGGCTCCGAGCTGTGCCGCCAGTGCGCCAAGCACGGCGCGCGCCAGATCGCGCTGCTCGAGATCGACGAGCTGGCGCTGATCACCGCCGAGGCGGAGCTGCGCCGCGACTTCCCCCAGATCCAGTGCGTGCCGATCCTCGGCGACTGCGGCGATCCGGCCGTGGTGCGCTACGCGCTCGGGCAGTCCAGGCCCGACGCCGTGTTCCATGCCGCCGCCTACAAGCACGTCCCGGTGCTCGAGGCCCAGCTGCGCGAGGCCGTCCGCAACAACGTGCTGGCGACCGAGACCGTGGTCGAGGAGAGCCTGCGTTCCGGCGTCGGCACCTTCGTGCTGATCTCCACCGACAAGGCGGTGGATCCGGCCAACGTGCTCGGCGCGAGCAAGCGGCTGGCCGAGATGATCTGCCAGGCGATGGCCGACCCGGTCACCACGCGCTTCATCACCGTGCGCTTCGGCAACGTGCTGGACTCGGCCGGCAGCGTCGTGCCGCTGTTCCGCGAGCAGATCCGCAACGGCGGGCCGGTGACGGTGACCGATGCCGAGGTCACGCGCTACTTCATGACCATCCAGGAGGCCTGCCAGCTGATCCTGCAGGCTTCGGCGATCGGGTCGCAGCAGGCGATCTACACGCTCGACATGGGCGAGCCGGTGCCGATCCGCCTGCTCGCCGAGCAGATGATCCGCCTCGCGGGCAAGCAGCCCGAGCGCGACATCGCCATCGTCTATACCGGCCTGCGCCCGGGCGAGAAGCTGCACGAGACGCTGTTCCACGCCGACGAGCGCTACCGCCCGACCGCGCATCCCAAGATCCTCCAGGCCGAGGCGCGCGAGGTGTCGGCCGAGCGCATCAACGCGATCCGCGTGCGCCTGCGCGACGCCGCGGCCAGCTACGACCTCGACGCCTTGTCGGCGCTGCTGCGCGAGGCGGTCCCCGAATTCGTTCCGGCCGACGCGCCCGAGCAGGCGCCGCAGAAGGTCGCGACCGTGGTCGCATTCCCCGCAAGGGCATCCCGCAGGACATGACGAAAAGAATCCGCAAGGCCGTTTTCCCCGTGGCGGGCCTGGGAACCCGCTTCCTCCCCGCCACCAAGACCGTCCCGAAGGAGATGCTGCCGATCGTCGACCGGCCGCTGATCCAGTACGCCGTCGACGAGGCCATCGAGGCCGGCTGCGACACCCTGGTGTTCGTCACCAACCGCTACAAGCACGCGGTCGCCGACTACTTCGACAAGGCCTACGAGCTCGAGCAGAAGCTGGAGAAGTCCGGCAAGCACGAGCAGCTCGACCTGGTCCGCAACGTGCTGCCCGAAGGCGTGCGCGCGGTGTTCGTGACCCAGGCCGAGGCGCTGGGCCTCGGCCACGCGGTGCTTTGCGCGAAGCCGGTCGTGGGCGACGAGCCGTTCGCGGTGATCCTCCCCGACGACCTGATCTGGAACAAGGGCGGCCCGGGCGCGCTCAAGCAGATGGCCGACCACGCCGAGGCCACGGGCGGCGGCGCCATCGCGGTGCAGGACGTGCCGCGCGAGCAGACCGCCAGCTACGGCATCGTCGCGACCGACGGCTTCAGCGAGCGCCACGGCCGGATCCGGAGCATGGTCGAGAAGCCCAGTCCGGAAACCGCGCCGAGCACCCTGGCGGTGGTGGGGCGCTACGTGCTGCCGGCGGGAATCTTCGACGCATTGGAGAAGACCGGCCGCGGCGCCGGCGGCGAGATCCAGCTCACGGACGCGATCGCCAGCCTGCTCGACGCTTCCAGGATCGACGCCTACCGCTTCCGCGGCACCCGCTTCGACTGCGGCACCCACCTGGGCCTGGTCGAGGCGACGATCCGCTTCGCCCTCGACCACGAGAAGATCAGCGACGCGGCGCGTGACAGCATGGCCAGGACGCTAAGCGAGCTGGGCGTTATCGACCTCGACTGAAGGCCGTTTTTCTCCAAAGGGGGCAAGCGTCGGCTGGTACCGACCTTCTCCCCCTCAGGCGAAAGCTGCTGCCACTCTTCTCCTTCCCTTCAAGGAAGCGTCGTCGCCGCTTTTCCCCCTCCCTTCGAGGGAGCGCCGCCGCTGCTTTTCCCCTCCCCTTCAAGGGGAGGGCTGGGGAGGGGATGGGTTTGACCTTAGGGGCGACAGTTTTGTCGCGGCGCCAAGGAAACCCATCCCCATCCTTGCCTGTCCGGCCACGCGCAGCGCGCGTGGCGCTCATCGTCGTGCGAGCCGATGGCTCGCAAGCACGCCTCTTCGCCCCCTTGAAGGGGAAGGAAATCCGTGTAGGCGCTTCGCGCCTACGTCTTCTAGATGGCCTCGAAGATCCCCGCCGCGCCCATGCCGGTGCCGATGCACATCGTCACCATGCCGTACTTCTGCTTGCGGCGACGCAGGCCGTGGACGATGGTCGCGGTGCGCACCGCGCCGGTGGCGCCGAGCGGGTGGCCGAGCGCGATCGCGCCGCCCAGCGGGTTGACCTTCTCCGGATCGAGCTCCGAATCGCGGATCACCGCCAGCGACTGCGCGGCGAAGGCCTCGTTGAGCTCGATCCAGTCGATCTGGTCCTTCGACAGCCCGGCCTGCTTCAGCGCCTTCGGGATCGCCGCGATCGGGCCGATGCCCATCACCTCGGGGCGCACGCCGGCGACCGAGAACGAGACGAACCGCGCGAGCGGCGTGAGCCCGTAGTCCTTGATCGCCTGTTCGGAGGCGAGCAGCACCGCGCCGGCGCCGTCGCTCATCTGCGAGGAATTGCCGGCGGTGACCGTGCCGCCGAACTGGCCGTTGCGGAACACCGGGCGCAGCTTCGCCAGCCCCTCGGCGGAGGTGTCGGGACGCGGGCCCTCGTCGTTCTCCACCATCAGCTTCCTCAGCCGGATCGTGTTGCCGCCGAGGTCGGGCTGGTGCGAGACCACCTCGTAGGGCGTGATCTCGTCGCAGAACTCCCCGGCCTTGATCGCCGCCAGCGCCTTGCGGTGCGAGGCCAGCGCGAACGCGTCCTGCTCCTCGCGCGAGACCTTCCATTCCTCGGCGACTTTCTCGGCGGTGATGCCCATGCCGTAGGCGATGGCGACATGATCGTCCTTGAACACGTTCGGCGAGAGCGCGACCTTGTTGCCCATCATCGGCACCATCGACATCGACTCGGTGCCGCCGGCCAGCACGAGATCGGCGTTGCCCAGGCGAACCTGGTCGGCCGCCAGCGCCACGGCCTGCAGGCCGGATGAGCAGAAACGGTTGATGGTCTGCGCGGCCACCGTGTCCGGCAGCCCGGCCAGCAGCACGCCGATGCGCGCCACGTTCATGCCCTGCTCGCCCTCGGGCATCGCGCAGCCGATGACCGCGTCCTCGATGCGGCCGACGTCGATGCCCGGCGCCTGCGCGACCACGGCCCTGAGCACGTGGGCGAGCATGTCGTCCGGTCGGGTGTTGTGGAACACGCCCTTGGGCGCCTTGCCCACCGGGGTGCGGGTGGCGGCGACGATGTAGGCGTCCTGGATCTGCTTCATGGCGTTCTCCGAAAGCGGTGATTCGTGATTGGTGATTCGTGATTGGAAAAGGCGAGTGCAAGGACAGGTATGAACGCCTGTTTTGCGAATCACCAATCACCAATCACGAATCACGGCCGCTCAGTTGCGCAACGGCTTGCCGGTCTTGAGCATGTGCGCGATCCGGGCCTGGGTCCTCTCCTGCTGCGCGAGTTCGACGAAGTGCCTGCGCTCGAGCCTGAGCAGCCACTCCTCGTCGACGACCGCGCCGCGATCAACCTCGCCGCCGCACAGCACGGTGGCGATGCGGGTGGCGATCTCGTCGTCGTACTCGCTGATGAAGCGGCCCTCGAGCATGTTGACCAGCAGCATCCGGAAGGTGGCGATGCCGACGTCGCCGGCCACGCGGATCCGGCGCGCCGGCAGCGGCGGGCGGTAACCGCTCTCGGCCAGGGCGCGGGCCTGCTGCCTGGCCACGTGGAGCAGTTCGTGGGCATGGAACACCACCGGGTCCTGCCCGCGCAGCAGGCCGAGTTCCTTCGCCTCCATCGCGGACGTGGACACCTTGGCCATCGCCACGGTCTCGAACACCTTCTTCAGCTCCGCGAACACGTCGCCGTTCGGGCCGGCGGCCTCGGATGCGCGCACCGCCAGTTCCTTCAGCCCGCCGCCGGCCGGCAGCAGCCCCACGCCGGCCTCGACCAGGCCGACGTAGCTCTCCAGGTGCGCGACCGTGCGCGCACCGTGCATCTGGAACTCGCAGCCGCCGCCCAGCGCCAGGCCGCGCACCGCGGCCACGACCGGCACCAGGGCGTACTTGATCCGCTGGCTGGTGGCCTGGAAGTTGGCGACCATCGCCTCGAAGGCGTCGACCTTGCCCGCCTGCAGCAGGCCCAGCGCGCCGGCCAGGTCCGCGCCGGCCGAGAACGGCTCCTTCGGCTGCCAGACCACGAGGCCGGCGAAGTCGCGCTCGGCGCGCGCCACCGCTTCCTGCAGGCCATCGAGCACCTGGTCGGACACCGTGTGCATCTTGGTCTTGAACGAGGCCACGGCGATGTCGTCGCCGTCGGTCCACAGGCGGATGCCGTCGTTCTCGAACACCGTCTCGCCCTGCGGGAAGGATTCGCCCAGCAGCGGATCCGGGAAACGCTGGCGCTGGTAGACGGGCAGGGTGGAGCGCGGAAGCTTCGCATTCCTGCCGGGGCTGTAGCTGCCCTCGGCCGAGTGCACGCCCTCGCGCCCGTCGAACACCCAGTCCGGCAGCGGCGCGTCGCTCATCGCCTTGCCGGCGACGATGTCGTCGGCGATCCATTGCGCCACCTGCTTCCAGCCCGCGGCCTGCCAGGTCTCGAACGGACCCAGCGACCAGCCGTAGCCCCAGCGGATGGCGAGGTCGACGTCGCGCGCGGTCTCGGCGATGTCGGCCAGGTGGAAGGCGCTGTAGTGGAACAGGTCGCGGAACACCGCCCACAGGAACTGCGCCTGCGGATGCCTGCTTTCGCGCAGCGCCGCGAACTTCGCCACCGGGTCCTTCGTCTTCAGGATCTCGACGACCTCCGGGGCCGCGGCGCGGTCGGCCGGACGGTAGTCCTGCTTCTCCAGGTCGAGGACCAGGATGTCCTTGCCGGCCTTGCGGAAGATGCCGGCGCCGGCCTTCTGCCCCAGCGCGCCCTTCTCGATCAGCGCGGCCAGCCACTTCGGCGACTTGAAGTACTTGTGCCAGGGGTCGTCGGGCAGGGTATCGGCCATGGTCTTGATGACGTGGGCCATGGTGTCCAGGCCGACCACGTCCGAAGTGCGGTAGGTCGCCGACTTCGGGCGCCCGGCCAGCGGGCCGGTGAGGGCGTCCACCTCGTCGAAGCCCAGGCCGCTCTCGGCGGTGTGGTGGATGGTGGACAGGATCGAGAACACGCCGATCCGGTTGCCGATGAAGTTGGGCGTGTCGCGGGCGTAGACCACGCCCTTGCCCAGGGTGGTGGTCAGGAAGGTCTCCAGCCCCTGCAGCACGGCCTTGTCGGTGCCCTTGGCCGGGATCAGCTCGGCCAGGTGCATGTAGCGCGGCGGGTTGAAGAAATGCAGGCCGCAGAAGCGGTGGCGCAGCTTCTCGGGCAGGGCTTCGGCCAGCTTGTTGATGCCGAGCCCGGAGGTATTGCTGGCCAGCACCGCATGGTCGGCGACGAACGGCGCGATCTTCTCGTACAGCGCCTGCTTCCAGTCCATGCGCTCGGCGATCGCCTCGACCACGAGGTCGCAGTCCTTGAGCTTCTGCAGGCCGACCTCGTAGTTGGCCGGCACGATGGCGGCGGCCAGCGATTTCGACGCCAGCGGGGCCGGGCTGAGCTTGCCCAGGTTGGCGATCGCCTTGGCCACGACGCCGTTCGGGTCGCCCTCCGCGGCGGGCAGGTCGAACAGCACGGTGTCGACGCCGGCGTTGGTCAGGTGCGCGGCGATCTGCGCGCCCATGACGCCGGCGCCGAGCACCGCGACCCGTCGTACGAGCAGTTTCTCAGACATGCAAGGCAACTCCTTGTTTAGGAATACTTTTACGAGCGGGGTCGAGACCCGCGCGCGCCGCAATCGGACGATTCCGGCGTCGTGCCGGGCCCATCCTGCGCGGCTCCGCGCGCCATCACTCCCGAGGTGAAGAGGTCACGTGATCGTGTTGAATTTATTGACTTTATCGACCGATCAGCTCTTGAACCCGGCGGCGGCGAAGCGGATCAGTTCTTCGGCCGCCCTGGCACGGTGCGCCGCGTCGCTGACGCCCGACGGACGCTTGATCAGGCCGAAGTCGGCCATGGCATAGGTCAGGGCGCCGGCCAGGAAGTCCAACCGCCAGTACAGCTGCTCCTTGCTCAGGCCGGGCACGCAGGCCGCGATCGCCCTGGCGAAGTCGCGCAGCACGTGGCCGTAGCGCTCGGACAGGAACTTGCGCAGGCCGTCGTTCTTCTCCGCATAGGCCCGCGCGATGACGCGGATGAAGGCGCCGCCGCCGTTGCGGTCCTGGGCGAGGGCGAGCGCGGGTTCGACGAATGCCGCGAGCACCGCTTCCAGCTCGCCGGGCACCTCGGCCTGGGCCTGCCGCAGCCGCTCCAGGCGCTGCGCGCTCATGTCGTCCATGCGCCGGCGGAACACCTCGGTGACCAGGTTCTCCTTGCTGCCGAAGTGGTAGTTGACCGCAGCGATGTTGACGTCCGCGCGGCTGGTCACCTGGCGCAGCGAGGTGCCGTTGAATCCATGCTGGGCGAAGAGCTCCTCCGCGGCGCCGAGGATGCGGTCCTTGGTCGAGAACTGGGTGTTGGCCATCGGCTTCCCGGAATCAAACGCTTGTTTGATCGTAGTCCGGCGCAGGCTGCGGGGTCAAACCCGCCCGCGGGCAAGGCGTGCAAGCGGGTCGTCCTTGGGCTAGAATCGTCCGCAGCCAAGTCGGCTAAACCCGCGTCCACACGCGGGTTTTTCCATGTTACTCTGGGCCGCACCATCCTGCGGCCCGCCTATCCGGAGATCATTCCATGGCGCTGGAGCGCACCCTTTCGATCATCAAGCCCGACGCCGTCGCCAAGAACGTCGTCGGCGAGATCTATTCCCGTTTCGAGAAGGCCGGCCTGAAGGTCGCCGCCGCGCGGATGAAGCATCTCTCGCGCAAGGAGGCCGAAGGCTTCTACGCGGTGCATCGCGAGCGTCCGTTCTTCGCCGCGCTGGTGGAGTTCATGATCAGCGGCCCGGTGATGATCCAGGTGCTGGAAGGCGAAGGGGCGATCGCGAAGAACCGCGAGCTGATGGGCGCGACCAACCCGAAGGACGCCGCGCCGGGCACGATCCGCGCCGACTTCGCCGATTCGATCGACGCCAATGCGGTGCACGGTTCGGACGCGGCGGAAACCGCGGCGGTCGAGATCGCGTACTTCTTCCCGGCCACCGACGTGTATTCGCGCTGAGTCGAGGAACGAGTGAACGGGAACGAGGAACGAGTGGAAGGCGCGGGAACGGGCGGGCAGCCCGTTTCCCGTCCGGCGCCGTCCGTTCCCGGCTCCAGGCAGAACCTGCTCGAGCTCGACCGCGTCGGGCTCGAGGACTTCTTCGAGGCGACGCTGGGCGAGAAGCGCTTCCGCGCGCACCAGGTGATGAAGTGGATCCACCATCGCCACGTCACCGACTTCGAGGACATGACCGACCTGGGCAAGGCGCTGCGCGCCAGGCTGCAGGAGCGCGCCGAGGTGCGGGTGCCGCAGGTCCAGTTCGAAAAGCCCTCCGCCGACGGCACCCACAAGTGGCTGCTCGGCATGGACGGCCGCAACGCCATCGAGACCGTCTTCATCCCGGACAAGGGGCGCGGCACGCTGTGCGTGTCCTCGCAGGTGGGCTGCGCGCTCAACTGCCAGTTCTGCTCCACCGCCACCCAGGGCTTCAACCGCAACCTGTCCACCGCCGAGATCATCGGCCAGGTGTGGACCGCGGCGCGCCACCTGGGCAACGTCCCGCACCGGCAGCGCAAGCTCACCAACGTGGTGATGATGGGCATGGGCGAGCCGCTGATGAACTTCGACAACGTCGTGCGCGCGATGAGCATCATGCGCGACGACCTCGGCTACGGCCTGGCCAACAAGCGGGTGACGCTGTCGACCGCCGGCGTGGTGCCGATGATCGACCGGCTGGGCGAGGAGAGCGACGTGTCGCTGGCGGTCTCGCTGCACGCGCCCAACGACGAGCTGCGCAGCGAGCTGGTGCCGCTCAACCGCAAGTACCCGATCGAGCAGCTGATGGACGCCTGCGTGCGCTACGCGCTGCGCAAGCGCGGCACCTCGGTCACGTTCGAATACACGCTGATGAAGGGCGTCAACGACCAGCCGGTGCATGCGCGCCAGCTGGCGCGGCTGATGCGGCAGTTCGACAACGCGGTGCAGATGAAGGACGCGGGCAAGGTCAACCTGATCCCGTTCAACCCGTTCCCGGGCACGCGCTTCGAGCGCTCGCCGGAGGCGGACATCCGCGCGTTCCAGAAATCGCTGCTCGACGCCCAGGTGCTGACCATGGTCCGGCGCACGCGCGGCGACGACATCGACGCGGCCTGCGGCCAGCTCAAGGGGCAGGTCGCCGACCGCACCCGGCGCCAGGCCGAGCACCGCAAGCGCCTGCAGGGGATGGGGAACGATGCGGCCGCGTAGCGCCATCGCCCTGGGCGTCGCCGTGGCGCTGCTCGCAGGCGCCTGTTCGCGCCTGACCTTCATCCGCCCGAGCATGGGCAGCGGCAAGTACGAGCGCACCGCGCCCGACTACGAGTTCCGCGACGACCCCACGACCCGCCAGCGGACCGCGCTGCGCAACCACCTCGCGCTCGCCGGTGGCGCGGTGCGCACCGGCGACCTCGGCCAGGCCGAGCAGGAGGCGCAGGCGGCGCTGAAGATCGATCCCCGGTCCGCCGACGCCTACACGCTGCTGGCGGTGGTCGCGGACCAGCGCGGCGACTCCGGCCAGGCCGGCGGGTACTACGCCAAGGCCGCGGAGCTGGCCCCTGCCCAGGGCGTGGCGCTCAACAACTACGGCGCGTGGCTGTGCGCGAACGGCCGCGCCCCGGAGTCCCTGGCGTGGTTCGACCGCGCCCTGCAGGACGCCGCCTACGGCGAGCGCGCCTCGGCGCTGGGCAACGCGGGGTCCTGCGCGCTGGCCGCGGGCCGGACCGACGCGAAGGTCGAGGACAACCTGCGCCAGGCGCTGTCGCTGGACCCGGTCGACGCGACCGCGCTGGCGGCGATGGCCGACTACCAGTACCGCGCCGGGCGCTACCTGGACGCGCGCGCCTTCTCCGAGCGGCGCCTGGCGGCTGCACCAGCCACGCCTTCCGTGCTCCTACTTGCGTCACAAATCGAAGACAAACTTGGCGACAAGGCTGCCGCCGCTCGCTATGTTCAGCGTTTGCGGGCGGAATTCCCGCAAACGGGGACGGTTCAACCGGGGGAAAGCAGTCGATGACGCCGCCCAACCAAACCATGGCGGATGGCCCTGTCGTGGGCCCCGACAACGGCGCCGGCCAGCGGCTGCGCGCCGCCCGCGAGGCCGCGGGCCTGAGCGTGCACGATGTCGCCGGGCGCCTGAAGATGCCGGTGCGCATCGTCGAGGCGCTGGAAGCCGAGGACTGGGCGCGGATCGGCGCGCCGGTCTTCGTCCGCGGCCAGCTGCGCAGCTATTCGCGGCTGCTCGGGCTGCCGGTGCAGCCGGTGCAGGTCGCGTCCGGGATGGCGCCGATCGAGCCGACCCGGCTGGTGCCGCGCACCCATACCCCGCGCATCCAGCGGATCGCCGACCAGGTCGGCGGGCGCCTGGTCTACATCGTGATCACGGCGCTGATCATCCTGCCGGTGTGGGTGGCCACGCAGTCGCACATGGCCGGCGTGCAGGAGGCGGCGGCGCCGCTCGACCTGCCCGCGGGCAAGCCGGCGCCCGGCAGCGCGCCGGCGGCGCGGCCGTCCACCGAGCCGTCCACGGTGGTGGCCTCGATGGCGTCGATGCCGCGCAACGCCGCGGCCGCGCCGACGTTGACGCTCGAGTTCCACGGCGACAGCTGGGTGCAGGTCGTCGCGCCCGACGGCCGCGGCGTCGAGGAGGCGCTGCTCAGGTCCGGCGACCGCCGGAGCTATCCGCTGGGCGAGGTCGGCCGCGTCGTGCTGGGCAATGCGGCCGCCGTGGACGTGCACAGCGATGGCCAGGCCCGCGACCTGGCGCCCTACATGCGCGCGAACGTGGCGCGCTTTACGGTATCCTCTGACGGTTCCCTCGCGCCGGTCTCCGACTGACCCGCAAACGGGTCCAGCGAGGATCCTGCGTTCCGGTAACGGCGCATGAATCCGACCAGGCCAGCCGGCGTGCGCGCGCGGCCGGTCTGGTAGTGTCGGCCCGCCGCGGGCCAGCCCCTTCCAGAGCGCCCGCGACGCGTCCCGGGCCGGAGATACGCACGACCACATGGCAATCGACGACCTGCTCGACGAGCACGAACAAAGCGAACGCGTCCTGGCCTGGCTGCGCAGCAACGGTGCCGGCCTGGTCGGCGGCGTCATCCTCGGGCTGGCGCTGATCCTCGGGTGGCAGTGGTGGCGGGGCCGGCAGTCCGCCGACGCCATGCGCGCGGGCGACGACTACCAGGCGCTGCTCAAGAGCCTGGAGGCCAAGGACCTCAAGCGGGCGCAGGCGGAAACGGCCGGCCTCGTGGACACGCCCTACGCGGCCCTGGCCGCCCTCGACCTGGCGAAGGCGCAGGTCGACGCCGGCCAGCGCGACGCCGCGCTCGCGACCCTGAAGGGCGCCGACTCCGAGGATCCCGCCCTGCGCCAGGTCATCCGGCAGCGCCAGGCGCGGCTCCTGCTCGACGCCGGCAAGCCGGCCGACGCGCTGCAGGCGCTGCAGGGCGCCACCGACGCCGCCAGCCTCGACGTGCGCGGCGACGCGCAGGTGGCGCTGGGCAAGCGCGACGACGCCCGCGCGTCCTACGCGGATGCGCTGGCCAGGCTGGACGTCGCCTCCCCGGCGCACCGCCTGCTCGAACTCAAGCTCACCGATGTCGGCGGCTCGCCCGACAAGCCCGAGGCGCGCAACTGATGAGGCCCGCGATGACGACTTCCGCCCCGAACCGGGTCCGCCACCTTGCCGTCGCGCTGCTGTGCGTGGTCGCGCTGGCGGGCTGCAGCACCATCAAGGGCTGGTTCGGCGGCAAGGACAAGGACAAGTCCGGCGAGCCGGCCGAGCTGACCGAGTTCACCGCCACCGCGACCGTCAGCAAGGTCTGGTCGGCGAAGGCCGGCAAGGGCGAGGAACTGCTCGGCGCCCGCCAGGGGCCGGCGATCGCGGACGGCCGCGTCTACGCGGCCGCGGTCAAGGGCGGCGTGCATGCCTTCGACCTGCAGAGCGGCGCGAAGGCGTGGACCTACGATTCCGACCTCGAGCTGTCGGGCGGCCCGGGCGCGGGCGACGGCCTGGTGGTCGTGGGCGGCCTCGAGGGCGACGTGATCGCGCTGGACGCGGCCACCGGCGCGGAGAAGTGGAAGGCCAAGGTGCCCAACGAGGTCATCGCGGCGCCGGCGATCGGGCAGGGCCTGGCGATCGTCCGCTCCAACGACGGCCGCGTCACCGCGTTCGACGCCGCGACCGGCGAGCGCCGCTGGTTCTGGAACCACGACATGCCGACCCTGACGGTGCGCGGCAACGACGCGCCGTCGCTCGGCCCGGGCTATGTCTTCGTCGGCAACGACGACGGCACCGTTTCGGCCCTGTCGGTGGCCGACGGCCGCGAGCTGTGGAGCCAGGTCGTCGCCCAGCCCGACGGCCGCAGCGAGCTCGAGCGCATGGCCGACGTGGACGGCAGCCCGGTGCTGGACGGCGCGATCCTCTATGCGACCAGCTTCAAGAAGCAGACCCTGGCCATCGAGGCGCCGAACGGACGCCCGATCTGGGCCCACGACAGCGGCGGCTCCGGCCGGGTCGCGATCGCGCCCGACCGCGTCGTGGTGACCGATCCCGACGGCGTCGTCTGGGCGCTGGACAAGAACAGCGGCAGCGCGCTGTGGTCGCAGCCCGCGCTGGCGCGCCGCAACCTGACCACGCCGGCGATCCAGGGCGACTACGCGGTGGTCGGCGACTTCGACGGCTACCTGCACTGGCTCAAGCTCGACACCGGCGAACTCGCCGCGCGCGTGCGCACCGGCCACGACGCCGTGCGCGGCGTCCCGGTGGTCGCCGACGGCATCCTCGTGGTCGAGGACACCGACGGCGGGCTCAATGCTTACCGGGTGCAGTGACGGCCGTGATTCGTGATTGGTGATTGGTGATTCGCGAATGCGGGCACCGATCTCCGGGACCGTAGCGCGAATGCCGTATGACGTCGACGTCCCGGGGCTTTTCCCAATCACGAATTGCGAATCACGAATCACGAATCACGGTCTCCCCATGCTGCCCCTCGTCGCCCTGGTCGGTCGTCCCAACGTCGGCAAGTCGACGCTGTTCAATGCGTTGACGCGCACCCGCGATGCGCTGGTGCACGACGAGCCCGGCGTCACCCGCGACCGCAACTACGGCGTGTGCCGCCTGGACGAGGCGCGGCCGTTCGTCCTCGTCGACACCGGCGGCATCGCCGGGGAAAACGTCCACCTGGAAAGCGCCAGCCCGGGGCAGGCGCTGGCGGCCGCCACCGCGCGGCAGGCGCGTGCCGGCGCGGAGGAGGCCGACCTCGTCCTGTTCGTGGTCGATGGCCGCGAGGGCCCGTCGGCGCTCGACGACGACTTGCTGCGCTGGCTGCGCAAGGCCGGGCGCCCGACCTTCCTGGTCGTCAACAAGGTCGACGGCGTCGACGCGCGCGCGGCGCTCGCCGAATTCTCGCGCTTCGGCTTCGGCGACGTGTTCGCGGTGTCCTCGGCGCACCGGCAGGGCATCGACGAGCTGCTGGCGAAGGTGCTGGCGAAGCTGCCGCCCGACGGCGAGGCGCAGGTGCCGGACGACGATCCCGGGCGCGTGCGCGTGGCCTTCGTCGGCCGTCCCAACGTCGGCAAGTCGACCCTGGTCAACCGCATCCTCGGCGAGGAGCGGATGATCGCCTCCGAGGTCGCCGGCACCACCCGCGACTCGATCGCCGCGGACCTCGAGCGCGACGGCCGCAAGTACCGCCTGGTCGACACCGCCGGCATCCGCCGCAAGTCGAAGGTCGACGAAGCGGTGGAGACCTTCTCGATCATCAAGACCCTGCAGGCGATCGAGCAGTGCCAGGTCGCGGTGGTGATGCTCGACGCCAGCGAGGGCGTCACCGACCAGGACGCCAGCGTGCTGGGCGCGGTGCTCGACGCCGGCCGCGCGCTGGTCGTCGCCGTCAACAAGTGGGACGGCCTGAGCGACTACCAGCGCGGCCAGGTCGAGGCGCTGCTCTCGCGCAAGCTGGCCTTCGTCGACTGGGCCGAGGCGGTGCGGATCAGCGCCAGGCACGGTTCGGGCCTGCGCGAGCTGTTCCGCGCCATCCACCGCGCGCACGCGTCGGCGACGCGCCAGTTCGGCACCGCCGAGATCACCCGCGCGCTGGAAGCCGCCTACGAGGCCAACCCGCCGCCGGTGGTGCGGGGCCACGTGGCCAAGCTGCGCTTCGCGCATCCGGGCGGCGAGAACCCGCCGACCTTCGTCGTCCACGGCACCCGCCTGAAGACGCTGTCCGAGAGCTACCGGCGCTACCTCGAGAACTTCTTCCGCAAGCGCTTCAAGCTGGTCGGCACGCCGGTGCGGTTCGTGTTCAAGGAAGGCGAGAACCCGTACAAGGACAGGAAGAACGTGCTGACCGAGCGCCAGGTCGCTTCGAGGAAGCGCCTGATCCGGCACGCCAAGCGCAGCAAGTGACCTCGCGGCGCAGCCGCGAGGTCATCCCCGCGAAGGCGGGGATCCAGCAGGCCAGATCGGCGCAGCCGCGACGTCATTACCGAAAGCAGGAACCAGGTCCGGCTCCCGTCGAGTATTCCAGTGTGGGAGCGGCTTCAGCCGCGAGCTTTCGGACAGGGTTGCAGCCAGCCGAAAAGCTCGCGGCTGAAGCC
>JAYRKR010000067.1:0-19736 GCA_041905645.1 Luteimonas sp.
GCGGGGGGGGGCCCCGCCCCCCCCCCCCCCGGGGCCGCACTTCCGGAGGCTCAGGTGTTGTAGAAGAACTGCTCGTGCACGATCTTGCCGTCGCGCACCCGGTAGACGCAGATCTCCTGCATCGCCATGCGCCCCATCGACTTGTAGGTGGCATCGAGGCTCGAGGCGACGCTGAACCAGTCGCCGGCCACGACCGGGTCGCTCATGCTGCCGCCGTGGATCGTTTCCAGGCCCTGTGCCCACTTGCGGCCCTTCTCGCGGATCGCGTCCAGGCCCTTGACGTTGCCGAGCCCGGCGCCCGGCGAGCCTTCCATCTCGACGCTGGCCGCGTCGTCGGCGTACAGCTCGTCGTGGGCCTGCTCGTACTTGCCTTCGCGGCACAGCGCGACGAGGCGGTCGGCGACCTGCTGGGTATCCATGGCGGTGCTCCGTGGGGATGGGAGCGACAGCGTAGTCCCCCGTGCTGACAGCATCTTGTCAGCAGGCATGCCCACCGCCCGCGGCAGTGCTAGGGTTGCGGTTTGGACCGATCCAAACCGGGATGAAGACGATGGCCAAGGCCGGGAGCGTGATGGTGGCGACGATGGGCGTGCTGTTGATGGCGGGCATGTCGACGGCGGGCGCGGCCGGGCGCGGCGACGCCGACGAGGCGGGCCTGCGCGCGGTGGACGCGGTGGACCCCTTCATCGGCACCGGCGGCGAGGGCCACACCTTCCCCGGCGCGGTGGTGCCGTTCGGCATGGTCCAGCTCAGCCCCGACACCCGGATCCAGCCGCGCAAGGACGCCTACGGCTGGGCCGCCGGCTACCGCCACGACGACACCACCATCGTCGGCTTCTCGCACACCCACTTCTCCGGCACCGGCCATTCCGACCTGGGCGACGTGCTGGTGATGCCGATCGCCGGCGACGTGCGCATCGAGCGCGGCGATCCCGGCAAGCCCGGCAGCGGCTACACCTCGCGCTTCCGCCACGACAACGAGGTCGCGCAGCCGGGCTACTACGCCGTCACCCTCGACGACTACGGCGTGCGCGCCGAGCTCACCGCCAGCGCGCGCGTGGGCGTGCACCGCTACACGTTCCCGGCCGGCAAGCCGGCGCACGTGCTGGTGGACCTGCGCACCTCGATGTACGACTACCCCGGCAAGGTGTCGTGGTCGCGGCTGCGGCTGCGCGCGGACGGCACCGTCACCGGCTTCCGCGAGACCCGCGGCTGGGCGCCGGGGCGGCAGCTGTACTTCGCGATGCGCTTCTCGCGCCCGATCGCGGGCCACGCCTTCCACGACACCGAGGGCGAGATCCCGTACAAGGGCTTCCCCCCGCCGGGCGATCAGGATCCGGCGCAGCGCGCACAGGTCGAAGGGCGCCAGCTGGTCGGCACGTTCGACTTCGGCGACGGCCTGCGCGGCCCGCTGCTGGTGAAGGTGTCGATCTCGCCGGTGAGCGAGGACAACGCGATCGCCAACCTCGACGCCGAGGTGCCGGGCTGGGACTTCGATGGCGTGCGCGCCGACGCCAGGCGGCAGTGGGCGAGGGCGCTGTCGGCGGTCGACGTCGACGCGCCGGCCGCGATGCGCACGGGCTTCTACACCGCGCTCTACCACGCCTTCATGGGGCCGAGCCTGTTCATGGACAGCGACGGCCGCTACCGCGGGCCCGACAACGCCGTGCACCAGGCCAAGGGCTTCACGAACTACTCGACGTTCTCGCTCTGGGACACCTACCGCGCGCTGCACCCGCTGCTGACCCTGGTGCAGCCGGAGCAGCGCACCAACGACATCGTCAACTCGCTGCTCGCCTCGCGCCGCGAGAGCCCCTACGGGATCCTGCCGGTGTGGGCGTTCCACGGCCTGGAGACGTGGTGCATGATCGGCTACCACGCGGTGCCGGTGATCGCCGACGCCTACCTGAAGGGCATCCGCGGCTACGACGCCGATGAAGCCCTCGACGCGATGGTGGCCAGCGCCAGCTACGGCCCCTACGACGGCATCGCGCAGTACATGCAGCTGGGCTACGTGCCGATCGACGAGGAGGGCGAAGCGGCGTCGAAGACGCTCGAGTACGCCTTCGACGACTGGACCATCTATCGCATGGCCGACGCGATGGGCCGCGAGGACATCGCCGCGACGTTCGGGAAGCGCGCGGCCAACTGGAAGCACGCCTTCGACCCGAAGACCGGCTTCATGCGCGCACGCAAGCGCGACGGCAGCTTCCGCGAGCCCTTCGACCCGGATGCCAGCGGCTACGGCACCGACTACACCGAGGGCAACGCCTGGCAGTACTCGTGGTACGTGCCGCAGGACGTCGCCGGCCTGGCCGCCGCGCACGGCGGCGCGGACAGGCTGCTGGCGCGGCTCGACGCGGTTTTCGACGCCAAGGTCGACCCCGGGGTGTTCGCGCACATGGAGGACATCACCGGCCTGATCGGCTGGTACGCGCACGGCAACGAGCCCAGCCACCACGTCGCCTACCTCTACGCCTACGCCGGCCAGCCCTGGCGCACGCAGGCGCGGCTGAAGCAGATCATGGACAGCCAGTACAAGCCCACCCCCGACGGCCTGGCCGGCAACGACGACCTCGGCCAGATGTCGGCCTGGTACGTGTTCACCGCGCTGGGCTTCTACCCGGTGGCGCCGGGCAGCAACGAGTACATCATCGGCCGCCCCTTCCTGCCGAAGGCGACGCTCAACCTGCCCAACGGCAAGCGCTTCACCGTGGTCGCCGAGGGCCTGGACGACGCGCATCCCTACATCGGCAGCGCGACGCTCGACGGCAAGCCGCTCGACCGCGCCTTCCTGCGCCACGAGGAGATCGTGGCCGGCGGCGAGCTGCGCTTCACGATGCAGGCGCAGCCGAACCGCGAGTGGGGCGCGCACCCGGCGCAGCGGCCGTATTCGATGTCCTCGCGCTGAGCGCGGCGCCGATGCCGGTGCCGTGCCGCCGGCCCGGCGTTCCACTAGACTTCGCGCTGCGCGGGCCTATAGCTCAATGGTTAGAGCAGAGGACTCATAATCCTTTGGTTCCAGGTTCGAGTCCTGGTGGGCCCATGCCAAGGCATCCGCGTACCATGGATGCCATGACCCGCCAGCGCGCCACCGTGACCAGGAAGTCGGAGGCCACCAAGGCCGTCATCCTGACGGCGGCGCGCGAGCGCTTCGCCGCCGACGGCTACGAGCGCTCCACGATCCGCGCGATCGCCGCCGACGCGCGGGTCGATCCGGCGCTGGTGATGCGCTACTTCGCCAGCAAGGAGAAGCTGTTCGCGGCCGCGGCGGATTTCGACCTGCGCCTGCCCGACCTGTCCGCGCTGCCGCGCGCGCGGCTCGGCAAGGCGCTGGTCTCGCATTTCCTCGACCGCTGGGAAGGCGACGACAACCTCAAGGCGCTGATGCGCGCGTCGACGACCAACGATGCCGCGGCGCGGCGGCTGCGGCGCATCTTCAGCCGCCAGCTGCTGCCCTTCATCACCTCGCTGTGCGCCGACCGCGAGTCGGCTGCGATGCGCGCGGGCCTGGTGGTGAGCCAGGCGATGGGGCTGGCGCTGACCCGGTACGTGCTGCGCATCCCGCCGGTCGTGGCGATGCGGCGCGAGGACATCGTCGCCTGGCTGGGGCCGACGATGCAGCGCTACATCGCGGGGCCCTAGCGGTCCGGGACGCCGCGGCGATGCCACGCGACCTGGGCAGGTTCCCGGCGGCATGGCGCGCCGTCGCGCGTGGGACGAAGCCGATGGGTCGGCGCTGCGGCTTGCCCGGCCTGCTGGTCGCCTGCCTGCTGGCCGGGTGCGCAACCTCGCCCAGGCTGGCGGCGCCGCCGGATCCGGCGCCCGGGCTCGCGCCGGCCGGGTTCACGCCCGAAATCCGCCTGCGGACCACCGACCTGGCGGGACTGTCCGAGCGCCGGCCCGGGTTCGTGCAGGGCATCCGCCGGTCCGCGACCGACGGCAGCATCGACGTGCTGGCGCTGTCGGGCGGCGGCTCGGGCGGCGCCTTCGGCGCCGGCGCGCTCGTCGGCCTGGGCGAGTCGGGAAGGCGGCCGCGCTTCGAGCTGGTGACCGGCGTGAGTGCCGGCGCGCTGATCGCACCCTTCGCCTTCCTCGGGCCCGCATGGGACGACCGCCTGCGCGACGCGTTCTCCGGCGAACGCGCGCTGCCCCTGCCCCGGCACGTCGGGCTGAGCGTCGTCGGGCACCTGCTGTTCCCGCGCGGCATCGGCGGGCGAAGCGCGCTTACCGCGCTGGTCGATCGCTACGTGACGACGGACCTCGTCGATGCGGTCGCGCGCGAAGGCGCGGACGGCAGGCGGCTGGTCGTGGCGACGACCGACCTCGACAGGCAGGAAACCGTCCTGTGGGACATGGTCGCCATCGCGCGACACGGCGGCGAGGCGGCGCGCAAGCTGTTCCGGGACGTGCTGGTCGCGTCCGCGAGCGTCCCGGGCGTGTTCCCGCCGGTGGTGATCCGGGTGGCATCCGGTTCGCGCCGGTACGACGAACTGCACGTCGACGGCAGCGTGACCACGCCGGTGTTCGCGACGCCGCTGGTGGCGGAGATCCTCGCGCCGGACGACCGCGCGCTGGCCGGCGCCAACCTCTACCTCATCGTCAACGGACGGCTCGCGGTGCGCCCGGAGACGGTGCCGGTCGGGACGCTGCCGATCCTGTCGCGCAGCTTCGACGCCGACATGATGTACAAGACGCGGGAGGCGATCGCGCTCACGATCGGGTTCGCACGGCGCCAGGGTGCGCGGTTCCTGGTGACCGAGATCCCGGTCGACCATCCGATCGCCAGCTTCGTCGATTTCCGGCCGCAGGCGATGCGCCCGCTGTTCGAGTACGCGCGCCGCTGCGCGCGCGAAGGGCGGCTGTGGCTGTCCGCGCAGCAGTCCATCGAACGCAATCTGCGGCAAGCGCGCGGGCCCGCCGCGGGCGACGAGTGCCCCGCGTCGCAGCGATGACGGGGCGCAGGCGCGCTGAATGCGGGCAGCATCACGAAACGGGGTTCCTGAAAGTCAACAAGCGTTGACAAACGCCTGCTGGCGGAGGAGCATGCGCACGCATTCCGCGACCAGGCGTCCTGCGACGCAGCTGCATGAACACGACGATGTCCCCGGCTCCGGGCCGCGCCGGCCTCGCGTTCGCGCGATGGACGTTCCGGCTGGCGGCCGTCTACGGCGTGCTGACGCTGGCGCCGATGTACTGGCTCGAGCCCCGCTTCGCGGTCGACAATCCGCCCGCGCTCACCCCTCCCGAGTTCTTCTACGGATTCCTCGGCGTCGCGCTGGCCTGGCAGGCGTTGTTCTGGATCATCGGCGGCGATCCGCTGCGCCACCGGCCCGCGATGGTGGCCGCCGTCCTGGAGAAGCTCGGCTACGGCGGCGCGGTGCTGGTGCTGCAGGCGCTGGGCCGCGCGAACCCGCCGGTGCTCGCGTTCGCGGCGGTCGACCTGCTGCTGGGCTGCCTGTTCGTCGCCGGCTTCGTGGCGACGTCCGCACGCGCGGCGCCGGCCGCATCGCCCCGCCCGAGCACGGCGCCGGAGACGGACGCTGCGCCGCTCTACCTCGTCACCACGCTGCGGACGGCGGACTTCCAGGCGAGCGCGATCGATCCGCACTACGCCTTCCTCGACGGCCTGCGCAGGGCCGGCAGCCTGGTCATGTCCGGGCGATTCGGGGACGGCAGCGGCGGCGCATACGTGCTGCGCGCGGTCAGCCTCGACGAGGCCGGCGCGATCGCGCAGCGGGATCCGCTGCACACGACCGGCAGCTCGCGCGTCGCCGTGCGCGAATGGCACGCGCGATGAACCGCGCCGCGCACGCCGGCATGGACGCGATCGTGACCCTGGTCGACGCCGACGACCTCGCCGCATGCGCACCCGATGTCGTCGGCGCCCTGCGGCAGCTCGAGGACGGCGCGGAGGCCTCGGGCCTGGAGCCTTCCCTGCTGGCCTTGGCCAGGGTGCGCGCGTCCCAGCTCGACGGCTCGGCGTTCTGCATCGACATGCATGCCCGCAGCGCCCGCGCGCTCGGGGAGCAGGAGCGGCGCCTGTACCTGCTGGACGTCTGGCGGGAAACCGAGCTCTACACGACCCGCGAGCGCGCCGCGCTGGCGTGGACCGAGGCCGTCGCGCGCCCGCGCGGGATGCACATGCCGGAGGAGGTCGAGGCGCTGGCGCGGCTCGAGTTCACCGAGCGGGAACTGGTGCGGCTGACCGCCGCGGTCGTCGCGGTCAACGGCTGGAACCGCTTCGCCTTCGCGCTCGGCTTCGCGCCGGCGTGCGAGCGCGAGCCGCTGCCGGCGCGCCCCGACGGCGCGTTGCGCGACGAGGATGGCGGGGTCAACGGCCGCCGGGGCCACCGCCGGGCTCGGCTGGCGCGCGGACTTCCACCGTGACCGATGATCTCGGCGAGCCGGCGGCGGCGATCCCGTCCCCGCCGCGGCTGGGGACACCGGCCCCGCCTCGAAGGCAGCCGCGGTTTACGTTCTGCTGATATCCGCGGCCGTATAGTGCGCGGCTGCCTTCCGAGCGTGGGGTATCGGTGCATCCTCTTGAAGTGGTCCCGTCGGGTCTGTCGCTGCCGCAGGCGCCCGGAGGGGCGCTGGAAACGTTTGCAGCCATGAGCGGTGCGCCCGCTTCCCCGGCAGGCAGCGGGACGGCGCGCATGGGCCCGGCGCCGTGGGCCGGCGACGCCCGTGGCGTGCCGGCGGGCGTCCTGCCGCTCGGGCGGACGGCGTGGACGCGGACGGCATGAGCGCGGTCCAGGCGCCACCGCCCGCGCGCGAGGCCGCGCTGCCGCCGGAGTCGCCGCTGGCGATGCCGCTGCAGTCGCTGCGCAAGGGCCGGCTGCAGGGGCGCCGGTTCCCGACCACGCCGGGCGGGATGTTCTGGCGCCGCGCGGCGGTGATCGGCACCGCGATGCTGCTCACCCTGGTCGCCGCCTACCAGATCTGGTGGCTGCTGCGCGGCGGCGGCACCGACGTGCTGGAGGCGGTGCTGCTGGTGCTGTTCGTGCTGCTGTTCGCGTGGATCGTGCAGGCCTTCGTGGGCGCGCTGGCGGGATTCGTGCTGATCGTGTCGAAGCGCCGGCCCCGGCTCGGGCTGTCGGCGAAGGCGCCCCTGCCGACGCTGGCCGCGCGCACCGCGCTGCTGATGCCGACCTACAACGAGGATCCCGACCGGCTGATGGCCGGCCTGCAGGCGATCCACGAATCGCTCGCGGCGACCGGGCAGCTGGAACGCTTCGACTTCTTCGTGCTCAGCGACACCCGCCGCGCGGAGATCCAGCAGGCCGAGCGCACGGCCTTCGCGGCGCTGCGCGCGCGGCTGGGCCCCGACGCGCGCGTGTACTACCGCCTGCGCGACGACAACCACGAGCGCAAGGCCGGCAACATCTCCGACTGGGTGCGCCGCTGGGGCGGCGCCTATCCGCAGTTCCTGATCCTGGACGCGGACAGCCTGATGACGGGCGAAGCCATCGTGCGCCTGGCCGGGGCGATGGAGGCGCATCCGGACGTGGCGCTGGTGCAGACGCTGCCGGTGATCGTCAACGGCAGCACGCTGTTCGCGCGCATGCAGCAGTTCGCCGGGCGCGTGTACGGGCCGGTGATCGCCTACGGGGTGGCGTGGTGGCACGGCGCCGAGAGCAACTACTGGGGCCACAACGCGATCATCCGCACGCGCGCCTTCGCCGAGTGCGCCGGGCTGCCGGAGCTGCGCGGGGTGAAGCCCTTCGCCGGCACCGTGCTCAGCCACGATTTCGTCGAGGCGGCGCTGCTGCGCCGCGGCGGCTGGGCGCTGCACATGGTGCCGGCGCTCGCGGGCAGCTACGAGGAGGGCCCGCCGTCGCTGACCGACATGCTGGTGCGCGATCGCCGCTGGTGCCAGGGCAACCTGCAGCACGGCGCGGTGCTGCCGGCGAGCGGGCTGCACTGGGTCAGCCGCTGGCACCTGCTGATCGGCATCGGCCACTACTTCACCGCGCCGATGTGGGCGATGCTGATGCTGGTGGGGCTGGCGATCCCGCTGCACCACGCCGGGCTGGCGTGGGGGAACTTCGCGATCTCCGGGTTTTCGCCGACCTCGTACTGGCGCGAGCAGGATCCGCACCGCTTCGTGCTGGTGTTCGTGTTCACCATGGCGATGCTGCTGGCGCCGAAGCTGATGGGCTTCGTCGCCACCATGCTCGACCGCGACCTGCGCCGCGGCTGTGGCGGCGCCCTGCGCGCCTTCCTCGGCATGCTGCTGGAGACCGTGCTGGCCGCGCTGATGGCGCCGGTGACGATGTACGTGCAGTCGCGCGGCGTGGCCGAGGTGCTGGCGGGCAAGGACTCGGGCTGGGAATCGCAGCGCCGCGACGACGGCAGCCTGCCGCTCTCCGGCCTGCTGCGCAGCTACGGCGGGCTGAGCCTGCTGGGCGTGGTCGCCGGGGTCGCGGCCTGGTTCGTTTCGCCGGCGCTGGCGGCGTGGATGTCGCCGGTGATCCTGGGCCTGGTGCTGTCGATCCCGATCGTGATGCTGACCTCGGCGCGCGGGCCCGGGCAGTGGCTGCGCCGCCGGCGCATCTTCTGCACGCCCGAGGAGCTGGCGCCGCCGCCGGTGCTGGTGCGCGCGAGCGAGCTGCGCGAGCGGCGGGGCGCGGCATCGCGGGATTGAGGGGGCACGGGCGCAGGCTTCGCCGATGCGTCCCGATCGTTCCTGCTGGCCCGCTCCGGACGTCGTTCCGGGCGGCGGGAGGCGTTCTTGCCGGCGCCGGGTCCGTCGATGCGCAGAGGGCGACAGACGACGTTTCGGGCCGTTCCGATGACAGCGCTGGACAATCGCGCGCGAAGCGGTTCTGATGGCGCGACCGCGCGGCCGCCGCCCGCGCATCCCAGACGGAGCGCGCCATGGAGTACGCCACACCCAGTCCCGCCGCCGCCGGGCCCGCCGCGCCGCGGACCAACACCATGGCGATGGCGGTGGTCACGTCGATCTTCTTCATGTGGGGCTTCCTCACCTGCCTCAACGACATCCTGATCCCGCACCTGAAGGCGGTGTTCGAGTTGAACTGGGTGCAGGCGATGCTGATCCAGTTCACCTTCTTCGGCGCGTATTTCCTGATGTCGCTGCCTGCGGGACGGCTGGTCGCCGCGCTGGGCTACAAGAAGGGCATCGTCGCCGGGCTGGCCATCGCCGGCGTCGGCGCGCTGGCGTTCTGGCCCGCGGCCGGCATGCACAGCTATCCGCTGTTCCTCGGCGCGCTGTTCGTGCTCGCCACCGGCATCACCGTGCTGCAGGTGGCGGCCAATCCCTACGTCGCCCTGCTCGGGCCCGAGCGCACCAGCCACAGCCGGCTGACGCTGGCGCAGACGTTCAATTCGTTCGGCACCTTCCTGGCGCCATTCTTCGGCGGGCTGCTGATCCTCGCCGCGGCGGCGAAGACGCCGGAGCAGCTGGCGGCCATGCCCCAGGCCGACGCGCTGGCCTACCGCGCCGCGCAGGCGCAGTCGGTGCAGATGCCCTACCTGGGGCTGGCGGTGACGCTGTTCGTGCTGGCCTTGGTGGTGATGGCGTTCCGGCTGCCGGCGATCCGCGGCGTGGAGGACGAGGCGCACGACCACCGCTACCCCGTCGCCGAGGTGCTGCGCCACCCGCACGTGCTGTTCGGCGTGCTGGCGATCTTCTTCTACGTCGGCGCGGAGGTGTCGATCGGCAGCACGATGGTCAATTACCTGTCGATGCCGTCGATCGGCGGCCTGACCGAGCAGGACGCCGCGTTCTACGTGTCGCTGTACTGGGGCGGGGCCATGGTCGGCCGCCTGATCGGCTCGTTCCTGCTCGCGAAGGTCGATCCGCGCGGGCTGCTCGCGGTGTTCGCGATCGCCAACGTCGCGCTGCTGCTGGCGACCATGTTCGGCACCGGCGCGATGGCGATGTGGAGCGTGATCGCGGTCGGGCTGTTCAACTCGATCATGTTCCCGACGATCTTCGCGCTCGGCATCGAGCGGATGGGGCCGATGACGGGCAAGGCGTCCAGCCTGCTGATCATGGCCATCGTCGGCGGCGCGATCATCCCGGTCGCGACCGGATGGCTGGCCGACCGCTACGGCCTGCAGCACTCGTTCCTGCTGCCGCTGCTGTGCTACGGCTTCATCCTGTTCTACGCGCTGCGCGGATCGCGGGTGCGCGCCGACGCACCGGTGGCGGCGGAAGCCGCCTGACGCGCGCTCAGCGCTGCCGCGCGGGCCCGGTGGACTCGCGCAGCAGCAGGGTGTGGCGCACCTGCAGCATGCGCCCGGCGGCGGGCGCGCGGATGCGCTCGAGCAGCTGCAGGGTGGCCAGCTCGCCCATGTCGGTGGTCGGCTGGCGCACGGTGGACAGCGCAGGAAAGATGTGGCGCGCGATCGGCGTGTCGTCGAAGCCGCACACCGACAGGTCGCGCGGCACCGACAGCCCGCGCTCGCCGGCGACGCGGATCACGCCGGCGGCGCTGTCGTCGTTGGCGGCGAAGATCGCGGTGGGCGGGTCGGGCAGGTCGAGCAGGCGGTTGGCGCCGCGCACGCCGGACTCGAACACGAACTCACCCTCCACCACCAGCGCCGGGTCGTAGTCGACGCCCGCCTGCCGCAGCGCCTCGCGATAGCCCTCGTGGCGCCACTGGCAGGCGCCGTGCATCGGATGGCCCTGGATGTGGCCGATGCGGCGGTGCCCGAGCGCGAACAGGTGCGCCATCAGCTCGTGCACCGCGGCGCGCTCGTCCATGGTCACGCCGATCCGGCGCGCGGTCGAGTGCGGCGAGACGCAGGCGAAGGGCACGCCGTGCTCCTGCAGGTAGCCGAGCACGACCGCATCGTCGGTGAGCGGCGGGATCAGCACCACGCCGTCCGGCGCGTGGTGCTCGAACACGCCGCGGATGTCGCTGGCGACCGGCTCGCGGCCGGAGCCGACCGGCGCCAGCACCAGGTTGTAGTGGTGCGCCTGGCAGGCGTCGAGCACGCCCGACTGGATCTCCATCAGGTAGTTGCGCGAGGGGTTGTTGTAGACCAGCGCGATGACGTAGGAACGCTGCCCGGCCAGGCTGCGCGCGGAGGCGTTGGGGCGGTACTGCAGGCGGCCGACCGCCTCCAGCACGCGCTGGCGGGTCTCCTCGCGCACGTTGGGCTCGTCGTTGAGCACGCGCGAGACGGTCTTCATCGACACGCCCGCGGCGGCGGCGACATCCTCGATCCGGGTACGCATGGCGCTGTGGTCACTCCCTTGAACCCGCCGCGGGGCGTGCGCGGATGGACGATTCTGCCATCGCGCCGCGCCGCGCACGCGGGTGTCGGTTACGGTTCGGCGAGGACGCCGTGCCAGCGGAACGTGGCCAGGCTGCTGGCCGGCAGTTCGTAGCGGAAGCGGAGATCGCCCTGGTGGACGACGATCGCGCGCGGCGCGCGCGCCGAGTTCACCGCCACCAGCACCACCGAGCCGTCGTCGGCGTTCTGGAAGGCGACGCTGTCGACGTCGGCGGTGCCGGCGCTGGACGCGATCCGGTACGCGCCCTGGCGCACGAAGCGGCTGGCGTGGGCGAGCGCGTAGTAGTCGTCGGTGCGCTCGACGCCGCCGCTGGCGGGATCGAGCGTGACCACCCCGCGGCAGGTGCCGCAGCCGCCGGCGTGCGGGCCGCGCTGCGGATCGAGCGCCAGGTTCCAGAACAGCACGCCGCGCGCCCAGTGGCGGGTGGCCTCCACGATCAGCAGGCGCGCCTGGTAGGGCAGGCCGCCGCTGCGCAGCGGCTCCCAGTCGCCGCCGGAGCATTCGGTCAGGTAGGCGTCCTTGCCGGGGAAGGCCTCGTGCACCTGCGACTGCCCGGCGACGTCGCCGTTGTAGCAGTGCCACGCCACCGCGGCCACGTAGCGCGCGGCGGCGGGATCGGACAGCACCGCGGTCGGTTCCTGCGGCTTGTCCCAATTGTGGTCCCAGTCGAACAGCAGCGGCCTGCCGCCGCGCGCGGCGAGCATCGGCCCGAGGTGGTCGCCGATCAGGCGCGCGCGCTGCGGCGCGTTGAGCCGCATGCCCGGGTAGTCGGCGGGCTCGAAGTCGGGCTCGTTCTGCACCGTCAGCGCGAAGATCGGGATGCCCTGCGCGGCGTAGTCGTCGACGTAGCGCAGCAGGTAGCGCGAGAAGGCGTCGTAGTACTCCGGGCGCAGGCGGCCGCGGACCAGGCTGTCGTTGTCCTTCATCCAGGCCGGTGCGCTCCAGGGCGAGGCCATCACCTTCAGCCGCGGATTGATCGCCAGCGCCTGGCGCACCACCGGCACCACGTCGGCCATGTTCGGCGCGATGCTGAAGTGCCGCAGCTGCGGGTCGGGTGCGCCGTCCGGCGGATCGTCCAGGCTGTAGTGCCGGCGCGAGAAGTCCGAGGCGCCGATGGTCAGGCGGGTGAAGTCGAAGCCGATGCCGTCGCCCTCGCGGCCGAACAGCTCGCGCATCACCGCGTCGCGGCGCTCCGGCGCCATCCGCATCAGCAGCCAGGCCGAGGCGTCGGTGATCGCGGCGCCGAAGCCGACCATGCGCTGGTAGCGCGTGCCGGGATCGACCTCGATGTCGGCGCGCACGGAGGCGTCGTCGACGCGGGCGGGCGTCGCCGGGCTCAGCGCAAGCCGGTGGTCGGCGGTGGTGACCCAGGCCTCGACCGCGGCCGGCCGCACCGCCGTGTCTGCTCGCGCATCGTCCGGGCCGGGAGGTCGACCGGTGCAGGCGCCCAGCAGCAGCAAGGCGACCCACCCGATGCGACGGGGCGCAGGCGTGCTGAGACGGGATCCCGGGACGCTCATTCGCTTGCCTCCATGATCGTGTTCGCACAGCGCCCGTCGGCGCAGCGGCGATGTTGCAATGCAGCGCAAGGCGCTGGCCGGAGCCGGCAAACCGCCGGTGGAGCGATGCGCGCCGATCCGGCCGGACCGAACAGGTTGACAACCGAATTGGGCGCCAGTATGACAGCGCTGTCAACCATGGCGGGAGAGGCCAAATGACCCAGATTCGCAACCCCGGCGCTGCGGCGATCGCCGCCGCCCGCAAGATCCCGCGCCGGCACGTCCTCGCCGCCGCCTGCAGCCTGGTGCTGTGCGCCGCGCCGCTGGCGCATGCGCAAGACGCCTCGCAGGAGCAGCCGCAGGCGCAGCCCGCCGCCACGACGCAGCAGCCGGCCGCGCAGGACGCGCAGGCGCAGGCCGGCCAGGCGCAGCAGCAGGCGACCACGACCCTCGGCACGGTCGAGGTGACCGGCATTCGCCACGCCATCGCCACCGCGGTGGAGACCAAGAACGAGTCGACCTCGATCGTCGAGGCGATCTCGGCCGAGGACATCGGCAAGCTGCCCGACGTCAGCATCGCCGACTCGATCGCGCGCCTGCCGGGCCTGGCCACGCAGCGCGTCGACGGCCGCGCGCAGGTGATTAACATCCGCGGCATGTCGGAACAGTTCGCCGGCACCCTGCTCAACGGCCGCGAGCAGGTCAGCACCGGCGACAGCCGCGGCGCCGAGTTCGACCAGTACCCGGCCGAGCTGATCAACGCGGTGACCGTGTACAAGACGCCGGACGCGACCCTGGTCGGGCAGGGCCTGTCGGGCACGGTCGACCTGCAGACCATCCGGCCGCTCAGCCTGGGCGAGCGCCGCATCGTCTTCAGCGGGCAGGGCGAGTACAACTCGCTCGGCAAGCTCACCGCCGGCGGCGACGACCGCGGCTATCGCGCGGCCTTCTCGTACGTGGACCAGTTCGCCGACGACCGCGTCGGCGTCGCGTTCGGCATCGCGCGGCTGGACTCGCCGTTCCAGGAGCAGCACTACAAGGAATGGTGGTGGGCGAGCGGCGACACGACCAATGGCTGGGGCGCGCCCAATCCACAGGCCGGCAAGCCCAGCGACGCGATCGCGCTGCAGGGCTCCGAGGGCTGGGTGAAGTCGCGCAACCTCACCCGCGACGGCGTCATGGGCGTGCTCGAGTTCAAGCCCAACGATACCTGGCACAGCCTGCTCGACCTGTACTACTCGAAGTTCGACCAGGACGAGACGATGCGCGGGACGATGTGGAGCAACGACCCGTGGTTCACCAACGCCCAGGGCGGCGGCGTGGACTACGCCAACGTCGGCACCAGCGACCACGACGGCTATCCCTTCGTCACCAGCGGCACCCTCACCGGCGTGCAGCCGCTGGTGCGCAACGACAACAACACCCGCGAGGACAAGCTGTACTCGGCGGGCTGGAACAACACCTTCAGCTTCGATCCGTGGACGCTGTCGGTCGACCTGAGCTACTCGCGCGCCGAGCGCGAGCAGTCCACGCTGGAGACCTATGCCGGCCTGCTGACCCCGGTGGACATCGACTTCGAGGTCCCGCTGACCAACGAGTTCGGCCACTACTCGATGCCCGACCTGTCCGACCCGTCCGCGGTCTACCTGTGGGACGCGCAGAACTACGGCCACGACGGGCGCATGGAGAACTCCAAGCAGACCGACACGATCAAGGCGGCGCGCTTCGCCTTCAACCGGGTGGTGGAGTCGTCGGACTTCCTGCGCAGCTACGACGTCGGCGTCAACTTCAACAAGCGCAGCAAGGAGAAGACCTCGCAGGTCTACTTCGCCGACCTGATGAACGGCCGCGCGCCGACCCTGGTCGACCCGTCGCTGCTGTCCTCGCCGACCTCGCTGGGCTTCCTCGGCATGGGCGACGTGCTCAGCTTCAATCCGCGCGCGCTGCTGGGCACCTACTACGACGTCAACCTGAGCGAGAGCAACGACGACGTGCTGAAGGACTACGTCGTCGACGAAGACGTCAAGACGTTCTACTTCCGCGCCAACCTCGACATGGACCTGACCGAGCGCGTGCGTCTGCGCGGCAACGCCGGCTTCCAGTACATCCGCACCGACCAGTCCTCGACCGGCTTCAACGCCAACAACGGCATCGTCGCCGGATCGCAGAAGATCGGCGCGCAGTACGGCGACATCCTGCCGAGCCTGAACCTTGCCGCCGACTTCGGCGACGGCTGGATGCTGCGCCTGGGCTGGGCCAAGACGCTGATGCGCGCGCCGATCAACTACCTGAGCGCGGCGAGCTCGGCGGGCGTCAACCAGTTCGGCGAGTGGTCGGGCAGCGGCGGCAACCCGAAGCTCGAGCCGTATCGCGCCAACGCGGTCGACCTGTCTTTCGAGAAGTACATGGGCGCGGGCAGCTACGCCGCCCTGGCGCTGTTCTACAAGCAGCTCGACAGCTACGTGTACCAGCAGGAGATCCAGAACTGGGACTTCACCGGCTACCCGAACGACAGCGGCTACACGCCGCATTCCAACCTCGGCAGCTTCTACACCTGGGCCAACGGCTCCGGCGGCCTGATGCGTGGCGTCGAGCTGAGCACCTCGCTCTCGGGCGAGCTGTTCACCCCGGCACTGACCGGCTTCGGCCTGCAGCTCAACGGTTCGTACACCGAATCGTCGATCGATCCCGACGGCCCCGGCGGCTCGTCCACCGACACCATCCCGGGCCTCTCGAAGATCGTCGCCAACGCCACGGTGTACTACGAGGCTCATGGCTTCTCGGCGCGCGTGAGCCAGCGCTACCGCGACAAGTACCGCGGCGAGTACAGCTCGCTGTTCGGCCAGCGCCAGTACCGCTACACGCTTCCCGAGCGCCAGATCGACCTGCAGTTCGGCTACGACTTCCCGGAGGCCAGCGCGCTGCACGGCCTGTCGCTGCTGTTCCAGGTCAACAACGTCAACAACTCGCCGTTCCGCACCCAGGTCAGCGAGTCGTCCGGCGCTACCGGCCTGTTGCTGCCGGAGGAGTACACCGAGTACGGTCGCCAGTACCTGCTCGGGTTCCGCTACGAGCTGTGACCCTGGACCGCATCGCGGGCATCGCCCGCGGTGCCTTCGTTCCAAGACACGGGGCCCGGCGACGGGCCCTTGTCGCAACGAGGCCCTGCGCCGTTTCGCGACCGCGTCGCTGGCGGTCGGCGCGGGCCGATGGTTGAATCGAGGAGTCGCCCGTGAAACCCCAACGATCCGTCCTGCCCATCGCCCTGTGCGCCGCGCTGGCCCTGGCCGGCTGCCATGATCGCGACGCCGAGCAGGCCACCTCCGAACCGATGCCGACCACCTCGCCCGGATCCGCGCAGCACCTCTCCGACTGGCCGCGGGTGGACAGCGCGATCCGGCCCGACCCCGCGATCGAGGCACGCGTGCGCGAGATCCTCGCCGGCATGACCCTGGCGCAGAAGGTCGGGCAGATGACCCAGGCCGAGATCAAGTCGATCACGCCCGACGAGGTGCGCGAGTACTACATCGGCTCGGTGCTCAACGGCGGCGGCTCGTGGCCGGGCAAGGACAAGCACGCCAGCGCCGCCGACTGGCTGAAGCTTGCCGACGGCTACTACGACGCCTCGATGGCGACCGACATGAAGGTGCCGGTGCCGGTGATCTGGGGCACCGACGCGGTGCACGGCCACAGCAACGTGTTCGGTGCGACGATCTACCCGCACAACGTCGGCCTGGGCGCGGCGCACGACCCGGAGCTGGTCGGCCGCATCGCCGCTGCCACCGGCCGCGCGGTGCGCGCGACCGGGATCGACTGGCTGTTCGCGCCGGCGGTGCCGGTGGTGCAGGACACGCGCTGGGGCCGCAGCTACGAGAGCTGGTCGCAGGACCCGGTGCAGGTGCGCGCCTATGCAGCCGCCTACGTGCGCGGCCTGCAGGGCAGCTTCGGCGACGACGCCAACGCGGTCGCCAGCGTCAAGCACTTCATCGGCGACGGCGGCACCGAGCACGGCAAGGACCAGGGCCTGACCAAGGCCTCGCTCGACGACCTCATCAACGTCCACGGTGCCGGCTATTTCGGCGCGATCGGCGCCGGCGCGCAGACGGTGATGGCCAGCTACAACAGCTGGCAGGACGCCGCCAGCGGCAAGGACTACGGCAAGATGCACGGCGACAAGGTGCTGCTGACCGACGCGCTGAAGGACAAGGTCGGCTTCGACGGCTTCATCGTCTCCGACTGGAATGCGATCGGCCAGCTGCCCGGCTGCAGCAACGCCAGCTGCGCGCCGGCGATCAACGCCGGCATCGACATGGTGATGGTGCCCGACGAATGGAAGGCCTTCATCGCCAACACCACCAAGCAGGTCGAGTCGGGCGAGATCCCGATGTCCCGCATCGACGACGCGGTCGGCCGCATCCTGCGGGTCAAGCTGCGCGCCGGGCTGTTCGAGTCCGGCAAGCCGTCGGCCAACCGGTACGCCGGCAAGGCCGACGCGCTGCAGGACCGCGAGCTCGCGCGCCAGGCCGTGCGCGAGTCGCTGGTGCTGCTGAAGAACGAGAAATCGGCGCTGCCGCTGGCGCGCGGCAGGAAGATCCTGGTGGTCGGCAAGTCCGCCGACAGCATCCCCAACCAGACCGGCGGCTGGTCGCTGACCTGGCAGGGCACCGACAACGCCAACGCCGACTTCCCCAACGGCGACAGCGTCCTCGCCGGCATCCGCGAGGCGGCGGGGGAAGGCAACGTGACCTACAGCGCGGACGCCGCCGGCGTCGACGTCGCCGCGTTCGACGCGGTGGTCGCGGTGATCGGCGAGACCCCGTACGCCGAGACCAACGGCGACATCGTCGCCTCCGACACCGTCACCCACAGCCGCCGCCATCCCGAGGACCTCGCCGTGCTGCAGGCGGTGGCGGGCAAGGGCAAGCCGGTGGCGACGGTGTTCCTCTCGGGCCGGCCGCTGTACGCCAACGACCTGCTCAACCTGTCCGACGCCTTCGTCGCCGCATGGCTGCCCGGCACCGAGGGCAAGGGCGTGGCCGACGTGCTGTTCGCCGGCGCCGACGGCAAGCCGGCGCACGACTTCCGCGGCACGCTGTCGTTCCCGTGGCCCGGCGTCGCCTGCCCGGGGCCGCATGCGGCCGGTCCGGACGGCGCGGCGCCACTGTTCGCGCTCGGTTACGGGCTCTCGTACGCCAAGCCCGGCCAGGTGCAGCAGCTGCCGGTCGACAAGGCCGAGAGCTGCGGCGAGGCGACCGCGCTGCCGATCTTCAACCTCGCCGACGCGCCCATGTTCGCCCTGCAGCTGGCCGCGGCCGGGCAGGCGCGCGCGCTCGGCGCCGACCTCAACGCGACGCTGGAATGGCCGGCCGGCGAGCCGGCGCTGCGCGTGCGCACGGTGCAGGTCAACACCCAGCAGGATGCCAAGGAGGTGACCTGGCTGGCGCCGGCGCGGTTCTTCTCGCGCAATCCTTCGCGCAACAACCTCAACGCCTTCGCCAGTGCGCAGGGCGCGCTGCAGTTCGACATGGTGCTGGTGCAGGCGCCGAAGTCCGCGGTCACGCTGTCGATGGGCTGCGGCGAAGGCTGCGGCGGCGGCATCGACCTCGCGCCGGTCGTCGCGAAGTGGGTGCCCGGCGAGAAGCACACCGTCAAGGTGCCGCTGGCCTGCTTCGCCTCGCGCGGCGTCGACCTGGGCGGGGTCGAGGTCCCCTTCTCGGTCGAGGCGGACGCGCCGTTCGCCGCGTCCTTCACCAACATCAGGGTGGTGGCCGGCGCGGGCGACGACGCGGATGCGGTGGACTGCGGCAAGGGCGGCTGACCGCGGCTTGCCCTAGGCCTTTGCCCGACCTGTGGGAGCGGCTTCAGCCGCGAGCTTTTTCGCGCCGAGCGCAGGCTGCCCTGTCGGAGCGACGGACGTCGCGCTAGCTCCCGAAGCAAAGCGTCGCGACTTCCGTCGCTCCGACAGAGCAGACCACCCCCATTGAGGGAAGCTCGCGGCTGAGGCTGTTCCCACGGAAGCCGCCTTTGCAAGGAGGCGGTCGGGGCGGCCGCGCCGTGCCGGCATAATGGCGCGCCTTCCCGCAGGATCCGCGCATGCTCGAGACCATCGAACGCGACACCGGCCCCTCGCCGCGCCACAGCGTCGTCTGGCTGCACGGCTTGGGCGCCGACGGCGGCGACTTCGTGCCGATCCTGCCGGAGCTGGTGCGCCCGGGCTGGCCGCCGATCCGCTTCGTGTTCCCGCATGCGCCGGTGCGGCCGGTGACGATCAACAACGGCGTGCCGATGCGCGCCTGGTACGACATCCGCGAGGCCGACCTGGCCAACCGCGCGGACGAGGCCGGCGTGGCGGACTCGGTGACGCAGGTGGAGGAACTCATCGCGCGCGAGCAGGCGCGCGGCGTGCCGGCCTCGCGCATCTTCCTCGCCGGCTTCTCGCAGGGCGGCGCGATCACGCTGGCCGCGGGGCTGCGCCGCGGCGAGCCGCTGGCCGGGCTGGTCGCGCTGTCGACCTACGTTCCCGCCGCGCACAAGGCCGCCGCGGCGCTGGCGGCGGGCGCGACGGCACAGCCGGTGTTCATGGCCCACGGCACCCAGGACCCGGTGGTGCCGTTCCGCGCCGGCGAGCAGAGCCTGGCGCTGCTGCGCGAGCTGGGCTTCGCGGTCGACTGGCACGCCTATGCGATGCCGCATTCGGTCTGCCTGGAGGAAATCCGCGACCTCGGCGACTGGCTGCAGGCGCGGCTGGCCGGAGGGTGACACCCGCGCGGCCCGGCGCCCGTTGCCCGGTGGCCAGTGGGAGCGGCTTCAGCCGCGAGCTTTTCCACCGCCCCGTGGCTCGCTTGCCTGGTCTTGTGGGAGCGACGGAAGTCGCGACGGGGATCCCGGGGAAAAACGGTCGCGGCTTCCGTCGCTCCCACCAGGGCGGGACGTCTGCGCGCCGGCCCGGGCAGGTGGTAGCC
>JAYRKR010000068.1:0-19618 GCA_041905645.1 Luteimonas sp.
AAGCGTCAAAAGAAACGAACCAAAGAAAAACGCTTTCCCGACAAACCTCCCGTCGTCCTCGGAGGACGCAGGGATTTTTCTACAGGACATCCATGTCCTGTAGAAAAACGCCGCACGTCCTGTGCGACGCCCTCCGGGTCTGCGGTACAGCTCAGTGGATTCATTAGCGCAGGAAGGCAACTGCAACTGCAACTGCAACTGCAACTGCAACTGCAACTGCAACCAACAGTATGGACATGCCCTGCCGATCGACAAACGGGATGCCCAGCTTGATTCGCCCAGGAACAAGGCCGCCGGCAACAGGACACCGGCACCGGCCTCGGTCAGAACAGCTCGCCCTGCGGCGACGGCTTTCGCGGAGGCAGGAACTGCCCCACGTCCAGCGGCGGCAGGCGGCCGTAACCCAGGCGCCTGCAGGCTTTCGCGAAGCGGGCGGCGACCAGGTCCGCGAAGGGGCCCTCGCCGCGCATGCGCGCGCCGAACGCGCTGTCGTAGTCCTTGCCGCCGCGCATCTGCCGCACCAGGCTCATCACGTGCGCGGCGCGCTCGGGATAGTGCAGCTGCAGCCATTCGCGCCAGATGGCCTTGAGCTCGTGCGGCAGCCGCAGCAGCACGTGGCCGGCCGAGCGCGCGCCGGCTTCGCGCGCCGCCTCGAGGATCGCCTCTAGCTCGCAGTCGTTGACCATCGGGATCACCGGCGCGACCAGCACGCCGACCGGCACGCCGGCGTCGTCGAGCGCGCGGATCGCCTTGAGCCGCGTGTGCGGCGCCGACGCGCGCGGCTCCATCTTCGCGGCCTGGCGGTTGTCGAGGGTGGTGACGGACAGGTGCACGCTGGCCAGCCCGCGCGCCGCCATCGGCGCGAGCAGGTCGAGGTCGCGCAGCACCAGCGCGCTCTTGGTCACGATGCTGACCGGGTGCCGGGTTTCCGCGAACACCTCCAGCAGCGAGCGGGTGATGCGGTAGCGGCGCTCGATCGGCTGGTAGCCGTCGGTGTTGATGCCCAGCGCGATCGCGCTGCAGCGATAGGACGGCTTCGCCAGCTCCTCGCGCAGCCGCTGCGCGGCGTTGGTCTTGGCGTACAGGCGGGTCTCGAAGTCCAGCCCCGGCGAGAGGTCGAGGTAGGCGTGCGACGGGCGCGCGAAGCAGTAGACGCAGCCGTGCTCGCAGCCGCGGTAGGGATTGACCGACTGGCTGAAGCCCACGTCGGGCGAGTCGTTGCGGCTGACGATGCTGCGCGCGCGCTCCTCGGTGACGCGGGTGTCCGGATGCGGCGGCGGCAGCGCCTCGCCGCTGGCGTCGGACGGGTCCCAGGCCGAGCCCCAGCCGTCGTCCTCGCTGCGCGCCACGCGCTTCTCGAAGCGTCCGGCGACGTACGAGGCGGCGCCGCGCCCCTTGGTCGCGCCGTGCAGGTCCACCATCACTTTGCCGTCGTCGCGCATCCGCTTAGGCTAGCCGCTGCGCGTCGCAGCGGCCGCGACACGGCGCCGCGACCGGGTCCGTCGAGGTGGCGGGCACGGGTCGCGCCAACAGGACCGGATCCCGCACATGCTCGACCTCCTGCACGACGCCTGGCGCTGGCTCGCCGCCCTGCCCCACCTGCGCCTGTGGCTCGCCGCGGCGTGGGCCGCGTACCTGCTCGGGCTGGGTGCCTGGATCGTGCTGCAGAAGCGCGAACCGGTGGCGACCCTGAGCTGGCTGCTGGGCCTGGCCGCGCTGCCGGTGGTCGGCTTCCTGGTCTACCAGGTGTTCGGCCCGCAGAAGATCGAGCGCCACCGCCTGCGGCGCAGCCGCAACCGCCTGCCGCGCGAGTCCGCCGACCTGCCCGGCGGCCTCGACGAGGCCGCCGAACTGGCCCGCCTGGGCGCGGCCACCACCGGCCTCGGGGCGTCGACGGCGCGCTCGGTGCGGCTGCTGGTGGACGGCGCCGCCACCTACGCCGCGCTGCTCGAGGCGATCCGCGGCGCGCGCGAGCACGTGCACCTGGAGTACTACATCTGCACGCCCGACCGGACCGGCCGCGCCCTGGTCGAGGCGCTGGCCGAGCGCGCGCGCGCCGGCGTCAAGGTGCGGCTGCTGCTCGACGCGGTGGGATCGTCGAAGGCGCGGTCGCGGTTCTTCGCGCCGTTGCTTGAGGCCGGCGGCGAGTTCGCCTGGTTCCATCCCTCGCGGTTCGGCCGGGTCTGGACGCGCACCTGGATCAACATGCGCACGCACCGCAAGATCGTCGTGGTCGACGGCCGGGTCGGCTTCACCGGCGGCATCAACGTCACCGACGACGAGAACGACGCGCTGCGCGCCGACGCCTATCGCGACCTGCACCTGCGCATCGAGGGCGACGCGGTGCGGGCGCTGCAGGTGGTGTTCGTCGAGGACTGGATGTACGCGACCGGCCGCCGCGACCTGCTGGCCGAGCTCGCGCGCGACCCGCCGCCGCGGCAGCCCGGCGCGGTGCCCACGCAGGTGCTGCCGTCCGGCCCGGACTCGTCGTGGCAGGCCATCCACCGCGTCCACGTGGCGGCCATCCACGCCGCGAGCGCGCGGGTGTGGCTGGCCACGCCCTACTTCGTCCCGGGCGAGGCGGCGATGATGGCGCTGACCTCGGCCGCCTTGGGCGGGCTCGACGTGCGGCTGCTGGTGCCGCGCCGCAGCGACACCCTGCTGGTCACCCTCGCCGCGCGTTCGTACTTCGACGAGCTGCTCGCGGCCGGGGTCAAGGTCTACGAGTACGGGCCGCGGATGCTGCACACCAAGGCGCTGCTGGTCGACGACGACTTCGCCCTGGTCGGCTCGGCCAACTTCGACAACCGCAGCTTCCGCCTCAACTTCGAGGTGTCGGTGCTGTTCCACGATGCCGACATCGCGGCCGAGCTGGCGCGGCTGTACGAGCACGAGCTGGCCAGCGCGCCGCGCGTGCGCGCCGACCGCCCGCAGCCGCTGCTGCGCGCGCGCCTGCCCGAGGCGCTGGCGCGGCTGGGGGCGCCGCTGCTGTGAACCGCCGCGCGCGCCGCCGGGCCCCGGCGCGGCGGTTAGACTGTCGGCGGTTTCCGGCCCGGGAGCGAGTCCATGGTCTGGCTGTACCTGCTGTTGGCGCTGGCCGCGTTCGCGGTGGCGCTCGAGTCGACGTCGGTCGCGCTGGCGGTGGTGTGCCTGCTCGCCGCGCTGGGGTTCGTGTTCGCCGCGGTCCTGGGCCTGCTGGCCCGGCGCGTGGGCAGCCGGAGCCGCGACGCGGGGACGATCCTCGATCCGGCCGAGCTGCACCGCCTGCGCGAGCAGGCCGCGGCACGGCGCGTCGTCGCGGCGCCCGGCGGCGAGCCGCCGCCGGCCTGAACGCGGTCCGCGCATGACCGTCCTGAGCGTCAACCTCAACAAGGTCGCGGTGCTGCGCAACTCGCGCGGCGGCCGCGAGCCCGACCTGCTGCGCGCCGCCCGGACCTGCCTGGACGCCGGCGCGCACGGCATCACCGTGCACCCGCGGCCGGACGCGCGCCACACGCGCGCCGACGACGTGCTGGCGCTGGCGGCGCTCACGCGCGAGTACGGGGTCGAGTTCAACCTGGAGGGCAACCCGTTCGCGCCCGCGCGCGCGGGCTATCCGGGATTCCTGGCCCTGTGCGAGCAGGCGCGACCGGCGCAGGCCACGCTGGTGCCCGACGGCGACGCCCAGCTGACCTCGGACCACGGCTTCGACTTCGCCCGCGATGCCGCCGCGCTGGCGCCGATGGTGTCGGCGCTGAAGTCGTTCGGCTGCCGGGTGAGCCTGTTCGCCGATGCCGGCGTCGATCCCGCGCCCGCGGCATCGATCGGCGCGGCGCGCGTGGAGCTGTACACCGGCCCGTACGCCGAGGCCTTTGCCGCGGGACGGGCAGCCGCGGCGCTGCCGGCCTACGTGCGGACCGCGGGGGCCGCCGCCGCCTCGGGGCTCGGCGTGAATGCCGGCCACGACCTGGACCAGGCCAACCTCGCCGCCTTCCTGGACGCCGTGCCCGGGGTCCTGGAAGTCTCGATCGGCCATGCCCTGATGAGCGAGGCGCTGTACGAGGGCCTCGCCGCCACCGTGCGCCGCTACCTCGCCCTGCTCGCCTAGCGCGGCACCGGCCGTCCGCTCACTCGCGACGGACAAAACCGACGCGCTGCAGCCCGGCGCCGTTGGCCGCCGCCAGGACCCGCGCCACCGCCTGGTAGTCGCTGTCGCCGTCGGCATCGATCTGCAGCATCGGCTGCGGGCCGGACGCCACCGCCGCCCGGGCGGCGAACATCCCGGGCAGCGCCGAGGCCGCGACCGCCTCGCCGTCCAGGGTCAGCGCGCCGGCGGCGTCGATGCGCAGCCGCATCGGCTCCGGCGGCGGCCGGTCCGCGTCGGGCGGCGCCGCCTGCGGCAGCTGCAGCGGGATCGGGCGCGAGAGCACCGGCGCCGCCACCATGAAGATCACCAGCAACACCAGCATCACGTCGACCAGCGGCGTGATGTTGATCCGCGCCTCGCTGCGCGGCTCGGCCTGGGCCATGAACGCCATCGCGCACCTCCCCTGTCGGTCCGGTCCGGACCCACGCTACGCCCGATCGCGTGAAGGCGGCAAGCACAAAAAAGCGCCGCCCTGGGGGGCGGCGCTGGAGTCGGTAAGCGGGATCCGGCGCGCTGCAGGTGCGCCGGACCCGGTGCTGCGGTTATTTCTTGACGAAGCCGATCTTCTGCATCTGCGCGTTCTTGGCCGAGGCCAGCACCTTGGCGAGGATGCCGTAATCGGCCTCCTCGTTGACGTCGATCTCCAGTGTCGGCTGGTTGTTGACGTCGCGCTGGACCTCGGTCTCCATCATGTTGCGCAGGGCCGAGAGCGGGGTCGGGCTGTCGTTCCAGAAGATCGTGCCGGACTGGTCGATCCGCAGGCGGATCGGCTCGGGCGGCTCGACCGTGGTCGGCGGCGGGTTGAGCGAGCGCTGCGGCAGGTCGATGTCGATCGGGTACGACAGGATCGGGGCGGTCATCATGAAGATGATCAGCAGCACCAGCATCACGTCCACGAGGGGCGTGACGTTGATGTTGGCCATCGGGCCGCCACCGGAGTCGGATGCAAATGCCATGTCGTGTATCCCTCAGCGTCGCTGTTCTTTGGTCGCCACGAAGCCGACCTTGCGCATGCCCGCGGCCTGGGCGATGTTCACCGCCTCGTTGACCGTCCGGTACTTGGTGGTCTGGTCGCCGCGGATGTTGACTGCCGGCTGCGGCGTCTTCTGCGCCTCGACCGCCATCTGGCTTTCCAGCACGTCGCGGGTCACCGGCTGGTCGTTCCAGTAGATCTGGCCGGCTTCGGTGATCGTGAGCGTGATCGGCTGGACCGGCTGCTGCTTGTCCTCGAGCTTGTCGAGGTTGGCCTGCGGCAGCTCCACCTTGATCTTGTGCGACATCAGCGGCGCCGTGATCATGAAGATGATCAGCAGCACCAACATCACGTCCACGAGGGGCGTGACGTTGATCTCGGACATCGGTGCGCCGGTGTCGTCGCCGGTACTGAAGGCCATGGTCGGACTCCGTCGGTTCTAGGGGATCAGCGCCGTGCCGGCACTTCGCCGACGCGGGCACCCGTGGCGAAGAAGTCGTGCAGGTCGTGCGCGAAGGTGTCGAACTTGTTGTTCGTGACGCGGTTCAGGCGCACGAAGAAGTTGTAGCCGAGCACCGCCGGGATCGCGACGAACAGGCCGACCGCGGTCATGATCAGCGCCTCGCCCACCGGGCCGGCCACCGCGTCGATCGAGGCCTGGCCGCCGGCGCCGAGGCGGATCAGCGCGCCGTAGATGCCCCACACGGTGCCGAGCAGGCCGACGAACGGCGCGGTCGAACCGACGGTGGCGAGCACGGTCAGGCCCGACTCGAGCTTCATCGACTCGCGGGTCACCGCCTGGCGCAGAGCGCGGTCGACGAACTCGGAGCGGTTGAGCGACTCGACCAGGCGCGAACCCTCGTGCTGCTGGTGGTGCGCGGCGGCCTGGGCGGCGTCGAGCGCGATCTTCGAGAACGGCTCGCTCCTGGGCTGCTCTTCCATGTAACGGATCGCATCCTGCGCGTTGGTGGTTTCCCAGAACGTCGCGGTGACGGAGTCGCCGCGGCGGCGCAGGTTCACGTTCTTGAGGAAGTTGACGACGATCCAGTAGATCGACATCACCGACATCAGGATCAGGGTGAGCGCCACCACCCACTGGACGATGTGCTGTCCCGGATTGGTGACCATTTCGTTGATCAGATGGTCGACACCCATCTGGGAGAGAGCAGCGGCGGCGTCGCCTCCGGCGGGGGCGGGCGCGTTGGTGGTTTCCTGCAGCATGACGCTTACCTTTGGAGTGTGGTTTGGGTGTTTTGGAGCGGTGGAGCGGGTATTGCGTGAAAGCGGTGCGGGCGGCGGCGGTCAGAGGTGGAAGTCGACCGGCACGCGGACGCGGCCGGCGGCCTTCTGGCCGTTCACGACCGACGGGTTGAAGCGCCACTTGCGGGCGGCGTCCATCGCCGCGCGGTCGAGATCGCGGTTGCGGCTGGACTTCTCGACCGAGACCTTGGTGACGTTGCCGTTGGCGTCGACGTCGATGATCAGGATCACCGTGCCCTCGATGCCGGCGCGGATCGCCGCGGGCGGGTACTTGGGCGGGTTCATGTTCTTCGACGAGATGTCGACGCTGGCGCCGATGTCCGGCTGCGCCTGCGGCGGCGCCGGCGGGGCCGGCGGCGGGGCCGGGGTATCCATCGGCGAAGGCTCGTCGAACACCACCGGCGGCTCCTCCGGCGGCGGCGGCAGCGGCGTGGGCTGCGGCGGCGCCAGCTGCTTGATCTCCTGCGGCTTGGGCGGCTCCGGCGGCGGCGGCGGCGGCGGCGGGGGCGGCGGCGGCGGCTCGATGATCACCACGCGGGTGGTCTCTTCCTCCTGCTGCGCGCCGCCCGGCGGCGCCACCGGAGCAAGCAACAGCAGCAGCGCCGCGACGTGCACCGCGATCGCCAGGGTGATGCCGGCGATGCGCGGCCAGTTCAGGCCGTCATCTTCTTCGTCTTGCTTGTGGTGGATCGGCAACTGTTCCGTCATGCGCAGCGGGCTCGAATATGGCCGGACGCCGCAGCGCCCCGGGTGTTGTTGATCCGCGGGCCTTTTCGGTCGCGGGAACCTCGAAGCTTATACCAATCGGGGCGGGCGATACCAACCTCCCCCGCCTCCGACCGGTCGCCTCCTCAGCCCTTCTGGGCCATGATCTTCTTCGCGTCCGCGGGATTCTTGACGCCCTTGTCCAGCGCCTTCTGCGCCGCCTGCTTGGCTTCGCCGACCCGGCCCTCGCCCCACAGGATCTTGGCCAGGTTCAGGTAGGTTTCACCATCGGGCGCGAGCGGCGCCGCCTTCTGGTAGTTCTCGATGGCCGGGCCGGGCTGGTCGGTGAAGTAGTAGCCCTGGCCCAGCGCCAGGTAGGTCTGGTAGTCGGGCTTGAGCACGCCCTTGTCCAGCCCCTCCTTGATCACCGCGATGCCGTCCTTCTCCCTGCCCTCGGTGTTCATGTACAGGGCGTAGAGGTTGCGGTACTCCTTGTCCTCGGTGAGCTGGCCCTTGGCGCGCATCTTCTCCATGAGCGCGATCGCCTTGTCGTTCTGGTCGGCCTGCATGTAGATCGAGGCCAGGTTCATCTGCAGCTTCTTGTCGTCGGGGTTCTTGGCCAGGATCCCCTCGGCGACCTTGGCCGCCTCGGCCGGCTGGTCGCTGTCGAAGTACGCCGCCATCAGCACCTGCTGCCAGTCCGGCTTGGCGTCGGCGCCGGCGGCATCGATGCCTTGCTTGAGCGCGGCGATCGCCTCCGGGTAGCGCTCCAGGCGATAGAGGATGTTGCCCTTGACGACCATCGCCTCGGGCTTCTGCGACTTGGTCTCGGTCAGGTAGCGGTCGAGGGTCGCCAGCGCGTCGGCGTACTGCTCGTCCTCCATCTGCAGCTGCGCGAGCATGTACATCGACTGGTAGTGGCCGTTGTTGTCCAGGCCGTTGGCGTCGATCGCGTTCTTCAGGTAGGTCTTGGCCGCGGCGTTGTCGTTCTCGCCGTAGGCGGCCTGCGCCGCGATCTGGTTGGCGAGCGCGCGCTCGTAGGCGTTGGCGCGCTCGTTGGCGATGATCTCGTCGGCCGCGGCGCGCGCTTCCGGATTCTTGCCGTCGTTGTAGGCGTCGATCATCTTCTGGAGCTTGGACGAGAGCTTCGCCGAAGCCTTGGCGTCCGGCGCCTTGCGGGTGGCTTCGGGGAACATCTCCTTGGCCTCGGACTGCTTGGACTCGGACTGCCTGGACTCGGACCGGCCCTGGCGCGCCTCGCGCGCTTCCGCCGCGCGCTGCGCCGCCTGCGCCAGGACCTGGCCGGTGGACAGCATCAGCACGGCGCCCGCCAGGGCAGCGGTCAGGAGGTTGGGACGGAAACGGGAACTGGACATGGAGGGGTCACCTGGCAGGATGGGTCGAGACTCGTCGTGTCCGGCCTTGGCGGACCGGGTCGGAAAAACTAGCAGAAACCGCCTGGCGGCGCGCTATGCGGATTTAACGCGGCCTTTACCCGCAGCGCGGCTTGCGCCCGTTGCTGCGCGCCTGTTCGTAGGTTGGCAACAGGCCGGCCGCGCGCGATTGCAGCTCGCCGATGCGCGCCTGCGGGTCCGGGTGGGTGGACAGCCACTGCGGCGGACGGCTGCCGCCGGCGGCGATCATGTTCTGCCACAGGTTCACCGCCTGGCGCGGATCGAACCCGGCCTTGGCCATGAGCTGCTGGCCGACCACGTCGGCCTCGCTCTCCTGGGTGCGCGAGTTGGGCAGCAGGAACAGGCCCTGCGCCGCGGCCCCGCCGATCTGGCTGGTGGCGCTGGCCGCGCCCTCGCCGTAGCGCGCGCCCATCAGCTGCCCGGCCACGCCCAGCGCGCCCTGCGCCATCAGCTGGCGGGTGATGCGTTCGTCGTGGTGGTGGGCGATGACGTGGCCGATCTCGTGGCCGACCACCGCCGCCAGCTGGTCCTGGTTCTTCGCGACGGTGAAGATGCCGGTGTAGACGCCGACCTTCCCGCCCGGCAGGGCGAAGGCGTTGGGATCCTTGTCGACGAAGACCGCCGTTTCCCAGCCCTGCGCGTTGCCGGGTGGCAGCTCGCGCACCAGCGCATCGACCACGCAGCGCACGTAGGCGTTCTGGCGCGCATCCTTGCTCTGCGGCGTCTTGGCCTTGGTCTCGGCGAAGGCCTGCGCGCCCATCTGGTCGAGCTGGGCCTGGGAGACCGCGCCGACGTACTGGGTGCGCCCGGTCGGCGAGGTCATGGTGGCGCAGCCGGCGGCGGCCGCGGCGATCGCGAGGCCGAGGACGAGTCGTTTCATGGCGCAGCTCCCTGTGTTCCGTTCCCGCCTTGTAGCCGGGGCACTATCAACGGCCCGTCAATGCACGCCGGCGAGCAGCAGCGCGCAGGCGAGCAGGTTGTTGGCGGCGTGCGCGCCGATTGCCGACCACAGCGTGCCGGTGCGCCAGTACACGGCGGCGAAGGCCGCGCCCATCGCGGCGTAGCATCCCCACAGCAGCAGGCCGGCGGCGAAGCCCTTGCCGCCGGTGCCGGGCAGTTCGTGCAGGCAGGCAAACACGGCGCTGCTCAGCGCCAGGCCCAGCCATGGCCGTCCCGCGGCCCACAGGCGCCCGAACAGCACGCGCCGGAACAGCAGCTCCTCGCAAGCGGGCGCGGCCAGCACCGCCAGCGCCAGCAGCAGCACCGGGTGCACGGCGCCGACCGCCTCGATCACCGGCCCGTTGCTCGGCGTCTGCTCGATGCCGGCCTGCTGGCCGACGGTGGTGACGAGCGCGCTGACCGCGAAGCTCGCCAGCCCGGCGAGCAGCGCCCAGCCCCAGGTCGACGGCCGGCGCGCGGCGGCGCGCGAGGCGAGGCGCTCGCCGGCGCTGGCGCGGCGCCGCCAGAAGTACAGCACCAGCGCCGCGGTCGCGCTGCCGGCGATGCTGATCACCAGCAGCGCCAGCGCGCCGGGCTGGCCGATGCGCGCGAGCAGTTCCGCCTGCCCTCCCGTTTCCGCTCCGCCCCGGAGCCCGAGCTGCACGCCGCGCGCGAACGCCCACAGCGTGGTCCCGGCGAACGCGACGCCGAACACCAGCGCGATGCCGAGCGCGAGGTCGACGGCGAAGCCCGCCAGCGGCCGTCGCCACGCCGCGGTCGGCAGCGGCGGCGGCACCGGGGCGGCGTCGAGGTGCTCCATGCGCCGGCGGTCAGACGTCGAGGTTGGCGACCTTCAGCGCGTTGTCCTCGATGAACTCGCGGCGCGGTTCGACGACATCGCCCATCAGGGTCGAGAAGATCTGGTCGGCGGCGACCGCGTCCTCGATGCGCACCTGCAGCAGCCGGCGCGTATCGGGATTGACCGTGGTGTCCCACAGCTGCTCGGGGTTCATCTCGCCCAGGCCCTTGAAGCGCTGGATCTGGCGGCCCTTCTTCGCCTCCTCCAGCAGCCAGGCCTGCGCCTCGGCGAAGCTGGCGACCGGCTGCGCGCGGTTGCCGCGCACGATCTGCGCGCCCTCGCGGACCAGGCCGTGCAGCAGCGCGGCGGCGTCGCGCAGCGGGCGCAGGTCGCCGCTTTCGAAGGCGGAGAACGGCAGCACCTGCACCTGCTCCTCGCCCATGTGCCGGCGCCGGGCCAGCAGCGCGCCGGCATGGCCGGCGCCGGCGGCCTGCAGCTCCAGCGCGTAGCGCGGCTTGCCCAGCCCGCTGCGGTTGAGGCGCTTTTCCAGCGCGTCGAGCTCGTGGCGCTCGTCGGTGTTCTGCGCCAGGCGCACCGCGTCGAGCGGGGTGAAGTCGATCAGCGACTCGAGCACCAGCGGGTCGAAGCGGTGGGCGTTGCGCGCGATCGCCTCGCGCGCGCCGGCGTAGGCGAGCAGCAGCTTCTCCAGCGCCTCGCCCTCGATCGGCGGCTCGCCGGCGGCGGGCACCAGCGACGCGCCCTCGACCGCGTTGCCGGCGAGGTAGGCGTCGAGCGCCGCGTCGTCCTTGAGGTAAAGCTCGGTCTTGCCCTGCTTGATCTTGTACAGCGGCGGCAGGCCGATGTAGACGTGGCCGCGCTCGATCAGCTCCGGCATCTGCCGGTAAAAGAACGTGAGCAGCAGCGTGCGGATGTGCGAGCCGTCGACGTCGGCGTCGGTCATCAGGATGATGCGGTGGTAGCGCAGCTTGTCCGGGTTGTACTCGTCCTTGCCGATGCCGGTGCCGAGCGCGGTGATCAGCGTGCCGACCTCGGCCGAGGACAGCATGCGGTCGAAGCGCGCGCGCTCGACGTTGAGGATCTTGCCCTTGAGCGGCAGGATCGCCTGGGTCCTGCGGTTGCGGCCCTGCTTGGCCGAGCCGCCGGCCGAGTCGCCCTCGACGATGAACAGCTCGCTGAGCGCCGGATCCTTCTCCTGGCAGTCGGCGAGCTTGCCGGGCAGGCCGGCGATGTCGAGCGCGCCCTTGCGGCGGGTCAGGTCGCGGGCCTTGCGCGCCGCCTCGCGGGCGCGCGCGGCGTCGACGATCTTGCCGGCGATGGCGCGAGCCTCGTTGGGGTGTTCCTGCAGGAACTCCTCCAAACGTGCGCCGAACGTGTGCTCAACGACCGGCCTCACCTCGGACGAGACCAGCTTCTCCTTGGTCTGGCTGGAGAAGCTGGGATCCGGCACCTTGACGCTGAGCACCGCGATCATGCCCTCGCGCATGTCGTCGCCGGACAGGTTGACCTTGGCCTGCCTGGCGATCCCGTTCTGCTCGATGTAGTTGGTGAGCGTGCGGGTGAGCGCCGCGCGGAAGCCGATCAGGTGGGTGCCGCCGTCCTTCTGCGGGATGTTGTTGGTGAAGCAGAACATCGTTTCCTGGTAGGAATCGGTCCACTGCAGCGCCACGTCCACGGTGATGCCGCTCTCCTCGCCGGTCACCGAGATCACGTTCGGGTGCAGCGGCGTCTTGAGCTGGGCCAGGTGCTCGACGAACGAGGCGATGCCGCCTTCGTACTGGAACACGTCGCGGCGCCCTTCCCCGCGCTCGTCGATCAGGGTGATCTTCACCCCCGAATTGAGGAACGAGAGCTCGCGCAGGCGGCGCGCCAGGATGTCGTAGTGGAATTCGACGTCGGTGAAGGTTTCCCGCGCCGGCCAGAAGCGCACCAGCGTGCCGCGCCTGTCCGAGGCCCCCAGCACCGCCAGCGGCGCCAGCGGCTCGCCCATGGCGTAGTCCTGGTGGTGGTGGTGGCCGTCGCGCCAGATGTCGATCGTGAGCCGCTCGGAGAGCGCGTTGACCACCGAGACGCCGACGCCGTGCAGGCCGCCGGAGACCTTGTAGCTGTTGTCGTCGAACTTACCGCCGGCGTGCAGCTGGGTCATGATGACCTGCGCGGCCGACACGCCCTCTTCCTTGTGGATGTCGACCGGGATGCCGCGGCCGTTGTCGAACACCGACACCGAGCCGTCCTCGTGGATGGTCACGACGACGTCGTCGGCATGGCCGGCCAGCGCCTCGTCGATCGAGTTGTCGACCACCTCGAAGACCATGTGGTGCAGGCCGGTGCCGTCGTGCACGTCGCCGATGTACATGCCGGGGCGCTTGCGCACCGCCTCCAGCCCGCGCAGCACGGTGATCCGGCTGGAGTCGTACTCGCTGCCCTGGCCCTGCACGGCCTCGTTGGTTTCGGTCATTCGGCTCAACACTCCCGCGGCGGCGGCCGGGGGCCGGCGCCGAGACACACTAGTTATGGATGCGCGAAGTATAGCAATTCGCGGGTTGGGACGCTTCAGCCGCGAGGCGGCACGGGCCTGTCGGCGGCTTCGATCCGTCCTTGTTCCACGTGGAACACCGCGTATTCACTCCCACCCAGGGCGTCTTGCTCCGGCAGCTCCGTGCCGGTCACGAAGACCTGGGCACCGGCCGCGGCCAGGCGCGCCAGCACGCGCTTCTGATGGGCGCGGTCGAGTTCGGAGGCCAGGTCGTCCAGCAGGACGAGCGGCCACTCGCCCCGCACGGCGCGATGGTGCGCGGCCTGGGCCAGCACGCAGGCCAGGGCGGTCAGCTTCGCCTGGCCACGGGAAAGGGCCTCCCCGTTGGGCAGCGCGGCGTGGCGCAGGCGCCAGTCGGCCCGGTGCGGGCCCACCGAGGTGAAGCCGGCCTGCAGGTCGCGATCGCGGGCCAGCAGCAGGGCGTCGGCGAGCGGCAGCTCCTCGTGGCGCCAGCCCGGCTGGAAGTCGATCACGGCCTCGCCCAGAGCGGGCGCGAGCTCGCCGGAGATCTCCGCCAGCAGCGGTTGCAGCTGCTCCAGGTACCGCGCGCGCTGGCGGGTCATGGGCTCGCCTGCCTCGACCAGCTCGCGGTCCCAGGCGTCGATCTGGTCGCGATGCCCGCGCTGCTTGAGCAGGCTGTTGCGCTGCTTGAGGGCGCGCGCGTAGCGACGCCACAGCGGCAGGAAGCCAGGTTCCACGTGGAACAGACCCCAATCCACGTAGCGCCGCCGCGGTTCGCCGCCACCGCTGACCAGCGCGTGGCTGCCGGGCTCGAAGCTCACGGCGGCCAGCGCCGCGCAGAGCTCGCCGAGGTAGGGAATGGACTGCCCGTCGAGCCGGCCCTCCCATGCCTGTCCGCCATGGCGCAGCCCCACGCGCCGCTCGCGCCCGCTCGCCTGCTCGCGCCACTGGGCGAACACTTCCAGCGCCGGCGCGCCGCTGGCCACCAGGCCGTCGCGCACGCGGCCGCGGAAGCTGCGGCCGTAGGCGAGCAGGTGGATGGCCTCGAGCAGGCTGGTCTTGCCCGCGCCATTGCCGCCGACCAGCAGGTTCAGGCGCGGCCCCGGGACCAGGACCACCTCGTCGAGGCGGCGCAGGTGGCGAACCTCCAGGCGGGTCAGCTGCATGGCGGGGCGGACGCGCCAAAACAAAACGCCCGGGCGGGCCGGGCGTTCGTGTTCCACGTGGAACCCGGACGGGTCACAGCCGCAACGGCATCACGACATGGCGGCTGCGCTCGCTGGAGGCCTCGCGGACGAGGGCGGAGGAGTTCGCATCCCGCAGAGCGATCACCACGTGCTCGTCGCGCAGCGCGCCGAGGGCGTCGAGCAGGTAGTTGACGTTGAAGCCCACGGCCAGCCCGTCGACCTTGGTCTCGGCCTCGACCTCCTCCTGCGCCTCTTCCTGCTCGGGATTGTGGGCGTTGATCTTCAGCTGGCCCGGCGAGACCTCGAGGCGCACGCCGCGATACTTCTCGTTGGACAGGATGGCCGCGCGCTGCAGCGCCGCGCGCAGGACCTCGCGGTCGATGCGGACCTCGCGGTCGGCGCCGATCGGGATCACGGCCTCGTAGTCGGGGAAGCGGCCGTCGATCAGCTTGCTGGTGAAGGTGACGTCGTCGCGCTTGACCCGGATGTGGCTGCGGCCCATCTCCAGCTCGAGCGTGCGGTCGCCGCCTTCGAGCAGGCGCTGCAGCTCCTGCACGCCCTTGCGCGGCACGATGATCTGGCGCTTGGTCTTGCCGTCGGCCTCCAGCGCGGTCTCGCACAGCGCCAGCCGGTGGCCGTCGGTGGCCACGCAGCGCAGGCGGCGGTCGCCGAGGTCGAACAGCAGGCCGTTGAGGTAGTAGCGCACATCCTGCTGCGCCATCGCGAACGCGGTGCGCTCGATCAGCTCTTTGAGCGCCGCCTCGGGCACGCTCACGCGCTCGGTCGCCTCGACCTCGTCCACCGAAGGGAAATCGTTGGCGGACAGGCTGGCCAAGGTGAACCGGCTGCGGCCGGCCTGCACCGTGATCTTGTCGCCGGTCTGCGACACCGACACCTTGCTGCCGTCGGGCAGGGCCCGGACGATGTCGAACAGCTTGCGCGCCGGGATCGTGGTCTCGCCGTCCTGGGCGTCGTCGACCGCGCTGCGCGCGACCATCTCGACCTCGAGGTCGGTACCGGTCAACGACAGCTGCCCGTCCTTGACCTGGACCAGCAGATTGGCCAGCACGGGCAGGGTCTGGCGCCGTTCGACGACGTTGACCACCTGGCCCAGCGGCTTGAGGAAAACTTCGCGCTGCAGACTGAAACGCATGCCGGTCTTGTCCCCTATGCCCTAGCTCTGAGAATGGGATAAATACAAAAGCTGGTGGTGCTGGAGCCGCGAAATACTGGTTGTAACGTATGCAACCGATTGATTTTAATTGATTTTATTACCAACCCAAACCGTTGATAACCGCTTCGGCGCCCGCTTGGCAACCTGTGGATAACTTTCTGGGTCCGGTTCCATCGCCTGCTTATCCACAGCCTGTCCCCGTTCCATCACCAGGCTTCGCGGAGCCGTGCCGCTGGGCCGGTTCCCGAACGCCCGGAACGGTCACTCGCTGAGCTTGCGGATCAACTTGTCCCAGTCCTCGTGGAGCTTGCCGTCGGTGTCGAGCAGGCCGCGCACCTGGCGGCAGGCGTGCAGCACCGTGGTGTGGTCGCGCCCGGCGAAGGCGTCGCCGATCTCGGGCAGGCTGTGCTCGGTCAGCTCCTTCGCCAGGGCCATCGCCACCTGGCGGGGGCGGGCCAGCGAACGGGTCCGGCGCTTGGACAGCAAATCCTTGATCTGCAACCCGTAGTAGTCTGCCACGGTCTTCTGGATGTTGGCGATGCTGATCGCCTGCTGCTGCGCGCGCAGCAGGTCGCGCAGGGTCTCCTGGGCGAACTCGCTGGTGATGGCGCGGCCGGTGAAGTTGGCGCGCGCGGCCAGGGTGTTGAGCGCGCCCTCGAGGTCGCGCACGTTGCTGCGCATCTTCTTGGCGAGCAGGAACGCCACGTCCTCGGGGATGCTGGCGCCGCGCTCGCGCGCCTTGGACAGCACGATCTGGGCGCGGGTCTCGAAGTCGGGCGGGTCGATCGGCACCGACAGGCCGGAGGCCAGGCGCGATTTCAGCCGCGGCTCCAGGCCCTCGACCTCGCGCGGGAAGCGGTCGCAGGTCATGATGATCTGCTGCTTGCCGTCAAACAGCGCGTTGAAGGTGTGGAAGAACTCCTCCTGCGTGCGGTCCTTGCCGGCGAAGAACTGGATGTCGTCGATCAGCAGCGCGTCGACCTGCTGAAACTGGCGCTTGAAGCCGTCCATCTGCTTGTCCTGCAGCGCCTTCATCATCGCGCTGAAGAACTGCTCGCTGCGCACGTACAGCACGCGCATGCCCGGGGCATGGCGGCGCATCTCGTTACCGGCGGCGAACATCAGGTGGGTCTTGCCCAGGCCGGTGCCGCCGTACAGCAGCAGCGGGTTGTGGGCGCGGTTGCCCGGGTCCTGCGCCGCGTGCCAGGCCGCGGCGCGGCCGAGCTGGTTGCTGCGCCCCTCGACGAAGTTGTCGAAGGTGTAGTGGGTGTCGAGGTTGCCCGCGAACGCCTCGGCCGCGGCGGCCCGCGCCGGTTCGACCACGGCCGGCCTGGGCCCCGCGGGGCGCGGCAGCGAGCCGATCTCCAGGGTGACTTCGGGGCTGCCGGCGAAGTGCCCGAGCAGCTCGCGGATGCGCGCCAGGTAGCGCGCGCGGACCTCGTCGCGGACGAAGGCGTTGGGCGCGTAGAGCACGGTGGCGTCGTCGCGCCAGGTCGCCTGCAGCGGCTTCAGCCAGGCATGGACGTCCTCGGCCGGGAACTCGGCTTCAAGGCGTTCGAGGCATCGGGGCCAGGCATCCATACGGTCAGTTCTGCGCAATGACGGCGCCGCGTCGTGCGTCCTGTTCCGGGCGCGCAACGGTCGCGGCAGCATAGGGGAGGGGCAGACTACCACCGCACCCCGGCAGGCGCACCACCGCGACGCGGGCCCGGCGTCGTCGCGGCATCGTGCGCGGCCCGCGGCTCGGCCGGCCAGCGCGCGCCGGGCCCGCAGTTGACCGCCATGCCGGGCGCATCCTAGAATTACCGGTTCTTTCCGACGCGTTTTCGCTCGAGTCCGCCATGGCCACCAAGCGCACCTACCAACCCAGCAACCTCAAGCGCAAGCGCGACCACGGCTTCCGTGCCCGCATGAAGACCGCCGACGGCCGCAAGATCCTGGCCCGTCGCCGCGCCAAGGGCCGCAAGCGCCTGACGGCCTGAGGCCGTTCGCCCGGCTGGGGAACCCGGCCGCGACCTTCCGTTCCCTCGCGATGACCGCCCGTTTCCCGCGCCAGGTGCGGGTGCGCGCGCGCGCCGAATTCGACCGCGCGTTCGCCCAGGGGAGCCGCACCGCCTCCCCGCTGTTCTCGCTCCACTACGTCGCCGGCGACGGGCCGGCGCGGCTGGGCCTGGCGGTGTCGCGCAAGGTCGATCCGCACGCGGTCGGGCGCAACCGCATCAAGCGCACGCTGCGCGAAACCTTCCGACGGCTGCGGCCGCGGCTGCGCGGTGGCGACTACGTGGTGGTCGCGCGCAAGGCCGCCGCCGACAGCGACAACCGGATCCTGCGCGACGGCCTGCTGGCGCTGCTGCAGCGCGCCGGCGCATTGCCGCCCGGCGGTGCGGACGGCACAATCCCGGTCCTTCCCGCGGTGCCCGCCGCTTCCCCCTCCCATCCCGCGTCGGATGATCCGCCCGACGGCACGAGCCTGCCCGCCTGATGAACCAGACACGTACGTTCCTGATCTTCGCCTGGCTGATGGTGGCGGGCCTGCTGTGGATGGAGTGGGGCAAGGAGCGGAATCCGGCGCCGGCCGAGCCGGCGGCCACGGCCGCGCAGGCGCAGGCGCCCGCGGTCGGTGCCCCGCCCGGGGTGCCGGCCGGTCCGGAGGCGGGCATTCCCACCGCCACCCCCAGCGGAAGTGCCGCGGTCGCACCGGCCGCGCCAACGGCATCGGCGGCCACGGCCGCCGACCGCGTGACCGTCACCACCGACGTGCTGCGGCTGGTGATCGACGGCGGCGCCGTGTACCAGGCGCAGCTGCTGCAGTATCCCCAGACCCGCGATCCCGGCAGCCAGCCGGTGAAGCTGTTCGACGAGGATCCCGCGCACTACTACGTCGCCCGCAGCGGCTGGGTGGGGCAGGGCGGCACGCGCGTGCCGGCGCTGGCGCCGGAGACCGCGCAGCGCGAGGTCGCGCTCGCCGACGGCCAGCCGCGGGTGCAGGTCGCCTTCGTCGCCAAGGGCGCCGACGGCGTCGTCGTCCGCCGCACCTACACCCTGGCCCGCGGCAGCTACGTGGTCGCGGTGCACGACGAGGTGGTCAACGGGTCCGGCGCCCGCTGGCAGGGCTACCTGTACCGCCAGCTCGCGCGCGTCCCGCCGGTGGTCAAGGCGGGCATGACCAATCCGGAGTCCTACAGCTTCGCCGGCGCCAAGTGGTTCAGCGCCGCCGACGGCTACGAAGGCCGCAAGTACAAGGACTTCGTCGAGGACGGACCGCTCGACAAGACCGTCACCGGCGGCTGGATCGCGCTGCTGCAGCACCACTTCTTCACTGCCTGGATCCCGCAGAAGGACCAGGCCTCGCGCTTCGGCCTCGGCCAGACCGGCAACGTCGACGACATCCACGCCACCGGGCCGGCGTTCACGCTGGCGCCGGGCCAGAAGGCGGTCAGCGACGCGCGCCTGTGGGTCGGCCCCAAGCTGGTCTCGCAGATCCAGGCGCAGGGCGTGCCCGGTTTCGAGCGCGCCGTCGACTACAGCCGCTTCGCCCCGTTCGCGGTGCTCGCGCAGGGCCTGTTCTGGCTGCTGAGCAAGCTGCACGGGCTGCTGGGCAACTGGGGCTGGGCGATCATCGCGATGGTCTGCCTGCTCAAGCTCGCGCTGTTCCCGCTCTCGGCCGCGCAGTACAAGTCCGCCGCCAAGATGCGCCGCTTCCAGCCGCGCATCGCCCAGCTCAAGGAGCGCTACGGCGACGACAAGCAGAAGTTCCAGATGGCGATGATGGAGCTGTACAAGAAGGAGAAGATCAATCCCGTCGGCGGCTGCCTGCCGGTGCTGCCGCAGATGATCATCTTCATGGCGCTGTACTGGATGCTGGCCGAGTCGGTGGAGCTGCGCCAGGCGCCGTGGACGCTGTGGATCCAGGACCTGACCGCGCGCGACCCGTACTTCATCCTGCCGGTGCTCAACATCGCGATCATGTGGGCCACGCAGAAGCTCAACCCCGCGGTCGGCATGGACCCGATGCAGCAGAAGATGATGCAGAGCATGCCGCTGGTGTTCGGCGTGATCCTGGCCTTCCTGCCCGCGGGCCTGGTGCTGTACCAGGTGGCCAACGGCGGCCTGGGCCTGCTGCAGCAGTGGATCATCACCAAGAAGTACGCCGATCCGCCGCCGGGCAAGGTGGTCGCCGGATAGCGCCCCGGGGCCCGCCGCAAGGCGGGCTTCGCGCATCCGGGCGCGTGCCGCGCGCGCCGTCTCCTGCCACCATGCGCACCGTGGACGCCGCCGCCGACACCATCGTCGCCATCGCCACCGCGCCGGGCGCCGGCGGGGTGGGGATCGTGCGCCTGTCCGGCCCGCGCGCGCCGGCCATCGCGCGCGCGGTCTGCGGCCGCGCGCTGCGGCCGCGCCGGGCGCGCCCCGCGCGCTTCGTCGACGCGGACGGCAGCACGATCGACGACGGCATCGCGCGGTGGGTCCGCGCGCCGGCCAGCAACACCGGCGAGGACGTGGTCGAGCTGCCGGCGCACGGCAG
>JAYRKR010000144.1:0-3237 GCA_041905645.1 Luteimonas sp.
CCGGCTACGCGGGATAGCCTTGCCGGCTAGCCTTCCTTCTCCCCGCTTGCGGGGAGACGGTGCCCGGCGGGCGGATGCGGGGAGGCGAGCGAAGCGAGTTGCTTTTCGCTTCTCCCGCGACGAAGCAAGGTCAAAAGCACGCTTCGCTTCGCTCGCGCCCCCTCATCCGCCCTTCGGGCACCTTCTCCCGCAAGCGGGAGAAGGGCTGTTGGCGTGCGTGGGGCGCAAACAAGAAACGCCGCCCGGTGGGCGGCGTTTCGGTACGGCGGGTTGCCTGGCGGCGGATTGCCCGCGGATCAGTTCTTCTCGTTGTCCAGCGCCGACTTCTCCCCCGCGAACGGGTTGAGCTTGCGGATCGTCCACGGATAGTCCGGCCACTTGCCGGTCAGGTAGGGGTGCTGGGGGTCGTTCTGCTGCAGCACGCGCTTGGCGTCGGCGGCCAGGGTCTCGTTGCCCAGGCGGGTATAGGCCTCGGCGAGCAGGGCGACGGCGTCGTTCTGGTACTCGCTCTGCGGGTAGGTCTCGAGCAGGTACTTGGCGCGCTCGACCGCGCTGACGTTGGCGCCGCGGCGCAGGTAGTACAGCGCGACCTCCATGTCGTGGCGCGAGAACATGTTGCGCAGCGCCACCATGCGCAGGCGCGCGTCGGCGGCATAGCGGCTGTTGGGGTAGCGGGTGGCGACGGTGTTGAAGTCGTTGTAGGCCTGCATCGGCGTGGCCAGGTCGCGGCGGCTGGCGTCGAGCGTCCACACCTTCTGCAGGAACACGGTGTCGCGGTTGGAGTTCACCAGCCCGCGCAGGTAGTACATGTACGGCGTGTTGCGGTGGGTGGGGTAGGTGCGCAGGAAACGGTCGATCGAGGAGATCGCCTCCTCGTTGTTGCCGCTCTTGTAGTTGGCGTAGGCCATCTCCATCAGCGTCTGCTCGGTGTACGGCCCGTACGGGTACTGCGCGACCAGGCGCTTGTACACCCGCAGCACGCCGTCCCAGTTGCCGCCGTGCATGAGCTTCTGGCCCTTGGCGTAGATCTGCTCGACCGGCTGGCCCTCGACGGAGTCCTTGTCCTTGAACATGCCCTTGATGCGCGCGCACCCGGAGACGGTGAACAGCGCCAGCAGCATCAGGATCAGGACGTGGCGCAGGGCGGGCAGGCGTGGGGTCATGGGGGCCGGTTGGTCGCGGGAGACACGAAGGGCGGATAATAACAGCCCGTGATCGCCGCCGCGGTCCGCGCCTGAACCGATGCCGTCCGCATGAATCCAAGCCCATCCGAGCCCGGGTCCGCCCCGCCCGACCAGCGCCAGGCCCGCGTGCCGGAGGCCGCCGCCGGCCGCCGTTTCGACGCGGTGCTGGCCGAGCTGTTCCCGGAATTCTCGCGCTCGCGGCTGGCCGAATGGATCAAGTCCGGCGACGCGCTGCTCGACGGCGCCGCCGCGCGGCCGCGCGACCCGGTGCGCGGCGGAGAGACGGTGACGCTGGCGGTGGCGCTGGACGAACAGACCTCGGCCGAGCCAGAGGACATCCCGCTGGCCATCCTGCACGAGGACGCCGACGTCTTCGTGATCGACAAGCCGGCCGGCCTGGTGGTGCACCCGGGCGCGGGCAACCCGCGCGGCACCCTGGTCAACGCGCTGCTGTTCCGCGATCCGGCGCTGGCGGCACTGCCGCGCGCGGGCATCGTGCACCGCCTCGACAAGGACACTTCGGGCGTGATGGTGGTGGCGCGCACGCTGCAGGCGCACGCGGCGCTGGTCGCGCAGCTGTCGGCGCGCGCCGTGCACCGGCAGTACCTTGCGATCGTGGTCGGCGCGCTGGTCAGCGGCGGCACCGCCGATGCCGCCATCGACCGCCACCCGCGCGACCGCCTGCGTATGGCGGTCCGCGAGGACGGCCGCGACGCGATCACCCATTTCCGCCTGCGCGAGCGCTTCCGCGCGCATACCGCGCTGGAGTGCCGGCTGGAGACCGGCCGCACCCACCAGATCCGCGTGCACATGGCGCACCTGAAGCACCCGATCGTGGGCGATCCGCTGTACGGCGGATCGCTGCGGCTGCCGCGCGGCGCGTCGGAGGAACTGGCCGCGGCGCTGCGCGGCTTCAGGCGCCAGGCGCTGCACGCCGAGACGCTGGAATTCGTCCATCCCATCGGCGGCGAGCCGCTGCGCTGCACGGCGCCGGTGCCGGACGACATGCTCGAGCTCATGCGGCTGCTGCGCGAGGACGGTGCGGCGCATGCGCAGGCGGGACGCCGTTGACTTCTCCTTGCCACTTCCGCGGCGCGCCGGCCTTCCAGCCCCTCTCCTGCGAAGCGGGAGAGGGAGGCGCGCAGCGCCGGGCGAGGGTCCGGCTTTTGACCTTTGTCGTCCCGCGCGACTAGGACGCGGCCATTTCCGACGCCACGCCATGACTTCGACGCGCTCTGACGCACCCTCACCCCACCCCCTCTCCCGCTTCGCAGGAGAGGGGCTCGGACGTGCCGGAGGGGAGGCGGGTACGGAGGTGTTCCACCTGGATGCGGACTGGGACGCGCCACCCCGCGTGCATGCCTTCACCACGCTGCGCTTCGGCGCCGGGAGCTCGCAGCCGCCATTCGACAGCTTCAACCTCGGCAACGCGCGCGCCGCCGACGGCGACGACCCCGCCGCGGTCGCGCGCAACCGCGCCGAGCTGGTCGAGCGCGCCGGCCTGCCGTCGCCACCGCGCTGGCTGCGGCAGGTGCACGGGACGCGCGTCGTCCGCTTCGATGCCTCGTCTCCTTCTCCCGCAGAGGCGGAGGACGCCATCGCCCCGACCTTGCCTCCCCGCGGCAGCGTCCGTCCCGGTCTGGCGGAGCCCGAGGCCGACGCCGCGGTGGCGTCCACCCCGGGCGTGGTGCTCGCCATCCTCACGGCCGACTGCCTGCCGGTGGTCTTCGCCGCGCGCGACGGCAGCGAGGTCGGCGCCGCGCACGCGGGCTGGCGCGGGCTCGCGGCCGGCGTGCTGGAAGCGGCCGTCGCGGCGATGCGCAGCGCGCCGGGCGACCTGGTCGCCTGGCTCGGCCCGGCCGCGGGCCCGCGGGCATACGAAGTCGGGGCCGAGGTCCTCGAGGCCTTCACCGCGTACGATCCGCGCGCGGCGGCCGCGTTCGCGCCGACGCGACCCGCGCACTGGCGCGTCGACCTGTACGCACTGGCGCGCCAGCGGCTGGCGGACGCCGGCGTCGGCAGCGTCCACGGCGGCGGGCTGTGCACCATTTCC
>JAYRKR010000069.1:0-19231 GCA_041905645.1 Luteimonas sp.
GCTTCGCTTCGCTCGCGCCCCTCATCCGCCCTCCGGGCACCTTCTCCCCGCAAGCGGGGAGAAGGGCTGCTTCCGGCGAACCGGCGCGGGGACGAGCGGCCATGCGCCCGGCCTGCGACGCCAGTGCGGCCTCGGCACCTCCTTCCCGCGCGCAGGCGTATAACCAGCGAATCCCCCCGCAGCGAGCGCCGCCATGCGCCACCTCCTGCCGGCGATTGCCTGCCTCGCCCTGCTGCCCGCGGCGTGCGACCGCGTCGCGGTCGACGCGGGCGGCGTGCATGCGCAGGCCACGCGTGCCCAGGCCGAGGAAGCGGAAGCGCGGCGCGAGGCGCACCCCGGCGCGGGAACCGATCGCGGCCGACGCGCCCCGCGCATGGCAGGGCCACGCGGCGCGGGTGCGACCGCCGGCGCCGTGCCGCGGCGCACCGGCGGCCCGCTGCCGGCGCTGCGCGAGCCCGATCCCCCGTTCGTGGCCACCGAGTTCGCGCGCTTCGACGAGCCCTGGGCGATGACCTTCCTGCCCGACGGGCGGTTGCTGGTGACCGAGAAGCGCGGCCGCCTGCGGCTGTTCGATCCGGCGACGCGCCAGGTCGGCGAGGTCGTCGGCGTGCCGGCGGTCGCCTACGGCGGCCAGGGCGGGTTCGGCGACGTGGTGCTGCATCCGCAGTTCGCCGCCAACCACCTCGTCTACCTCAGCTACGCCGAAGCGGGCGCCGACGGCACCCGCGGCGCCGCGGTCGCGCGCGCGACGCTGGTGCTCGACGCCGGCCACGGCGGCAGCCTGTCGAACCTGCAGGTGATCTGGCGCCAGGTGCCGAAGGTGACCGGCGAGGGCCAGTACGGCCACCGCATCGCCTTCGACCGCTACGGCAAGCTGTGGATCACCTCCGGCGAGCGCCAGAAGCTCACGCCGGCGCAGGACATGCAGTCCAACCTCGGCAAGATCGTGCGGCTCGACGCCGACGGCAGCGTGCCGGCCGACAATCCCTTCGCGGCCCAGGGCGGCGTCGCCGCGCAGGTGTGGACGCTGGGACACCGCAATCCGCTGGGCATCGCCTTCGATGCGTCGGGCCGGCTGTGGGAGCACGAGATGGGCCCGATGGGCGGCGACGAGCTCAACCTCATCGTGCGCGGCGACAACTACGGCTGGCCGGTGGTGTCCAACGGCGACCACTACGACGGCACGCCGATCCCCGACCACGACACCCACCCCGAGTTCCACGCGCCGGCGGCGTGGTGGACGCCGGTGATCGCGCCGGCCGGCTTCATCATCTACTCCGGTTCGATGTTCCCGTCCTTCCGTGGCCAGGGCTTCATCGGCGGGCTCAAGTCGGAGGCCCTCGTGCGCATCCGGTTCGACGGCGCGCAGGCGCGGGAGATGGCGCGTTACCCGACGGGCCGGCGCATCCGCGAGGTCGAGCAGGGACCGGACGGTGCGATCTGGCTGCTCGAGGACGGGCCGGACGCGCGCCTGCTCGAGCTCACGCCGCCGATGTAGGAGCGCCCCATGGGCGCGATCTGCCTTCACCGCGCGGGCATCGCGCCCATGGGGCGCTCCTACGGGAGCCGGCGGCGGATCTCGTCGGCCACGCGCGCGGTTTCGCGCAGGGGCGGCGCGTCGAACGGCGCGAGCGCGTCGTCCATCGCGCGGATGCGGCCGCCGGCGAGCAGCGCGTCGAGGAAGCGGCGCGGACGGCCGTGCACGCGCTCCGGCTCGAACACGAACACCGGCGCGCGCGTGGCGCAGGCCTCGGACACCATGTTCACCGAGTCGGGCGAGCAGACGATGCGGTCCGCCCATGCCAGCAGCCCGGGATAGGGGTTGGGACCGTCGGCCTCGCCGAGCCAGGCCAGGCCGGGCGTCGCGTCGTCGCGATCGCGCAGCGCCGCGCGCACGTCCTCCGGCGTGCGGCGCGAGGCGGTGAGCAGCACGCTGCCGCCATCGCGCGCCAGCGCGGCATCCAGCCGCGCGGCCAGCGCCTCGAAGGCCGCGCGGTCGAAGCGCGCGTGCGCGCTGCCGCCGCCCAGCAGCACCGCGGTGCGCGGCCGCGGCAGTTCCCCGAAGCGCGCGAACTGCGCGCGCGCGCCGGCCAGCCAGGCGTCGTCGACCGGGTGCAGGCTGCCCAGGGTGGCGATGACGTTGGCGCCGGCCAGGCCGTCGTGCGCGGGCGCGACGACCAGGTCCCAATGCGCCGGATCGATGCGCGGGTCCAGCACCTGCACCGCCTTCCACCCGCGGGTGCGCAGCAGCCGGGTCGCCGGCGCGGCCTGGCGCCCGCAGCCGACCGCCAGCCCGGGCGCCTCGCCGAGCAGCGCGGCGAAACCGGGGCCGAAGGCCTGCGCCGCCCCCGGCAGGATCCGCGGCGCCAGCCAGCGCCAGGGCGCGCGCGGCACGAGCCGGACGTCGCGAGCCTCCCGGCCGGTGCCTGCGGCGAGCGCGGCCGCCAGCGCCCCGGCCTGCCGCGCGTTGCCGGCACGGCCGTCGCTGATGGACCAGATTTGAAGTGAATCGAGCAAGAAGGCCCCTGTCGTCCCGCCAATGATCACAATCCGTTCCGGGCGCGGGGCTGTGCCGTCACCCGTGGAACTCTACACTGGCGCCCGCAACGCATTCATTCGCCTGCGTTTTCGATTTCCGCCTCGCCAAGGAGCCCCATGACCGCCGCCCTGCCAGACGCCGCCCTCGACCAGCTCTTCCGCACCGCCCGCACCTACAACGCCTTCAGCGGCGAGGTCAGTGACGAGACCCTGCACCGGCTCTACGACCTGATGAAGTTCGGCCCCACCGAGGCCAACACGACCCCGGCGCGGCTGGTGTTCGTCAAGTCGCCCGAGGCCAAGGCGAAGCTGGGCCCGGCGCTCTCGGAGGGCAACCATGCCAAGACCATGGCCGCGCCGGTGGTGGCGATCGTCGGCTACGACATGCGCTTCTACGACAAGCTGCCGGTGCTGTTCCCGCACACCGACGCCAGGAGCTGGTTCGCCGGCTCCCCCGAGGAGCGGCTGTACCGGGTGGCGCTGCGCAGCTCCAGCCTGCAGGCGGCCTACCTGATCCTGGCCGCGCGCGCGCTGGGGCTGGATGCCGGCCCGATGTCCGGCTTCGACACCGACAAGGTCGACGAAGCCTTCTTCAAGGGCACCTCGATCCGTTCCAACGTCCTCGTCAACCTCGGCGTCGGCGATCCGGCCAGCCTCTTCCCCCGTTCGCCGCGGCTGCCGTTCGACGAAGCCGCGCGGATCGAATGAATGCAACCGGCGCCGCCGCGCCTTCCCCCAAATCCCAGCTTCCGGAGACCTTCCCGATGAAACGCCTCGTCCTTGCCGCCGCGCTCTCGCTCGCCGCGGCTTCCGCCTTCGCCGCGCCTGTGACCTATCGGCTCGATCCCAACCACACCGAGGTGATCGTGCAGTGGAGCCACTTCGGCTTCTCCAACCCGTCGGCCAACTTCGGCCAGGCCGACGGCACGCTGGTGTACGACGCCGACGACGTCGCCGCCTCGCACGTCGAGGTGACGCTGCCGCTGTCGGGCCTGGACGCGCTGGTGCCCGACCTGACCGAGCACCTGCGCAGCGCCGATTTCTTCGACGCGGAGAAATTCCCCACCGCCGCCTTCAGGAGCACCAAGGTCGAGGCGGCCGGCGAGGGCAGGCTCAAGGTGACCGGCGACCTCACCGTCAAGGGCACCACGAAGCCGGTCGTGCTCGACGTGACCCTCAACAAGGCCGCGGTGCAGCCGATGGCCGGGCGCCAGGCCATCGGCTTCGACGCCGCCGGCACGCTCAAGCGCAGCGACTTCGGCATCGCCCAGTACGTGCCCAACGTCAGCGACGAGATCCGCCTGCGCATCACTACCGAGGCGATCGTGCCCAAGCCCGCTGCGGCGAAGTAACGGCGCCGCCACCGTCATGGCCGCCGCGCCCGCAACGGCGCGGCGGCCGTGTTTCCAACGTCCGAGGACGCCCCGATGCAGGTCCTGCGCACCGCCGCCGAGCGCGGCCACGTCAAGGCCGGCTGGCTCGACAGCCGCCACACCTTCTCCTTCGGCCACTACCACGACCCGGCCTGGATGGGCTGGGGGCCGCTGCGCGTGATCAACGAGGACCGCGTCGCGCCGGGCGCCGGCTTCCCGCCGCACGGCCACGCCAACATGGAGATCCTGAGCTACGTGCTCGACGGCGCGCTCGCCCACCGGGACAACAGTGGCGGCGAAGGCGTGCTGGGGCTGGGCGAATTGCAGTGGATGGGCGCCGGCCACGGCATCGAGCACAGCGAGTTCAACGGCTCGCGGGACGCGCCGGTGCACTTCCTGCAGATCTGGATCCAGCCCGACCGCGTCAACGCGCCGCCGGCGCACGCGCAGAAGGCCTTCGACCCGCAGGCGCGGCGCGGCCGCTGGGCCGTGCTCGCCTCGCCCGACGGCGCCGACGGCAGCCTGGCGATCCGCCAGCAGGCCTGGCTGCGCGGCGTGCGGCTGGGCAGGGGCGAGGCGGCGGCGTTCCCGCTGCGCGCCGACCGGCGCTACTGGCTGCACCTGGCGCAGGGCGCGGCCGAAGTCGACGGCCGCGTGCTGGCGGCGGGCGATGCGATCGGCTACGTGGACGAGGGCGGCGAGCTGCGCGTCGAAGGCGCCAGCGACGGGATCGCCGACGTGCTGCTGTTCGACCTGCCGCGGTGATCGCATCCCGGCCTGGGTCTTGTGGGAGCGGCTTCAGCCGCGAGCTTTCCCCGAGGGAGCGCGCTCTGTCCCTGTGGGAGCGACGGAAGGCGCGACAGCTTTCGCAGCCAAGGCGTCGCGACTTCCGTCGCTCCCACAAGGGCAGCCGGCGCTCGGCATGGAGAGCTCGCGGCTGAAGCCGCTCCCACAGGGTAAACTGGCGGTCTCCGACGTCGTACCATCTCGCCATGACCGCAGCCAGCACGCCCGCGCAAGCCAACGCCCAGAAGCGCTACGAAGTGCACCGCGCCGACCTGCCGCTGAGCTGCCCGCTGCCGTCGATGGGGCTGTGGAACTCGCATCCGCGCGTGTACCTGCCGATCGAGGCCGACGGCGGCGAAGCCGACTGCCCGTACTGCGGCGCGCACTTCGTCCTGGTCGACTGACCGGGGCCGCGATGGCCCGCATCGCCATCGTCGGGCAAGCGGGCGCATGGCGCGCGCGCTGACCGTCGTCCAGCTGCTGCCCGCGCTCGAGTCCGGCGGGGTCGAGCGCTCCACCCTCGAGATCGCTGACGCGCTGGTGCGCGCCGGCCACCGTGCCATCGTCGTCTCCGCCGGCGGCCGCCTGCTGCCGCGGCTGCTCGAGGCCGGCGCCGAACACGTCGCGCTCGACATCGGCCGCAAGTCCCCGGCCACCCTGCTGCAGGCGGGGCCGCTGCGCGCGCTGCTCGGGCGCGAGCGCGCCGACATCGTGCACGCGCGCTCGCGGCTGCCGGCGTGGATCGGCTGGCGCGCGCTGCGGGGCATGCCGGCCGCGGCGCGGCCGCGCTTCATGACCACCGCGCACGGGCTCAACTCGCCCTCGCGCTACAGCGCGATCATGGCCCGCGGCGAGCGCGTGGTGTGCGTGTCCGAGACGGTGCGCGACTACGTGCTGCGCCACTACCCGCGCACCGAGCCGGCGCGGCTGCGGGTGGTGCCGCGCGGCATCGACCCGGCCGCGTTCCCGCCCGCGCCCTGGCCCGATCGCGGTGCGCGCGCGCGCGTCGCCGCGCTGCATCCGCAGCTGGGCGGCGACGGCCCGCTGCTGCTGCTGCCCGGCCGCGGCACCCGCCTCAAGGGCCACGCCGACGCGCTCGACCTGCTCGCGCGCCTGCGCGGCGAGGGCCGCGACGCGCGCCTGTGGATGCCGGGCGCGCGCGAGGCCGCGCGCGGCGCCTACGTCGAGGAGCTCGAGGCGACGGCCCGCGGGCTCGGCGTCGCCGACGCGGTCGCGATCACGCCGCCGACGGCGGCCATCGTCGAGGCCTACGCGGCCGGCGACCTGGTGCTGCAGCTCTCGCGCAAGCCCGAGTCGTTCGGCCGCACCGTGGTCGAGGCGCTGGCGGTCGGGCGCAGCGTGCTCGGTTGGGCGCACGGCGGCGTCGGCGAGCTGCTGCGCGAGCTGCAGCCCGACGGTGCGGTCGCGCCGTTCGACCGCGCCGCGCTGCACGCCGGCGCGCGCGCGATGCTCGACGACGCGGGCGCGCGGCACGCGCGGCTTCGGGCTACGATGCCGGGGTTGCTCCCGCGCTACTCCCTGCAGGCCATGCAGCAAGCCACGCTCGCCGTCTATGACGAACTCGCCCGCCAACCCGGCCGCTGAAGCGGCCACGCCCGCGCCCGCGGCCATGCACGGCGGCTGGCGCTGGGCGCCGTACTGGGTGCTGGCCTTCGTCGCGCTGTGGCCGGCGCCGGGCATCGCCGAGGGCGTGCTGGTGCTGGGCGCGCTGGCGGCGATCGTCAAGCTGCTGGCCACGCGCTTCCGCGGCGGTACCGCGCTGCTCAGCGGCCCGGCGTGGGCGCTGACCAGCGCGTTGTTCTTCGCCTACTGGCTGCCGCAGCTGCTGTCGGCGTTCGACGCCTTCGACGCGCGCCACGCCTTCTACAAGGCCGCTACCGCGCTGCGCTACCTGCCGTTCCTGTGGCTGGTCGCCGCGGCGGTGGCCGACCGCCGCGGGCGCCGCATCACCTTCGGCGGCCTGGCCGTGATCGCCGGCGTCTGGACCGCGGATGCGCTGGCGCAGGCCGTGTCCGGCACCAGCCCGCTGTTCTGGGGCCTCGACGCGCTCAAGCAGCTGGTCGAGCACAAGCCGATGTGCACGGCGCAGGAGATCGCCGCGGTCGACCGCCTGAGCGGCGTGCTCGGGCCGTGCAACCTCAAGCTCGGGATCGTGCTGGCCAGCCTGTCGCCGTTCGCGCTGTACGTGGCCGGGCGGCGCTTCGGCAGCGTCGGCTGGATCGTCGCCGCGGCGCTGGTCGGGATCGTGATCCTGCTCGGCGGCGCCCGCGCGTCCTGGGTGACCTACGCGCTGGTGCTGGTGTTCTCCGGCTGGCGCCTGCTGGGCTGGAAGAAGCTGGTGGGGGTGTTCGCCTTCGGCGGCGTGCTGCTGCTGGCGCTCGCGCTCACCGTGCCGCAGGTGCGCGAGCGCATCCAGCGCACCTCGCAGGCGCTCGCCGCCGACGAGACCGGGCTGGACAACGCCCTGTCCGGCCGCGGCCGCATCTGGGGCGCGGCGCTGTGCATGGCGCGCGAGCACCCGGTCAACGGCGTCGGTGCGCGCAGCTTCCGCGAGGCGTTCCCGGCCTGCGACCCGGAGCCGGACAAGGTGCCGGCCTGGGGATCGGGGCCGGCGTTCCACGCCCACCAGATCGTGCTCGAGATCCTCAGCGAGACCGGGCTGCTGGGCCTGCTGCTGTGGCTGTCCGGCGCGGCGCTGGCCTGGCGCGCATGGCGCTATGCCGACGAGACCGCCCGCGACCGCGCGCGGCCGGCGATGCTGGCGCTGGCGGTGACGGTGTTCCCGTTCAACACCCACCTGGCGTTCTATTCGACGTTCTGGGGCGGGTTGACCCTGCTGCTGGTGGCGCTGTTCGCCGGCAGCCTGCTCGCGCAGCGCCAGGACTAGCGACCGCCGACGCCATGGTGACGGGCCGCGCCGGCGTCAGCCGGCGAAGGTGTCGGCCAGCAGCTTCGCGTTGAGCGCGATGATTGCCGCCGCGATCGCCCAGGCCAGCGCGCCCATCCAGCGCGGCGCGACGAAGCGCCCCATCTTCGCGCGATCGGTGGCGAAGCGCACCAGCGGCACCACCGCGAACGGCAGCTGCATCGACAGCAGCACCTGGCTGAAGACCAGCAGCCGCGCCGTCCCCTGCTCGCCGTAGAGCGCGGTGATCGCGACCACCGGCACGATCGCGATGCCGCGGGTGACCAGCCGGCGCGCCCAGGTCGGCATGCGCAGGCGCAGGAAGCCCTCCATCACGATCTGCCCCGCCAGCGTCGCGGTGACGGTGGAGTTGACGCCCGAGGCCAGCAGGGCGACCGCGAACAGCGTCGAGGCGATCCCCGCGCCCAGCATCGATGACAGCAGCGCGTAGGCCTGCTCGATCTCCTGCACGTCGGTGCGGCCGGCCTTGTGGAACACCGTGGCCGCCATGACCAGGATCGACGCGTTGATCAGCAGCGCGAGCATCAGCGCGATGGTGCTGTCGGTCACCGCCCAGCGGATCGCCATGCGCTTGCCGGCGTCGTCGCGCGGGTAGTCGCGGGTCTGCACGATCGACGAGTGCAGGTACAGGTTGTGCGGCATCACCGTCGCGCCGATGATGCCGATCGCGATGTACAGCGCCGCCGGGTCGGCGACCACGCGCGCGCTGGGCACGAAGCCGCCGAGCACCTCGCGCACCGGCGGCGCGGCCAGCGCGATCTGCACCGCGAAGCAGGCGAAGATCACCAGCAGCATCGCGATCACGAACGCCTCCAGCGCGCGGAAGCCGTGGCGCATCAGGTACAGCACCAGGAACACGTCGATCGCGGTGATCAGCGCGCCCGCCACCAGCGGGATCCCGAACAGCAGATTGAGCGCGATCGCGGTGCCGATCACCTCGGCCAGGTCGCAGGCGATGATCGCCAGCTCGCACACCAGCCACAGCGCGAAGTTGACCGGGCGCGGGTAGTGGTCGCGGCAGGCCTGGGCCAGATCGCGGCCGGTGGCGATGCCCAGCCGCGCGGCCAGCGCCTGCAGCACGATGGCCATCAGGTTGGACAGCAGGATCACGCACAGCAGCGCATAGCCGAAGCGCGAGCCGCCGGCGAGGTCGGTGGCCCAGTTGCCCGGATCCATGTAGCCGACCGAGACCATGTAGCCCGGGCCGAGGAAGGCCAGGAAGCGGCGCAGCCAGTCGCCCGAGGCGGGCACGCGCACGCTGGCGTTCATCGCGCCGAGGCTGGCGCCGGCGCGCGGGTCGCGGCCGAAGCGCCATCCCGGCTCGGCGGCTTGCGGCGGTTCGGAGACTTCGCGGTCCATGGCGGGACTGCCGGCGGGCAGGAGGCCTCGTTATAGCCTTTGCTATGTTGTAAAGCAAGATCGAGGCCGGGGTGCGGTAACCTTGGCGTCCCCGCCCGGCGCGCCGCCGGCGCCGCGGACGTCCACAGGGGCACGATCCGGCATGCCCAAACCGAAACCCGCCCTGCAGCCGCCGGCGCTGATCGACGCCGACCTGCACGCCGAGAGCTTCCGCCAGGTGCGCCAGGCGCACCGGCTGGAGCTGGTGGAGGACTACGTCGAGCTGATCTCCGACCTGATCCGCGACGGCGGCGAGGCGCGTCAGGTCGACATCGCCGCGCGCCTGGGCGTCGCCCAGCCGACCGTGGCGAAGATGCTCAAGCGGCTGGCGAAGACGGGCTACGTGGTGCAGAAGCCGTATCGCGGCGCGTTCCTGACCGAAGAGGGCGAGGCGCTGGCGCAGGCCAGCCGCGAGCGCCACCGCACCGTCGAGGCCTTCCTGCTCGCGCTGGGCATCGACGCCGACACCGCGCGCCGCGACGCCGAGGGTATCGAGCACCATGTCAGCGCGCAGACGGTGGCGGCGTTCGCGCGCTTCGTGCAGGCACGGCGAACGCCTTCGGGCTGATCCGGAGCTGTCCCGCGGGTTGGTCCTTCTCCCCGCAGATGGGGAGAAGATGCCCGAAGAGCGTGGCCCCGAATGCGTTGGTCGAGGGCAGATGAGGGGAGCGGCGCAGCGAGCAGGTTGTCGCTTTCTTGAGTCGTTCGAGCAACGGCAAAAGCACGCTCGCTTCGCTCGCGCCCCTCACCCGCCTTCGGCACCCTCTCCCCATCTTCGATGGGGAGAGGGGGAGCAGATCATGCCGGCGCAGCACCCATAGGCCGGCGAGCGGGAAAAACCCGAGGGAACATCAGGGACCGTTTCCCCTGCGGCAATGCGGAGCGTCAGGCCGCCTCGGCCAGCGAATCGGCCAGCGCCTGCCAGCGCGGCAGCTTGTCGGCCTGGCCGACGGTGCGCAGGTAGGCCATGTCGACGTCCCGTTCGTTGACCAGCGCCGCGGCCACGTGCACCGCGCCGGCGACCCAGAAGCTGCCGTGCACGCGCGCCGGCTGCAGGTGGAACGCGACCGCCTCGACGATCGGCCCGGGCAATCCCCACAGGCCGAGCAGGTAGGCGCCGATGACGGCGTGCGAGGCGGCGAGATCGCCTTCGCCGGTCTCCAGCCGCGGCAGCAGCAGGCCGACCTCGGCCAGCAGGCCGGCGGTGGCGGCCATCTCGGCGCTCGGACCGGCCAGCAGCCGGCCGGCCAGCTGCGAGATGCGCAGCGAGCGGTCGCGCACCGCGTCGGCGTCGGCGCCCGCGGCGAACACCTCGCTGGCCAGCACCAGCTGGCGCAGCGCGTTCTGGCCGAGGCGGGTGACCGCGGTGCGCACGTCGTTGATCTCGCGCCCGCCCGAGTAGTAGGCAGAATTGCTCAGCCGCAGCACGCGTGCGGCGACGGTCGGATCCTGCGCGACCACCTCGGCGATGCGCGCGGCGGTGGCGTCGGGGTCGCGCAGCAGCCTGGTCAGCGCCATGTACTGGCGCGGCGCCGCGGGCAGGGCGCCGACGCGCGCGATCGCCTGCTTCAGCGCGGGCGCGTCGAGCAGCGAGCGCAGTTCCATCACGCTCTCCACCGCCTCGATCAGCGCCAGCGCCTCCAGCGGCGCCGGCAGCACGCGATGCGCGACTTCCAGCGCATGCATGACGTCCTGGTCGCGGTCGGCGTCCATCAGCGCGACGCGCACGATCGACGGCTGCCGTTCGCGCAGCTGCGACAGCAGCGCCAGGCCGGCGGGCTCGCCGCACACCACGACGTCGGGCGTCGATTCCACCGCCGTGGCCAGCGCGCCGGCGGCGTCGCCAGCCCAGGCCAGGCGCCAGTCCAGGCCCTGTTCGGTGACCTCCCGTTCGAGGTGCGCGACGATGCCGCGGTCTTCGTTGATGATCAGGATCAGCACCGCGTCCCCCCATTTGACTGCGTTCGTGCCTCGCGGCAGGCGAGGATAGCGTGGGCCGCGCGCAGCATCGGCGCGCCGCGCGCGAAACCGGAACATGCGCACAGTTTCCCGATGGGCGCGCGCGATGCCGCACGACTTCGCATCGCCCATGCAAGCGCCGTGCCGGGCGCGCGGCGCGATCCTCAAGCTGCCGCGCCGGCCCCGCCGTCCGCCAACGGCAGCGTCGCGCGCACGCGGGTGCCGCCGCCGGGCGCGGCGTCGATCTCCAGCGCGCCGCCCAGCTGCTGCGCCCGCTCGCGCATGGTCAGGAGCCCCAGTCCGCGCGCATGCGCGGGATCGAAGCCGCGACCGTCGTCGCGCACCTCGAGCCGCAGTTCCCGCCAGTCGGCTTCGACGACGATGTCGATGCGGCCGGCGCCGGAGTGGCGCATGGCATTGGTCAGCGCCTCCTGCGCGATGCGGAAGCAGGCGAGCTCGACCGCCTGGGGCGGGCGATCGGGCATCGGCGCGACGCCGAGCGCGATGGCGACGCGGCCCTTGCGCGCCAGCCGGTCGACCTGGCCGCGCAGCGCGGGCTCCAGCCCCAGGGAGTCGAGCTGGGGCGGGCGCAGCAGCAGCGACAGGTTGCGCAGCTTGACCGCGGTCTGGTCGGCGACGGCGACGATCTCGTCGACGATTTCCTGCCGCAGCGGATCGTCGTCGGCCAGCGCGGTCGCGCCGAGCTTCATCGCGGTGATCGCCTGTCCGATGTCGTCGTGCAGCTCGCGCGAGAGCGTGCGCCGCTCGTCCTCCTGCACCGTCAGCAGGCGCTGCGCCATCGCCTGCAGGTCCTCGCGCAGGAGGCGCTGCTCCTGCAGGCTGCCGGCGACCTCGTCGTAGGAGGCCCTCGCGCGCGCGGCGAGCGCGTTCATCGCCTCGGCCAGCGGCGCGAGCTCGCGCGGCAGGTCGTCGCCCGGGATCGGCGCGGGCGCGCGGTCCAGGGCGAAGCCCTGCATGCGCCCGAGCAGGTCGCGCACGCTGCCGCCGAGCTGCCGCATCTTCAGGCCCACGATCGCCAGCACGCCCAGCGCCACCAGCGCCACCAGCGCCAGCGTGCCCAGCACGTTGCGCCGCAGTTCGGCGGTCGCCAGCCGTGCGGGCCGGAGCAGCACCAGCCGCCAGCCCACGTCGAGCGGCAGCGACACGGCGTAGGCGTCGCTGCCGTCGCGCAGCGCCTCCGGCAGGCGCTCGACCGTGCGCCCGCCGGCGCTGGCCAGCCGCCGCAGCGCGCCGTCGCCGAGCGCCTGCAGCGGACGGTAGGGAAGGCCGGCGCTCGCCCGCACCACCGTGTCGTTGCGGTCGAGTAGGAGCAGCTCGTAGCCGCGCTCGCGCAGGCCGCTGTCGCGCAGCGACAGCGACAGCGATTCGATCGGGACCGAGCCCTCGACCACGCCGGCGAAGCGCCCGTCGCGCTGCAGCGGCGCGGAGACCGCGACGAGCGGATCGCTGCCGAGCGCGCGCCCGCGGAACGCGTCGGACACGTGCGCGCGCCCGCTGCGCCTGGGCTCGCGGAAGTAGTCGCGGTCGGCCACCGACGGCCGGCCGGCCGCCGCCGGCAGCGCCGGCACGCTGAGCAGCAGCCGGCCGTCGGGGCTTGCGACCAGCAGGGTGGCGAAGGCGGGGTAGTGCGCATGGATCCGGCGCAGGTCGGCCGACCAGGCGGCGGCATCGTCGAGGTCGCCGCCCGCGCCGCGGCGTTCGGCCAGCACCTCGAGCGCGGCCAGGTGCGCGCGCAGGAACGCGTCGATCTCGCGGCCGCTGGCGTCCGCCGCGGACAGCAGCCGCGCCGAGGTCTGCTCGCGCACGGCGACGTTGCCGCGCCACAGGATCAGGACCGCCAGCGCCAGGGCGGGCAGCACCACCGCCAGCAGCAGCAGGCGGGTGAATTCCGGCAGCAGGGCCCAGCCGGGCCGGTTCGGATCGTTCGCGTCGGGCATCCCGACACGCTAACCGCCGGGCCGCCTCCGCGACAACTTCGGTCGCGCCCGTGCGTGCGCGCCGTCACCGAAACCGACGCGCCGGGACGCCTCGGTCAGAACAGTTCCACGCTGCCGGCGTCCATCGAGCGCTGCATCACCGGCTTGTGCGGCGGCCGCTCCCATTCCCCGCGCATCTGCACGATGCGCCGGCCCAGCTGGCCCAGCGCCGCGCGCACGTCGTCGCCGCCGGGGCCGCCGCGCTGCAGCAGGCCCTGCAGCGCGCTCGCCTCGCGGTTGATCGCGCCGAGCCGCTCCAGGTGGAGCTCGGCCGCGGCCAGCGCCTGGGTGGCGATGTCCTCGAACTGCAGCGAGCGCACCGCCTCGGCCACCGAGCCGTCGATCGCGCGGCCGCAGTCGGCGATCTCGCGCATGCCGCTGCCGATGCCGCGGTTGATGCCGTCGACGCGATCGAGCATCGCCGCGGCCTCGGCGCGCGCGCCGCGCGAGCGGTCGAGGTCGCGCGAGGCCATCTGGCTGACGGTCTCGCGCACCCGCGCGATCGCGTCCTTGGAGCTGTGCGCGAGCTTGCGGATCTGCTCGTTGAAGGCGGTGGAGCGCTCGGACAGGTTGCGCACCTCGTCGGCGACCACCGCGAAGCCGCGCCCCGCCTCGCCGGCGCGCGCGGCCTCGATCGCCGCGTTGAGCGCCAGCAGGTTGGTCTGGTCGGCGATCGACTTGACGTCCTCGAGCAGCGAGAAGATGCCGTCCAGGTGCTCGGCCATCGCGTCGATGTGGGTGACGGTGGCGTTGCTCTGGCCGCTGACGTCCTCGAGCGCCTCGACCAGCTGCTCCATCTGCTGGCTGGCCTGCATCGCGAAGCGGTACACGTCCGAGCCGCCGCCGTTCTCGCCGTCGCCCCTGCGGTCGATCATGCGCGCGACCACGTCGCTCTGCAGCCGCGACTGGCGGTTCACCGCCTCGAAGCTACCGCCGAGCTTGGCCACCGATTCGCGGATCAGCTCGCGGGTGCGCTCGATCTCGGTCCGCGAGCCCTGCACCTCGGCGCCGATGAAGTTGCGCAGTTCGTCCAGCAGGCGGGTGTGCTCGCCGTGCAGCGCGGCGTCGCGCGCGCCCGGCCGCACGCTCCAGGCGAAGCCGAGCCAGGCCAGCGACATCGCCACCAGCACGCCCCAGCGCACCGGCGCGGGCAGTCCCAGGGCCTCCGCGCCGACCACGGCCACGGTGAGCGCCAGCGGCGCGGAGATGCGGATCAGGAGTCGCGAATCCATCGTGGGTCTCGTTGCTCTCGTGGGGGACGTCGTGCCATGGATAACGGCCGCGGCGGGGGGCGCTTTAGCCGGCGGCGGCGCGCATCGCCGGCGGCGCGTCGGCGGGCCGGCGGTCAGGGCGTGCCGGCCGGCGCCAGCAGCCGGTCCGCGACCGCCTCCAGCGCGACCACTTCCTGCGCGGCGTCGAGCGCGACCGCGGCGCCCGGCATGCCCCAGACGACGCTGCTGGCCTCGTCCTGCGCCAAGGTCCGCGCGCCGGCCCGGCGCAGCGCGAGCAGGCCGCGCGCACCGTCGTCGCCCATGCCGGTCAGCAGCGCCGCGCCGGCGGTGGCGCCGGCATGGGCGGCCACCGACTCGAACAGCACGTCGACGCTGGGGCGGTGGCGGCGCACCGGGTCGTCGTCGCCGATCCGGCAATGCCAGCGTGCGCCGCTGCGCACCACCCGCAGGTGGCGCCCGCCCGGCGCGAGGTAGGCGTGGCCGGCGAGCAGCGGCTGGTCGTCGCGGGCCTCGACCACGGTCATGCGGCTGCAGCGGTCCAGGCGCTCGGCGAACGAGCCGCTGAAGGCGGCCGGGATGTGCTGCACCAGCACCGTCGCCGGCGCGTCGGCCGGCATCCGCGCCAGCACCTCGCACAGCGCGGTGGTGCCGCCGATGGAGGCGCCGATGGCGAGCAGGCGCTCGGTCGTGCGGTAGCCGATCGGGCGGGCGGCGCCGAGTGCGCGCGTCGGCGGCGGGACGAAGCGGGCGACGCGCGCGGCGGCCGCGCTCCGGATCTTCGCCGCCAGTTCGGCGGCGTAGCCGGCCATGCCGCGGGCGACGTCGAGCTGCGGCTTGGCGACGAAGTCGACTGCGCCCAGCGCCAGCGCGTCGAGCGTGACCTGCGCGCCACCGCGCGTGAGCGACGACAGCATCACCACCGGCATCGGCCGCAGCCGCATCAGGTTGCGCAGGAAGGTCAGCCCGTCCATGCGCGGCATCTCGACGTCCAGCGTCAGCACGTCCGGCGCCAGCCGCTTGATCTTGTCGCGGGCGAGGTAGGGGTCGGCGGCGGTGCCGACGACCTCGATCCCGGGATCGGCCCGCAGCAGCTCGGGCACGAGCCCGCGGATCAGCGCCGAATCGTCGACGACCAGCACCCGCACCGGGCCCGCCGCCATGTCAGAACAGCTCCACGCCGCCGCTGGCCGGGGGGCGCGCGAGCCGCCCGTACAGCGCGCGCTCGGCGTCGACGATGCCGTCGTTGCGCGCCGCGGGCAGGCGCTTGACCAGGGTGCGCCCGCTCTGCACGAAGAAGCACACCTTGCGCGGATGCACGTCGCCCAGGTCCTGCGCGACCACCGGGATCCGCTCGGCGGCCAGGTACTCGACCACGAACGCGGCGTTGCGGGTGCCGATCGGCGCGTTGTGGAAGCCGCTGAGCACGTTGCCGCCGCCGAACACCTTGGCCTGCAGGCGCTGGCGCCTGGCGCCGCGCTTGAGCAGGTCGTTGATCAGCAGCTCCATCGCGTGCGCGCCGTAGCGCGCGCTGGTGGCGTCGTTGCCTGCGCCTCCCGGCAGCATGAAGTGGTTCATGCCGCCCAGCGACAGCGCGGGGTCGTACAGGCAGGCGGCCACGCACGAGCCCAGCAGGGTGACCAGCGCCAGCGGCCGGTCGCTGGCGCGGTAGTCGGCCGGCAGCAGCCGGATCGCGTGCGTGCGCAGCGCGCCGTCGTAGTAGCTGTCGGGCTCGAGCCGGGCGGTCGCGCCGTTCATGGCCGTCCGCCCGCCGCGCGGTAGATCGTGCGCCCGCAGGGCGCCACCAGGTCGGCCGCGTGGCTGAAGCTCTCGGAGTGGCCGGCGTACAGCCGCCCGTCCGGCGCCAGCAGCGGCGCGATGCGCTGCAGCACCCGGTACTGGGTGGGCTTGTCGAAATAGATCATCACGTTGCGGCAGAACACCGCGACGTAGCCGCCGCGCAGCCCGTAGTCGGCGTCGGCGAGGTTGAGCGGGCGGAACTCGATGAGCGCCTGCAGCGCCGGCCGCACCCGGCACAGGCCGGCGTGCCTGCCGGTGCCGCGCTGGAAGAACGCACGCCTGCGCGCGGGATCCAGCGCCTGGATGCGCTCGAGCGGATAGACCCCGCGCCGCGCCGCCTCGAGCACGCTGGTGTCGACGTCGGTGGCGAGGATGCGCACCGGCGGCGCCAGCGTCCCGAACGCCTCGCAGGCGGCGATCGCCAGCGAGTACGGCTCCTCGCCGGTCGAGGCGGCGCAGCACCAGACCGACAGCTCGCGGTCCGGCCCCGCCGCGGCCAGCTGCGCGGCGAATGCGGCGAAATGGTGCTCCTCGCGGAAGAACGAGGTGAGGTTGGTGGTCAGCGCATTGACGAAGTGCTGGGCCTCGGCGTCCGGGTCGGCCTCGACCAGGTCGAGGTAGTCGCAGAAGCGCGCGATCCCGAGCGCGCGCAGGCGGCGCGCCAGCCGGCTGTAGGCCATGTCGCGCTTGTGCGCGCCGAGGCTGATCCCGGCGCGCTCGTGGATCATCCGGCACAGGCGGCGGAAGTCGCGGTCCTCGAACGCGAACGCATGCTCCTCGGCCATGGGCTCGGCCGCCAGGGTCGGCAGCTCAGCCACGGGTCGCCGCCTGCCCGGCCAGCGGATGGGCCTCGAGCCAGCCGCGGAACTCGGCCGGCGCCAGCGCCGCCGCGTAGAGGAAGCCCTGCACCTCCTGGCAGCCGATCTCGCGCAGCAGCTCGGCCTGGCGATGGGTCTCGACGCCTTCGGCGATGACGTCCATGTCGAAGTTGCGTGCGATCAGCGCGATCGAGCGCACGATCGCCTCGTCGCCGCGGTTGGTCGCGACCTCGCGCACGAACGAGCGGTCGATCTTGACCCGGTCGACCGGCAGCCGGTGCAGCATCGACAGCGACGCATGGCCGGTGCCGAAGTCGTCGTAGGACACCCGCATGCCGCGCGTGCGCAGGCGCGCGAGCGTCTGTTCGGCGACGCCGTCGTCGCGCAGCGCGATCGTCTCGGTGAGCTCGATCTCGAGCCGCTCCGCGGCCAGGCCGCTGAGCGACAGCGCCTGCTCGACCTCGTCGGGCAGGGCGTCGTCGTCGAACTGGACCGGGAACAGGTTCACGCCGACCTTGAGGGGGCGGCCGTCGATCTCCGGCCACGCGGCCGCGTCCGCGCAGGCGCGCCGCAGGATCCAGCGGCCGACCGCGGCCGCGATGGCGCTGTGCGCGAGCGCATCGATGAACTCCGCCGGCGCCAGCAGGCCGCGTTCCGGGTGCCGCCAGCGCAGCAGCGCCTCCGCGCCGGTCGGGCGGCCGCTGGCCAGGTCCACCTGCGGCTGGTAGTGCAGCTCGAACTCGCCCTCGTGGAAGGCGCGGCGCAGCTCGAGGTCGAGGCGGCGGCGGTCGATCGCCTCGGTGCGCATGGTCGGGCAGAAGCGGCGCACGTGGCGGGTGCCGGCGCGCTTGGCGTGCTGCATCGCCAGGCCCGCGCGCGCCAGCAGCTCGCTGGCGCCGGCCCGCGCGGATCCGGCGGCGACGTCTTCGCCGGCGTCGTCCACCGCCAGGCCGGCACTGGCCTCGACGTGCATGCGCTGGTAGTCGACCTCGCAGGGGCGCGCGAGGCCGCGCAGCATCGACGGGAGCTGCGCCTCGATCGCGTCGGCGTCGGCGGCCGGGAACACCACCGCGAACTCGTCGCCGCCGTAGCGCGCCAGGTAGGCGTCGGTGGGCAGCCAGGCCAGCAGGCGCGAGGCCACCACCTGCAGCACGGCGTCGCCGATCGCGTGCCCGAGGGTGTCGTTGACCGCGCGGAAGTTGTCCAGGCCCAGCAGCGCCACGCCGGCCGGCACGTCGCGCGCCTGCAGGCCCTGCAGCATCGCGAGCAGGCCCTCGCGGTTGGCCAGGCCGGTGAGCGGGTCCAGCCGCATCGCTTCGCGCCGGTCGACGCCGTTGGTGACGTCGCGCAGCGCCAGCACCGCGCCGGCGTCGTCGCCGGACCGCCAGCGCGATCGCGTGGCCTCGAACACCCGCGGCTCGCCTTCCGCGTCGTGCGCGCGCAGCAGGCAGGTCGGCGGCGGCGCGGCGGCGGCCTCGCCGCGGAGCCAGCGCATCGCGACGGGGTCGGCCTGGAGCGCCGGCGGGAACAGCTCGCCGAGCGCCTTGCCGGCGCCGGCACCGGAGCCGAACGCGACCTGCGCGGCGATGTTGGCGAACTTGATCGCCCCGGCCGGATCGAGCACCAGCAGCGGGTCGGCGTCGGGCGCCGCGACGCGGTCGCCGCCGCGCGGTCCGCGCGCGTCGTCGCCGGTCTCGAGCAGGTGCGCGGCCAGGCGCGCGACGCGGTCGAGCGCGGCCAGCTGCACCGCCGGCGCCTGCGCGCGCGGCTCGCGGTCGGCCACGCCGAGCACGCCGAGCAGGCGGCCATCCGCCGCGTGCAGGGCGACGCCGGCGCAGAACTCCATGTCGTCTTCGCGGCCGGCCGGCGAATCGCCGCGCGGCCGCGCGGCGGCCAGCACCGGCCGCCGCACGCCCTGCATGGCGGCGCGCAGCAGCGCTTCGCCGAACGCCGCCTGCCCCGCGCCGGGGCCATGGCCGGCGGCGACGTGCGATCCCGATCCGTCGACGATGCGGATCGTCGCGAGCGGGCAGTCGAGCAGCCGCGCCGCCAGCCACGCCAGGTTCTGGAGCAGGGACTCGCCGGCGGCCGACCGCTGCCCGGGGGCCTCGGGTTCGGCTTGCGGCGCGCCGACCGCGGCGCGGACGCCGACCGCTTCGTGCAGCGTCATCGGATTCGGCCCGCGAAAAGGCCGGCGTGCGCGCCCGCCGTCCGCCGGGGAAGCGTGGCGCCGGCGCGACGCGAGCCGCGCCGCACGGACCTGTGGAAGGGATCGAGCCGGGATCGGGAAGGGCGCATGGCGGACCGTCGGGTCAGGGCGGAGGAGGGCGCATTGCGCGCATCGTCGAAGGCGGGTGGCAGGGGAAGGGAACGCGGGTCGTCGCCG
>JAYRKR010000070.1:0-18713 GCA_041905645.1 Luteimonas sp.
GGAAGTCGCGACTGTCGCGGGCCGCGGCATCCTGTCGCGACTTCCGTCGCTCCCACAAGGGCCAAGAGCAAGAGCGGGTCAGGCGCCGAGTTCGCGCAGCAGCGCCATCGCCGCGGCCGGGTTGCGCTCCTTGGCGGCGCTGATGAAGTAGACGAACACGTCGCGCGGCGCCGCGGGTTTCGCCGGCGCCGGCTCGATCCTCGGCAGGGCCTGCCACGGATCCGATCCGGGACCGCCCGGATCGCCGCCGGCCGCCCAGGTGCGCGCACGCGCCGCCCACTGCGCCAGTGTCTGCGCGTCGTAGCCGGTCGCGATGCCGGACTGCGAGCGCATCAGGCGCGCATACACGAAGTCCGCGGTGACGTCGGCGAACGAGGGATGCTCGGGCGAATCGGTGAACACCGTCGCCATCCCGTGCTCGCGCGCCAGCGCGAGGTAGCGTGCGTCGACGAAATCCGGATCGCGCACGTCGAGCACGTGCCGCAGCGCGCGGCTACCGGCCTGCTTCGGGAGCAGGTCGAGGAAGGCGGCGAAGTCCTCCGCGTCGATCTTCGTGCCGCGGTCGAACTGCCAGACCAGCGGCCCCAGGCGATCGCCCAGCTCGACGATGCCGCCGACGAAATCCTCGACCTGCGCGCCGGCCTTCGCCAGCACCCGCGATGCCATGATCCGCTTGGGCGCCTTGGCCGAGAACACGAAGCCGTCCGGCGTCTCGTCGCGCCACTTCGCATAGGTCGCCGGCTTCTGGGTGCCGTAGTAGGTGCCGTTGATCTCGATCGCGCTGACGTGGCGGCTGGCGTATTCCAGCTCGCGCCGTTGCACCAGCCCGGCGGGGTAGAAGTTGTTGCGCCAGGGCGCGAATGTCCAGCCGCCGATGCCGACGCGGATGCCGTCGACGGCCCGCGGCGTCCCGGAGAACAGGTCCTCAGCCATGGTCCTTCCACGGGTCGTAGGTGCCGAACCACCACAGGTGGCCCTCCGGGTCGCGACAGGCGTAGCCGCGGCCGCCGTAGGCCTGGTCGGCGAGGTCGATGACGATCCGGGCACCGGCCGCCTTCGCCTGCGCGTAGTGCGCGTCGGCGTCGGAGACGATCACGCAGGCGCTCTGGGTCTCGCGCATGCCGATCTCGTCGGGTTGCGCCATGTGGCGGCCCCATTCGCTGGCGTTGTCGGCCGAGCCGAGCATGACCATGCCGTTGCCGAAGCTGAGCTGGGCGTGGAGCACGGTGTCGCCCTCGGCGTACACGGCGTTCTTCTCGAAGCCGAACGCGCGGCACAGCCAGTCGATGGTGGCGAGGGCGTCGCGGTAGCGCAGGGCGGGGATGATGGTGCTGGTGGTGTCGGCGGCGTTCGGCATCGCGGGCCTCCGTCCGGGGGAGCCGCGAATCTACGACTTTCGCGCCGCGGCGTCGCGTGCCTGCGCCTGCGCCGACCCGCGGCGCGCCCGCGGCCGCCACGCGCCGGCGTGCGCCGCGCGGGGGCCGCTGTCTACAATGCGCCGGTCACTCCAAAGGGGAAATCCGCATGGGCCCTGCCTCGACGCGCCTGCGCCGCGCCTGCCTCGTCCTGTCCATCGCCGCCTGCAGCGGCGTCGCGTTCGCCGCGCCGCCGGCGCCCGCCGCCGCGCCTGCCGTCGCGGACGCCGCGGCGGCGGTTCCCGCCGACCTGCAGGATCTCGACGCCTATGTCGAACGCGTGCGCGAGCAGTTCGACGTCCCCGGCATCGCCGTGGCCATCGTCAAGGACGACCGGGTCGTGTTCGAGCGCGGCTACGGCGTGCGCAGGCTGGGCGAGCCGGCGAAGGTGGATGCGCACACGCAGTTCGCCATCGCCTCCAACACCAAGGCCTTCACCGCCGCCTCGATCTCGATCCTCGCCGACGAAGGCAAGCTCGAGCTCGACGACCGCGTGATCGACCACCTGCCGTGGTTCCGCATGTCCGATCCCTACATCACCCGCGAGATGCGCGTGCGCGACCTGCTGGCGCACCGCAGCGGGCTGGGCCTGGGCGCGGGCGACCTGCTGTTCTGGCCCACGACCTCCTACAGCACCCGCGAGGTCGCCGAACGCCTGCGCGACGTGCCGATCAGCGGCGGCTTCCGCGAGCGCTACGCCTACGACAACATCCTGTTCGGCGTGGCCCAGCTGGTGATCGAGCAGGCCAGCGGGATGTCGTACGAGCAGTTCCTGCGCACCCGCGTCTTCGGGCCGCTGGGCATGACCGAAACGCGCTTCAACGCCGATGCCATCCGGCCCGGCGACAACGTCGCCACCGGCCACGCCAAGTTCGACTTCAAGGACCTGCGGCCGGTGCCGACGCTGACCTGGTCGAACGTGTCCGGCGCCGGCGGCATCTATTCGAGCGTGCACGACCTGTCGAAGTGGATGCGCGTGCAGCTGGACGGCGGCGTGATTTCCGGCGAGGGCCAGGATGCGAAGCGCCTCTTCAGCGAGGACCGCCAGCGCGAGATGTGGTCGGTGCTCACGCCGATCCCGGTGCCGAAGCCTTCGGTGCCCGAGCTGGCGGCGGCCACGCCCAACTTCTCCGGCTACGGCGAGGGCTGGTTCCTGAGCGACTACCGCGGCCGCAAGCTGGCCTGGCATACCGGCGGCTGGCCGGGCATGGTCTCGCGGCTGACCCTGGTGCCGGGCGAGAAGCTCGGCGTGGTGGTGCTGACCAGCGCCGAGGTCGGCTCGGCGTTCAATGCGATCACCATGCGCGTGCTCGATGCCTATCTCGGCGCGCCGCGCACCGACTGGGTGGCCGCCTACGCCGCGGCGCTGGCGAAGTCGCAGGAGAAGGCCGACCAGAGCTGGGAGGAGCACGTCGCGGCGCGCGAGGCGGGATCGAAGCCGTCGCTGCCGCTGGCGAAGTACGCCGGCACCTACCGCGATCCGTGGTACGGCGACGTGGTGGTCGCCGCCGGCGGCAAGGGGCTGACGCTGCAGTTCTCGAAGACCGCGCAGCTGCTCGGCGACCTGGAGCCCTGGCAGCACGACACCTTCATCGTGCGCTGGCGCGACCGCGGGCTGAACGCGGACGCGTTCCTGACGTTCTCGCTGGATCCCGACGGGAAGATCGTCGGGGCGCGCATGGAGCCGGTTTCGCCGCTGACCGACTTCAGCTTCGATTTCCAGGACTTGAGGCTGGCGCCGGTCGAGTAGGTCGGGGCTCCTGCCCCGACGTACGCGGCGTCTTGTGGGAGTTGTGGGAGCGGCTTCAGCCGCGAGCTCTTTCCCCCACAGCCCACCGCAGCCAGGAAAAGCTCGCGGCTGAAGCCGCTCCCACAGGAACGGTTGGAGGCTGGGTGCGACAATGCCGGCTCCCCATCGGAGCCCGCGCATGCTCTTCCGCTGGTTCGAATCGCTGATCGACGTGTTCGCCGAGCCGGGCGACGCGATGCCGCCGCGCGGGGTGTGGCGCTTCTACTGGCACTACCTGCGCCAGGTGCGCGGCATCCTGGCGGCCATCTGCGTGCTCGGCTTCTTTGTCGCGCTGGTGGAGGTGGCGCTGTTCGACTTCATCGGCCGCCTGGTCGACCTGACGAACGAGCCGGCCGCCGGCTTCTTCGCCCGCCACGGCGCCGAGCTGGCGTGGATGGCCTTCGTCGCGCTGGTCGCGCGGCCGCTGCTGCTGGCCGTGCACGACCTGATGGTCAACCAGGCGCTGGTGCCGGGCCTGACCGCGCGGGTGCGCTGGCAGCAGCACCGCTACGTGGTGCGGCAGAGCCTGGCCTTCTTCCAGAACGACTACGCCGGTCGCATCGCCAACCGGATCATGCAGACCGGCGCCTCGCTGCGCGAATCGGCGGTGCAGATCGTCGACGCGATCTGGTACGTGGCCGTCTACACCGGCACCGCGCTGGTGCTGTTCGCGAAGGCGGACCTGCTGCTGACGCTGCCGCTGGCGTGCTGGCTGGTCGGCTACGTCGCGCTGCTGGCGTTCTTCGTGCCGCGGGTGAAGCAGCGTTCGTGGGAAGCCTCGCAGTCCAGGTCGCAGTTCATGGGGCGGGTGGTGGACGGCTACACCAACATCGCCACGCTCAAGCTGTTCCCGCACGCCGGGCGCGAGGATGCCTACGTCGCCGAGGCGGTGGCCGACAACGTCGGCAAGGTGCGGCGCATGACCCGCATGACCACCGCGATGGACGCGTCGATCACCACCCTCAACGGCTTCATGATCGTCGCCACCGCCGCGCTGGGGCTGTGGCTGTGGAGCCGCGGCGCGGTCACCGTCGGCGCCATCGCGGTCTCGACCGGGCTGGTGATCCGCATCAACAACATGTCCGGCTGGATCATGTGGGTGGTCAACGGCATCTTCGAGGCCATCGGCACCGTGCAGGACGGCATGACCACGGTGGCGCAGCCGCGCACCGTCGTCGACCGCGCCGGCGCCGGGCCGCTGCGGGTCGCGCACGGCGAAGTGCGCTTCGAGGACATCCACTTCCACTACGGCAAGCGCGGCGGCGTGATCTCCGGCCTCGACCTGGTGGTGCGGCCCGGCGAGCGCATCGGCCTGGTCGGCCCGTCCGGCGCCGGCAAGTCGACGCTGGTCAACGTGCTGCTGCGCCTGTACGACCTGGAGGGCGGGCGCATCCTCATCGACGGGCAGGACATCGCCGGCGTCGCCCAGGAGAGCCTGCGCGGGCAGATCGGCGTGGTGACCCAGGACACCTCGCTGCTGCACCGCTCGATCCGCGACAACCTGCTCTACGGCCGGCCCGACGCCACCGAGGCGCAGGTGGCGGCGGCGGTGCGCAGCGCGCGCGCCGACGGCTTCATCGCCGCGTTGGTCGACGGCGAGGGCCGTACCGGCTTCGAGGCGCAGGTCGGCGAGCGCGGGGTGAAGCTGTCCGGCGGCCAGCGCCAGCGCATCGCGATCGCGCGGGTGCTGCTCAAGGACGCGCCGATCCTGCTGCTGGACGAGGCGACCTCGGCGCTGGACTCGGAGGTCGAGGCCGCGATCCAGGACAGCCTCGACGTGCTGATGGAAGGCAAGACGGTGATCGCGATCGCGCACCGGCTTTCCACCATCGCGCGGCTGGACAGGCTGGTGGTGATGGACGGCGGCCGCATCGTCGAAAGCGGCACCCACGCCGAGCTCGTCGCCAGCGGCGGGCTGTACGCGCGGCTGTGGCAGCGGCAGACGGGGGGCTTCGTCGCCGCCGACGCCTGAGGCGGCGCGCGCGGCCGCCTTCGGCATCTTCGGAACGCCCGGGCTGCCGGCGTCGTTCCCGCGGAAGCGAGGCTTCGAACGGTTGGAAACAAGGCGCCGGGTTCCCGCTTTCGCGGGAATGACGGGCAAGTGCCTCGATCCAGGCTTCCCTTTACGCAGAATTTATGCGGCCGTGCGCATGCGGGCATGGCGGCTTTACGCGTGGCGATCCGAGAATTTCCGCCGTGCCCGATCGGGGCACGCCCGCACATCGGATGCACGCATGTCCCTGCGATTTCCATCGGCCCCCGCCGCCTGCGCGTGCGCCCTCGCGCTGGCGGCCGCGTTCGACGCCGGCGCCGTCGAGGTCGGCGGCAACGCCGCCCTCACCACCGACTACGTCTGGCGCGGCAGCACCCAGACCCACGGCGATCCGGCCGTGCAGGCGGGCGCCAGGGTGTCCGGCGAAGCCGGCTTCTACGGCGCCGTCTGGGCGTCGAACGTGGAGTTCGCGCCTGAGACCCACGCCAGCAGCGAGTTCGATTTCACCGTCGGCTGGGCGCATGCGCTCGGCGACGACTGGGCCGTGGACGTCAACGTCCTGCGCTACCAGTATCCGTCGACCACGGTCGACCTCGACTGGACCGAGCTCGACGGCACCCTGACCTGGAAGGACGACTACTGGGCCTCGCTGGGCTGGTCGAACGAGGCGCTGGGCTTCGACGCGACCGGCGTCTACGGCCAGCTCGGCGCCAGGTTCCCGGTCGACGACAGGTTCCGCTTCGAAGCGGCGGTGGGCTACTACGACCTGAAGGACCTCGATGGCGACGGCCGCGACGACGGCTATGCGCACGGGCTGGTGAGCGCGGTGTGGGCGTTCAAGGCTCCGTTCGAGGCGCGCCTGACCGCGCACGCCACCGATTCGAAGGCCAGGGATTTCTTCGGCGAGGATTTCGCCGGCACCCGAATGGAAGCGGCGCTGCAGGCGTCGTTCTGAGAGGAGAACTGCCATGCCCGGTTGGTTGGCCCTGATCTGCGCGATCGCGGTCGTCATCGCGACCGCCTACCTCCTGTTCGTGATCCTGTATCCCGAACGCTTCTGACGAGACGCCGTCATGACTGAGTTCCTGCTGGTAATGGCGTTGGCGATCGGCCTGGGCTGGCCGCTCGGACGCTACCTGGCCGCGGTGATGCGCGGCGCGCCGATGCGCGTGGACCCGCTGTTCGGCTGGATCGAGAAGCCGGTCTACCGGCTGATCGGCACCGATCCGGAGCGCGGCATGACCTGGCGCGGCTACGCCAAGGCCTTCGCGCTGAGCAACCTGGTGGTGGGCCTGATCGTCTGGGCGCAGTTCATGGCCCAGGCCTGGCTGCCGCTGAACCCCGACGGCATCCCAAACATGCGCTGGGACCTGGCGCTGCACACGATGGTGTCGTTCCTGACCAACACCAACCAGCAGCACTACTCGGGCCAGGCGCAGCTGTCCTACCTGTCGCAGATGGTCGGCATCGTCGGCCTGCAGGTCATCACGCCGATGATGGGCCTGGCGATGGTCGTCGCGACCCTGCGCGGGCTGTCCGGCGGCCGCCAGGCGATGGCGCGTGCGGACGCACAGGGCCATGCCGCCGGCGAGACCGACCGCGATGTCGGCAACTACTGGGCCGACACGGTGCGCCCGACGTTCCGCTTCATGCTGCCGCTGTGCCTGCTGTTCTCGCTGCTGCTCACCGGCCAGGGCGTGCCCGCCACGCTGTCGGCCGGGCCGACGGTGACGACGATCGACCGGGGTGCCGAACTGAAGGCGCAGAAGATCCCGGTCGGCCCGGTGTCGCCGATGGTCGCGGCCAAGCAGCTGGGCTCCAACGGCGGCGGCTGGTACGGCCCCAACAGCACGATGCCGCTGGAGAATCCGACGCCGCTGTCGAACCTGATCGAGAACTTCGGGATCCTGCTGATCCCGGTGGCCGTGATCTTCATGATCGGGCCGCTGACCGGGCGCCGCCGCCTGGGCGCGCTGGTGTTCGGCACGATGCTGCTGATGTCGGTGGCGTCCTCGGGCCTGGCGATCTGGTCCGAGGCGCACAGCGCCACCGCGGCCGACCCGGCGCTGCTGGAAGGCAAGGAGGTGCGCATCGGCGCCGACGCCACCGGCCTGTGGGCCGCGACTACCACCCAGGTCAACAACGGCTCGGTGAACGGCATGCTCGATTCGGTGGCGCCGCTGACCGGCCTGGTGGCGCTGGCCGACATGCTGATCAACGCCATCTGGGGCGGCATCGGCTGCGGCCTGCAGCAGTTCCTGGTGTACCTGCTGCTGGGGGTGTTCCTGGCCGGCCTGATGACCGGGCGCACGCCGGAACTGTTCGGGCGCAAGATCGAGGCGCCGGAAGTGAAGCTGCTGGCGCTGCTGATCCTGCTGCAGCCGCTGGTCCTGCTCGGCCTGACCGCGCTGGCCGTAGCGCTGCCGCAGCTCACCGGCAACTCCAATCCGGGCTTCCACGGCGTCAGCCAGGTGTTCTACGAGTACACCTCGGCCTACGCCAACAACGGGTCCGGCTTCGAAGGCCTGGGCGACAACACCTACTGGTGGAACCTGAGCTGCGCGCTGGCGCTGGCGCTGGGCCGGTTCCCCGCGATGATCGTGCCGCTGGCCGTGGCCGGCCGGATGGCGCGCAAGCGCGTCGCACCGCAGGGCCCGGGCACGCTGCGGATCGAGTCGGCGACGTTCTCGCTGACCCTTGTCGCGGTGATCGTGGTGCTGACCGTGCTGCAGTTCATGCCGGCGCTGGTGCTGGGCCCGATCGCCGACCACCTCACGCTCGTCGCGAACTGAGCGGGGAATTCCCATGAGCGAAACCACGCACAAGACCAAGACCCGCGCCGACCATCCGGCCCTGATCGACGCCGACGCGCTCCGCCAGGCGCTGGTCGAATCCTTCGTCAAGCTGGCGCCGCGCCACCTGGTCGAGAGTCCGGTGATGGCGGTGGTGATGGGCGGCACGATCCTGTCCGCGCTGATCGCGCTGTTCGGCGATGGCGACGCCAGCTTCGGCTGGGCGGTGACGGCGATCCTGTTCGTCACCGTGCTGTTCGCCAATTTCGCCGAAGCGGTGGCCGAGGCGCGCGGGCGCGGCCAGGCCGCGTCGCTGCGCGCCGCGCGCCGCGACCTGACCGCGCGCAGGCTCGATGGCGGCGTCGGCGCCGGTGCCGGCGCCGAGAAGACGATCCCCGCGGCGCAGCTGCGCCCCGGCGACCTGGTGGTCGTGTCCGCTGGCGGGCTGATCCCCGCCGACGGCGAGATCGAGCGCGGCGTCGCCACGATCAACGAATCGGCCGTCACCGGCGAGTCCGCGCCGGTGCTGCGCGAGGCCGGCACCGACCGCTCCGGCGTGATCGGCGGCACCAAGGTGCTGTCGGACGAGATCGTCGTGCGCATCACCGCCGAGCCCGGCCACAGTTTTTTGGACCGCATGATCGCTTTGGTGGAAGGCGCCAACCGGCAGAAGACGCCCAACGAGATCGCGCTGACCATGCTGCTGGCGGCGATGACGCTGACCTTCCTGATCGTCTGCGCCACGCTGCCCGCGCTCGGCGCCTTCGTCGGCGTGAAGGTGGACACGCTGCTGCTGATCGCGCTGCTGGTGTGCCTGATCCCGACCACGATCGGCGGCCTGCTGCCGGCGATCGGCATCGCCGGCATGAACCGCGCGCTGTCGGCGAACGTGCTGGCCAAGTCGGGCAAGGCGGTGGAGGTGGCCGGCGACGTCGACGTGCTGCTGCTGGACAAGACCGGCACCATCACCCACGGCGACCGCCAGGCGACCGTCTTCCATCCGCTCGCGGGCGTCGACGCCACGCAGCTGCGCGATGCCGCGCTGCTGTCGTCGCTGGCGGACCCGACGCCCGAGGGCAAGTCCATCGTCAGGCTGGCGCGCGAGCAGGGCAGCACCGTGGCCGAGCCGGCGCGCGCCGACTACGTGCAGTTCAGTGCGCAGACCCGCATGTCCGGCGTGGACGTCGACGGCCGTACGATCCGCAAGGGCGCCGGCGATGCCATCGTCAGGCACGTGCAGTCGCTCGGCGGCCAGGCCGTGCCGGAGCTCGCGGCGCGCATCGACCAGGTCGCGCGCAGCGGCGCCACGCCGCTGGTGGTCGCGGAGGGCAGGCACCTGCTGGGCGTGGTCGAGCTGTCCGACGTGGTCAAGCACGGGGTGAAGGAGCGCTTCGCCAGGCTGCGCGCGATGGGCGTGCGCACGGTGATGATCACCGGCGACAACCCGCTGACCGCGGCCGCGATCGCCGCCGAGGCCGGCGTCGACGACTTCATCGCCGAGGCCACGCCCGAGGACAAGCTCGCCCGCATCCGCGCCGAGCAGGCCGGCGGCCGCCTGATCGCGATGGTCGGCGACGGCACCAACGATGCGCCGGCGCTGGCGCAGGCCGACGTCGGCCTGGCGATGAACTCGGGCACGCAGGCCGCGAAGGAGGCCGGCAACATGGTCGACCTGGACTCGGACCCGGCCAAGCTGCTGGCGGTGGTCGAGGTCGGCAAGCAGCAGCTGATCACGCGCGGCGCGCTGACCACGTTCTCGCTGGCCAACGACGTGTCCAAGTACTTCGCGATCCTGCCGGCGATCTTCGCCGCCGCGATCCCGCAGATGGCCGCGCTGAACGTGATGCGCCTGTCCAGCCCGGCCAACGCGGTGCTGGCGGCGCTGATCTTCAACGCGCTGGTCATTCCGGCGCTGATCCCGCTGGCGCTGCGCGGCGTGCGCTTCAAGCCGGCCAGCGCGGTGTCGCTGCTGCGCAGGAACATGCTGGTCTACGGCGTGGGCGGGGTGGTGCTGCCGTTCATCGGCATCAAGCTGATCGACATGGCGTTGGCGCTGTTCGGAACGTAGCGGCGGAGGTCCGCTCCGCGACGGGGGCGGCAAGGGCACGCCCGCATGGGCAAAGAAGCAGAGTCATCTGGAGATGGACATGGATTCGCGGACACACCCCCTCGTTGACACCGGCGGCGGCCTGCGCGGCTCGCTCGGGCTGGCGCTCGCGACGCTGCTGGTGGCGGGCTTCCTGTACTCGTTGGCCGGGGCCGGCCTGGGCAGCCTGCTGTTCCCCCGCCAGGCCGCCGGCAGCCTGGTCGAGCGCGACGGCAGGCCGATCGCCTCGGCGCTGGTCGCGCAGCCCTTCGTCGCCGACGGCTATTTCCGGGCGCGCCCCAGCGCCGCCGGCTACGACCCGATGGCCGCCGCGGGCAGCAACCAGGCGCGCGGCAACCCCGACCTGCGCAAGCGCATCGCCGAAACGCGGGCCGCCGTCGCCGCGCGCGAGGGCATCGCGCCCGCCGGCGTGCCGATCGACCTGCTCACCCAGTCCGGCAGCGGCCTGGACCCCGACATCACGCCCGCGGGCGCGCGCGTGCAGGCGGCGCGCGTCGCGAAGGCGCGCGGCATGGAAGTCGCGCAGGTCGAGCGCCTGATCGCCCTGCATACCGAAGGCAGGCAGCTCGGCCTGCTCGGGGAGCCGCGGGTGAACGTGCTGGCGTTGAACCTGGCGCTGGACGAGGGCAAGTGACGCCCCGCGCGACCCGGACACCGTCCTGCCGGCAGCAGCGGGCGCCGATTTGCCCCGGCCGTGCAGGGCCTAGAATCGAAGCAGGTCCCGGCTTCCGCCGGGACGGCGGCGCGGAGGGTGGTCGCATGGCGGGATCCGTTCCCGGTCCGTTCCCCGGATACGGCGCATGACCGACGCCCGCCAGGCCCAGGCCGACGCCCTGCTGGGCGAGCTGCAGCGCGAGCGCGGCGGCCAGCTCAAGGTGTTCCTGGGCGCGGCGCCCGGCGTGGGCAAGACCTACGCCATGCTCTCGCGCGCCGCCGAGCTCAGGCGCCAGGGCGTGGACGTGGTGGTCGGGGTGGTCGAAACCCACGGCCGGGCCGAGACGGCCGCGCTGCTGGACGGCCTTGAAATCCTGCCGCGCAGGACGCTCGCGCATGCCGGCCATCGCCTGCAGGAGTTCGACCTGGACGCGATGCTGGCGCGCCGGCCGCAGGTCGCGCTGGTGGACGAGCTGGCGCACCGCAACGCGCCGGGCAGCCGCCACGAGCGGCGCTGGCAGGACGTGGCCGAGCTGCTCGACGCCGGCATCGACGTCTACACGACGATCAACATCCAGCACCTGGAGAGCCTCAACGACGTCGTGCACCGGATCACCGGCGTGCGCGTCGGCGAAACCGTGCCCGACAGCGTGTTCGACCGCCTGCGCGACATCGTGCTGGTCGACCTGCCGCCGCGCGAGCTGATCCAGCGCCTGCGCGACGGCAAGGTGTACGTGCCGGACCAGGCGGCGCAGGCGCTGCAGGCGTTCTTCTCGCCGTCGAACCTGGCGGCGCTGCGCGAGCTGGCGATGCAGACGGCCGCCGACCGGGTCGACAGCGACCTGCGCGAAACCCAGGCCGCGCGCGGCCTGCCCGGGATGAGCCTCCGGCGCGGCGTGCTGATCGCGATCGACGGGCGCGGGCAGTCGGAGTACCTGGTGCGGGTCGGGCGCCGGATCGCCGAGCGCCGTGCCTCGCCGTGGACGGTGGTGACGGTGCAGCGCGGCGGCGCGCAGGACGCGGCGGTGCAGCGCGAGCTCGACCGCGCGTTCGCGCTGGCGCGGCGGCTCGGCGGCGACTCGGCGGTCCTGCACGGCAACAGCATCGTCGACGCGCTGCTCGACCACGCCGCGCAGAACGGCGTTTCCACCATCGTGCTCGGGCGTACCCGCGAGCGGCCCTGGGCGCGCATGGTCAACCGCACGCTGACGCAGCAGCTGCTGCAGTTCGGCGCGCATTTCGAGCTGACCATCGTCAGCACGCCGGAGGCCCGGGCGCGCTCGCGCCGTCGCTTCCACAGCCCGTTCGGCGCGGGCGACTGGCGCGACGCCGGCATCGCCGCGCTCGGCAGCGCCGTGGCGGTGGCGGTGGCGGCGCTGGCCGAGCGCTGGGTCCAGCTCGACGACCTGTCGATGGTGTTCATCGTCGCGGTGCTGCTGGTCGCCGCGCGCACGCGCCTGCGCGCGGCGATGCTGGCCGCGGTGCTGTGCTTCCTGGCCTACAACTTCTTCTTCCTCGACCCGCGCTTCACGTTCTTCATCGGCGCGCGCCAGGGCGTGGTGACGGTGCTGCTGTTCCTGCTCGCAGCGGTGGTGGCCGGGCGCCTGGCCTCGCGCCTGCGCCAGCAGGTGCTGGCGCTGCGCGCGGCGAACGCGCACGCCACGGCGCTGCAGGCGCTGGGGCGGCGCCTGGCCAGCGCGGCCGACCTCGGCCAGGTCGTGGACGCGGCGCGCGGCGCCCTGCGCGCGTCCCTCGACGCCGCGACGTGGATCCGCATCGACGGCGACGACCACCTGCCGGAGGGCGCGCCGCCGCCGAACGACAAGGACCGCGCCGCCGCCGACTGGGCGCAGCGCCACCACCAGCCCGCCGGCCACTACACCGACACCCTGGCCGCTTCCGACTGGTGGTTCCTGCCGCTGCCGGACGAGCACGCGGTGTCCGGCGTGATCGGCCTGCGCTTCGGCGAGCGCGACGCGCACCTCGGCGCCGAGCGCCGCCGCCTCGCCGAGGCCATGGCCGACGACATCGCGCAGGCGATCGTGCGCACCCGCCTGGTCGAGGACCTGGAGGCCGCGCGGGTCGGCGGCGAGACCGAGCGGCTGCGCTCGGCCCTGCTGTCGTCGGTCTCGCACGACCTGCGCTCGCCGCTGGCCTCGATCATCGGCTCGGCGAGCAGCCTGGAGAACTACGGCGCGGCCATGGACGAGGCCGATCGGCGGGGCCTGCTCGACACCATCCGCCTGGAGGGCGAGCGGCTGGACCGCTACATCCAGAACCTGCTCGACATGACCCGGCTCGGGCACGGCGGCCTGCCCCTCAACCGCGACTGGATCGGCGTCGACGAGCTGATCGGCTCGGCGGTGTCGCGGCTGCAGCGCTACCAGCCGTCGGCGCGCTTCGACGTCGACGTCGCGCCCGGGCTGGCGCCGATCTGGGTGCATCCGGCGCTGATCGAGCAGGCCCTGTTCAACGTGCTGGAGAACGCGGCCAAGTTCTCGCCACCCGGCGAGGCCGTCGACGTCCGCGTGCGGCTGGTGGGGAACGCCGCCGCGCCGGGCCCGGGGCAGGCGCTGCGCATCGACGTGCGCGACCGCGGCCCGGGCATCCCCGAGGAGGAGCGCAAGCGCATCTTCGACATGTTCTACAGCGTCGAGCGCGGCGATCGCGGCCGCGAGGGCACCGGCCTCGGCCTGACCATCGTGCGCGGCATGGTCGGCGCGCGCCGCGGCGGCGGCGGGGCCCCGCCCGGCGGGCCGGAGGACGGCGATCGCCGCGGCACCACGATCCGGATTACCCTGCCGCTGATGTCGCCGCCCCGGGCCGAACCGCCACCCGATGACTGAGGACGCCGCCCGCAATCCCTCCGCGCCGCCGGCGCGCGTGCTGGTCGTCGACGACGAGCCGCAGATCCGCAAGTTCCTCGACATCAGCCTGCGCGCGCAGGGCTACCGCGTCGAACTGGCCGCCAGCGGCGGCGACGGGCTCGCCGCGCTGGCCACGCACGGCGCCGACCTGGTGATCCTCGACATCGGCCTGCCGGACCGGGACGGGCACGAGGTGCTGCGGGAGCTGCGGCAGTGGTCGCAGGTGCCGGTGATCATGCTGACCGTGCGCGCGGACGAGGCCGGCAAGGTCGCCGCGCTCGACTCGGGCGCCGACGACTACGTCACCAAGCCGTTCGGCGTGCAGGAGCTGATGGCGCGCGTGCGCCGCCTGCTGCGTGCGCACGCGGCGCCCGCGGGGTCGCTGCCGGTGTTCGACGACGGCGTCCTGCGCATCGACCTGCCCGGGCGCGAGGTGACCCTGGCGGGCGAGGCGGTCGCGCTGAGCCGCAAGGAATTCGCGCTGCTGTCGCTGCTGCTGCGCAACGCGGGCCGCGTGGTCACCCAGCCGCAGCTGCTGCGCGAGCTGTGGGGGCCGACCCACCAGCAGGACACCCACTACCTGCGCATCCTGGTGGGCAAGCTGCGGCAGAAGCTCGGCGACGCCGCCGCCGCGCCGCGCTACATCGCCACCGAGCCCGGGGTGGGCCTGCGGTTCCTGCCCGAACGCGGGGAGCGCCGGCCCTAGCAGGACTGCTTCTGCCTTTTGTTCTTGGCTTTGGCTTTGTAGGAGCGACGGAAGTCGCGAAGCATTCCCGGCAACAGCCTCGCGACTTCCGTCGCTCCTACAAACGCGAAAGCTCGCGGCTGAAGCCGCTCCCACGAAAGCGGTCGCGGGTTATTCGATGGGTTGGTCCAGCATCAGCTCGCGCACGAAGCGCACCGGCGGGGCGCCGTAGGACAGCACCTGGTCGTTGTACTGCTTCAGGTCGAACTTGTCGCCGAGCTTCGCCTCCACCGCCTTGCGGGTGTCGAAGTGCTCCTGCACGCCGACGAAGTAGGTGGGCAGCTGCGCCGAGCTCAGCTGCGCGCGCACCCACTTGCCGGCGGCCTCGCGCTCCTGCTGGAAGGCCTGCCTGGTCATCAGCTCCATCGCCTGCTCGCGCGACCAGCCGTCGACGTGCACGCCCTGGTCGAGGATCGCGTTGGAGATCGTGCGCAGGTAGAACTTGAGCTGGGTGAGGCGGAACAGCGGGTCGTTGTCGTCGTAGCCGGCGTCGGCCATCATCTTCTCGGTGTAGACCGCCCAGCCCTCGGCGAACAGGCCCGAGCGCAGCACCGCGCGCAGGGTCGAGGGGAACTGGGCCGAATGCGCGCCCTCCAGGTAGTGCCCCGGCATCGCCTCGTGGATCGCCAGCAGCTGGATCATCCGCGAGTTGTACTCGCGCAGGAAGGACTCGGTCTGCTGGGCGGTCCAGTCGTCGGGGATCGGCGAGATCGCGAAGTAGGTGGCCAGGCCCTTGTCGAGCGGGCCGGGCGAGTCGCAGTAGGCGACCGCGACGCCGCGCTGGAACTCCGGCATCAGGATGATCCTGACCGGGTCGTTCGGCACCGTCACCAGGTCCTTCGCCTTCACGAACGCGGTGGCGTCGGCCAGCGCCTGCTTCGCGGCGTCCACGACCTGGTCGCGCGCCGGATGCTCGGCGTAGGTGAGCTCGAGCGCGGCCTCGATCGCCTTCTGCTGCTGGTCCGGCGTCGGCGAGTCGGGCATCTCGGGCGCGCCGGGCCTGCCCTTGAGCACGGTCTGCGCGATCGCGTACATCTCCCCGCGCACGCGCTTCATCTCGGCCTCGGCGCGCTGCTTGATCTCCGTGCGCGAGAGCGCGGAGTTCAGCGCGAACTTCAGCTTCTCGTCGTAGAGCTTGGCGCCGATGCGGAAGTCGCCCTTGGCATTGGGCACCAGGGTCTTGTCGAGCCATTCCTGCTGTTCGGCCACCGCCTTGCGCAGGGTGGCGACCGCGTCGTCGAGCTGCTTGCGGTCGTCGCCAGAGAGTTGGCCGGCGTTGGGGGTGATGAACTGGTCGACCAGTTCCAGCAGGCCCGCGTTCTGCTTCGCCACCGTTTCGGCGTGGATCTTCGGCACCCGGGCCGGGTCGAGGTTCTCGCGCATCTGCGCGAACAGCGCGGGGATCTCCCGCATGCGCGCGGTCGCCGACTTCAGCCGCTGCGGCATCGGCGCGAACTCGCGCGCCATCAGGTTGTAGATCGCGCCGCCGGCCAGGCCGCTGTAGACCTGCGGGTCCCAGGCCCAGGACTGGAAGGTCTCGAGGTTCCAGATGTCGCCCTCGGCCTGGTTGCGCAGGATCAGCGCGTCGACCTGGTTCTCGCGCGAGAGCTTCGCGGTGTCGATGGCGTCGAGCTTGGCGAGGATGCCCTTGTTGAACGCCACGGCCTTCTGCCGGCCGGCGGCGCCGAGGTCGTCGATCCGGTCGTCGAAGCGGTGGTCGCCGACCTGGGTGGCGTTGACCGGGTTGAGCTGCAGCCAGCCGTCGAGCCATTCCCTGGAGAGCGCGGCGAAGGCGGCCTCGGCCTTCGCATCGGGCTTGGCGGCCTCGGCCTGCGCGGCGTCGCCGCCGGCGGGCGTGGACGGCGCCTGCGGCTGGCAGGCGGCGAGGGCGAGGGCGAGCAGGGCGACGGCGGGCAGGGTCTGGCGCATGGCGGTTCCGGTGTGGCGGGAAGCCCCCGATTCTGTCACGAAGCGGCCCGCGGCCGCGCGGACCGCCAACGACGGCGCATGCGCGTGCCGCGCGGTCGCGCTATGGTGCGTTGCCACCTCGCCGGAGCGTTCGCCATGGTCCACCAGGGAAGCTGCCACTGCGGCGCCGTCGCCGTCGAGCTCGAAGGCGAGGTCGCCACGGCGTTCGACTGCAACTGCTCGATGTGCCGCCGTCGCGGCGGCCTGCTCGCCTTCTTCCCGCGCGAGGCGCTCACGCTCAGGACGCCGGAATCGAACTACGGGACGTATCGCTTCAACAAGGAGCTGATCGCCCACCACTTCTGCCTGACCTGCGGGATCTCGCCCTTCAGCGAGGCCATCCACCCGAAGACCGGCCAGCCCACCGCCGCGGTCAACGTGCGCTGCCTGCCGGACGTGGACCTGTCGGCGCTGCAGGTCACGCAGTTCGACGGCGCCTCCCTGTAGCGGCAACCCCGGCCGCCGCGGCGGGACGTTGGCAGCGCGGCGCCGCGACGGCGCGAACGACAGGAGCTCACATGCGCGCGATGAAACGAGGGGGATGGGTGCTGGCCGCGACGATGGCGCTGGCCTCGTGTGGAAGGCAGGCGCAGGAGTCCGCCGTGGGCGTCGCCGGCTTCGCCGCGGCGCCTCCGGCGCCCGCCGCGGATGCCGGCGCACGGGCCGCCGACGCGGCCGACGGCATGCAGGCGATGCTGGCCTACGAGCACCAGGTCGCGATCGTGCTGCCGGCGGACCGGATCGCGGCGCGGATGCAGGCGGCGAAGGCGGCCTGCGAAGGCGGCCGGTTCGGCGCTTGCGTGGTGCTCGACGCGCGCACCCAGGCCGGCGACTGGCCGAGCGCGAGTCTCGGCATGCGCATCGTGCCGGCCGGGGTCGAGCCGATGATCGCGCTGGCCGGCGAGGGCGCGCGGGTGGGCAGCCGCAGCACGCACGCGGAGGACCTCGCGGTGCAGGTGCGCGACAACGCCCTGGTGCAGGAACGGCTGCGCAACGAGCTGGCGCGGCTGCGCGAGTTCCAGCAGCGCCGCGACCTGGCGGTGGCCGACATGATCGCGCTCTCGCGCCAGCTCGCCGAGGCCCAGGCCCAGCTCGACGCTGCCGAGCGCGAGGGCGCCCGGCACCGGCGCCGCATCGACACCCAGGAGCTGACCCTGGACTTCCAGCCGCCTCCGGCCGAGAGCGGGCGCAACGAGATCGGCCAGGCGCTGCGCGACTTCGGCGGCACGCTGTCGGCCGGCACCGCGTGGACGATCCGCGCGCTGGCCTTCCTGGTGCCGGTGCTGGTCGTGCTGGGCGTCGCCGTCGCGCTGTTCCGGCGCCTGTGGCGGCGCAGGCAGGCATCGTCGTGAGGCGCGCGCTGCATGTCGCGGCGCTCGCGCTGTGCGCGCTGCCGGCGTTCGCCCGAGCGTGCCCGCCCGAAGGCCAGACGGTGGCGTCGCTGCAGGCGCTCAAGGCGCTGAAGTTCACCGTGCCCGACGCCGGCGACAAGCGGGCGCTGGCCGAGGGGCTGGTCGCCTGCCTCGCCGACCCGGATCCCGCGCTGCGCGACGGCATCGCCTACGAGGCGCTGGCGCAGTGGATGCGCGCCGGCGATTTCGATGCCGACGCGCTGCGCAGGCTGCGCGATGCGCTGTACCCGATGCTGGACGGCGGCGATGCCGACGGTTTCCGGCGCCCGTTCGCCGCGCTGGTGCTGTCGGAGGTCGCGCGCACCGACCGGGTGCAGCCGTGGATGACGCCGGTGGAGCGCGCGGCGATGGTCGACGCGGCGACCGGCTACCTGCGCGCGGTCGACGACTATCGCGGCTTCGACCAGCGCGAAGGCTGGCGCCACGGCGTCGCGCACGGCGCCGACTGGCTGATGCAGCTGGCGCTGAACCCGGCCCTGGATCGCGCGCAGCTCGACGCGATCCTCGCCGCGGTCGCCGTGCAGGCGGTGCCGGCCGGCGGGCACGCCTACGTGTTCGGCGAGCCGGGCCGGCTGGCGCGGCCGGTGCTGTACGCGGCCAGGCGCGGCGTGTATTCGGACGCCGACTGGCAGGCGTGGTTCGCCGCGCTGGTGCCGCGGCTCGGCGACGCCGCGCAGGCCTATGCCGATGAAGGCTGGCTGGCGCGGCGCCACGACCTGATGGCGTTCCTGATGAGCCTGTACATCGAGGCAGACCAGACGGACGACGCCGCGCTGAAGCAGCTCGAGCCCGCGATCGTGGCCGCGCTCAAGCAGGTGCCTTGAATCGCGGCGCGGCCCGGGCTCGCACTGTCGGCCCTGGCCCGGGCTGTCCCTGTTCTTGTGGGGGCGACGGAAGCCGCGACGCCGCCCTGTGTCGGGAGTGCCGTCGCGACTTCCGTCGCTCCCACAGGCTACGGCCACCACGAAGCC
>JAYRKR010000071.1:0-17903 GCA_041905645.1 Luteimonas sp.
AGGGACGATCCGCTGGCGCTTGCCCTCACTCCACCCCCCGCTCCGCGGGCGGTCCCCCTCTCTCCCGCCGGGCGGGAGAGAGGCGTCGGTGGGCCGCCTGCGGCGGCCGGTTTCTTTCCGGGCAGCAACAACTTCGCCGTCGCCGGCGCGTTGACCGCCGACGGGCGCGCGATCGTCGCCGACGACATGCACCTGGGCCTGCGCGCGCCCAACCTCTGGTTCCGGGCGCGCCTGCGCTACCGGGACGCCGGCGCGCCGGGAGGCAAGGTCGACGTGCAGGGATTCACCCTGCCCGGCTTGCCGGCGGTGGTGGTGGGCAGCAACGGCCATGTCGCGTGGGCGTTCACCAACAGCTACGCCGACACCACCGACTGGTCGCGGGTCCTGCCGTGCCGGGCCGGGCAGGCGCCGCCGTCGTGCACGCCGGTCGCGCTGCACCGCGAAACGATCCGCGTCGCGGGCAAGCCGGACCAGGTGCTCGAGGTCGCGGACACCGCCTGGGGTCCGATCCTCGAGCGCGAGCCCGACGGCAGCGCGCTCGCGCTGCGCTGGACCGCGCACCTGCCGGGCGCGCTCAACCTGGGCCTGGCCGGCTTCGCGCGCGCCGGCGACCTGGATGCCGCGCTGCGCATCGCCGACGGCACCGCCCTGCCGACCCAGAACCTGCTCGTCGCCGACGGCCACGGACGGATCGCATGGCGGCTGCTGGGGCCGCTGCCCGAACGCGGTGAGGGATGCTCCGCGCAGCGCCTGGTCGAGAACGCGCCGCCCTTGCCGGAAGCGGGCGATCGGGCGCCGGTCGCGTCCTGCACCGGCTGGGGCATCGCCACCGCGCACGCGCCGCGCGTGGTCGATCCTGCGTCCGGGCGCCTGTGGACGGCCAACGCCCGCGTGCTGGACGGCGCCGAGCTCCAGCGCGTCGGCAACGGCGGCTACGACCTGGGTGCGCGCGCGCGCCAGATCCGCGACGGCCTGTTCGCGAAGCGCCGCCTGTCCGAGCGCGATCTGCTCGCGATCCAGCTCGACGACCGCGCGCTGTTCCTGCAGCGCTGGCAGCGCTTGCTGCGCGACGAGGCGGCGCGCGCGAAGTCGCCCGCGCTGGCCGCGCTGTCGGGCGCGTCCGGCGACTGGTCGGGGCGGGCCAGCGCCGGCTCGGCGGGCTACCGCATCGTGCGCGCGTGGCGGCTGGCAGTGATCGCGCGCATCGAGGACGGCCTCGCCGCGCCGGCGCTGGCGGCGCTCGGCCCCGGCTTCCGGATGCCCCGCGTGGCGCAGTTCGAGGGCGTCGCCTGGCCCTTGCTGCAGCAGCGGCCCCGGCACCTGCTGTCGCGGCGCTTCGAGTCCTGGGACGCGTTGATGGAGGATGCCGCGCGCGAGGTGCGCGACGAACTCTCCGCGCAGGGGCCGCTGGCCGCCCGCGGCTGGGGCGAACGCAACACCGCGCGGATCTGCCACCCGCTCGCCGAGGCGGTCCCGCTGCTCGGCAAGCGCTTCCTCTGCATGCCGCCCGATCCGCTGGACGGCGACAGCAACATGCCGCGCGTGGCCGCGCCCGCGTTCGGCGCCTCCGAGCGCATGGTCGTCTCGCCCGGCCACGAGGCCGACGGCTTCATCCACATGCCCGGCGGCCAGAGCGGGCATCCGCTGTCGCCGTTCTGGGGCGCGGGCCACGAGGACTGGGTGCACGGGCGGGCGACGCCATTCCTGCCGGGCAAGACCGAGCACATGCTGACGCTGCACCCCTGATGCCCTGGGTGGGAGCGGCTTCAGCCGCGAGCTCCCGGCGACGATGTCGCGACGAAGGCTTCCTGTGGGAGCGACGGAAGTCGCGACCCGATTCGCGGCGAAAGCCCGTCGCGACTTCCGTCGCTCCCACATCGTCGACGTCGGTCGCGACCAGATCGCGGCTGAAGCCGCTCCCACAGAGGCCGAGGGCGAAACCGGCGCTCAGCCCAGCGCGGCGTTGTGCACGCCGGCCACGGCGCGTCCCGACGGGTCGGCCGCCGCGGCGAAGGCCGCGTCCCACGCGATCGCCGCCGGCGACGAGCACGCGATCGACCTGCCGCCCGGCACCGTGCGCGCGCAGGTCTCGCCCGGGAACGCCTCGTCGAACAGGCGGCGGTACCAGCAGGCCTCCTTCGTCTGCGGCGGGTTGACCGGGAACCGCCGCGCCGACTCCGCGAATTCACGATCGCCCACCTGCCGCTCCGCGTGCGCCTTCAGCCCATCGATCCAGCCGTAGCCGACGCCGTCGCTGAACTGCTCCTTCTGCCGCCACAGGATCTCGTCCGGCAGCACGCCCGCGAAGGCCTCGCGCAGCACCGCCTTCTCGATGCGCACCCTCCCGTCCGCGCCGGCGCCGGCCATCTTCGCGCGCGCATCCATCCGCATCGCCACGTCGAGGAACTCGAGGTCCAGGAACGGCACCCGCGCCTCCACGCCCCAGGCCATCATCGACTTGTTGGCGCGCAGGCAGTCGTACAGGTGCAGCGCGTCGAGCTTGCGCACCGTCTCCTCGTGGAAGGCACGCGCGTCCGGCGCCTTGTGGAAGTACAGGTAGCCGCCGAAGGCCTCGTCGCTGCCCTCGCCCGACAGCACCATCTTCACGCCCATCGCCTTGATCCGCCGCGCGAGCAGGAACATCGGCGTGGACGCCCGGATGGTGGTGACGTCGTAGCTCTCGACGTGGTGGACCACGTCGGGCAGCGCGTCGATGCCCTCCTCCAGCGTGTAGGTGAAGCCGTGGTGCACGGTGCCGATGGCGTCCGCGGCGATCCGCGCCGCGGCGAGGTCCGGCGAGCCTTCCAGGCCGATGGCGAACGAGTGCAGCCGCGGCCACCAGGCCTCGGAGGCATCGTCGTCCTCGACCCGTCGGCGGGCGAAGCGCGCGGCGACGGCCGCGACCAGCGAGGAATCCAGGCCGCCGGACAGCAGCACGCCGTAGGGCACGTCGCTCATCAGCTGGCGGTGCACGGCGCGCTCGAGGGCCCCGCGCAGTTCGGCGGGCGGGACTTCCACGCCACGGGTCGCGTCGTGCGCACGCCACGGGCGGTCGTAGTACCTGTGCAGCGTGCCGGCGGCGCCGTCGTACCAGTGCCCGGGCGGGAACTGCGCGACGTCGTCGCACAGCCGCGCCAGCGCCTTCATCTCCGAGGCCACCCACAGCCGGCCGTCGCCGTCGTGGCCCCAGTACAGCGGGCAGACGCCGATCGGGTCGCGCGCGAGCACCGCGCGGCCGCGCGCCTCGTCCCACAGCGCGAAGGCGAAGATGCCGTTGAGCCGGCCGAGCCAGGCGCCGGGATCCGGATCCTGTGCGTACAGCGCATTGATCACCTCGCAGTCCGAGCCAGTCCGGAAGTCGTACGCCCGGCGCAGCGACTGCTCGAGCTCGCGGTGGTTGTAGACCTCGCCGTTCACCGCGAGCGCCAGCGCGCCGTCGGCCGAGCGCAGCGGCTGCGCGCCGCCGTCCGGATCGACGATGGCGAGGCGCTCGTGCACCAGCAGGGCGTGCGGGCTGGCGTGCACGCCGCTCCAGTCGGGGCCGCGGTGGCGCTGCAGGGCGGAGAGGGACAAGGCCAGCGGGCGCAGGGCGGACAGGTCGGCGCCGGGCCGCAGGTCGAAGGCACCGAGGATGGAACACATGGCGGGACTCCTTGTGCCGGCCGTGGCCGGCGGTGGGAGCGCCCTGCGCGGAAACGAAAAACCCGCGCCGGGCGCGGGTTTCGGGATGCCTGGCTGGAACGGCCTAGTGGCCCGCCTAGTCGCCCGCCCGCGGTTTGCGCGCGCGATTGTTCGAGCCGCGATTGTTGCGGTTGGCGGCGTTGCGGGCGATGGCGGTCGGGCGAGGCATCGCGTCGACGCTAACCGGTTCGGCGGCCGCTGGCAAGCACCGGCCGCCCCGACTCGGCGCACCCCTGCGCGACTCGGCGCAACCCTGCCCGACTCGGCGCAACCCTGTCGGAGCGCCCCACGGGCGCGATGGCTTTCCCCGCGAAAGGCCATCGCGCCCATGGGGCGCTCCTACGACAGCAGGCGTTCGATCAGGGACAGGTAGAGATCGGGTAGCGCCTGCAGGTCGGCGACGGCGACGTGCTCGTCGACCTTGTGGATGCTGGCGTTGACCGGGCCGATCTCGATGCACTGCGCGCCCAACGGCGCGATGAAGCGCGCATCCGACGTGCCGCCGCCGGTGCTCTCCTCTGGCGCGGCGCCCACGAAGGCCGCCAGCACCTCGCGCGCGGACGCGCGCAGGGGGCCGTCTGGGGTGAAGAACGGCTCGCCGCCGCGGTGCCAGTGGATGGCGTAGTCGAGCCCGTGGCGGCGCAGGACCGCTTCGCATTCGGCCTCAAGCCGCGCGGCGTCCCAATGCGGGTTGTAGCGCAGGTTGAACAGCGCCTGCAGCTCGCCGGGAATGACGTTGTTGGCGCCGGTGCCGGCATGCACGTTGCTGACCTGCAGGCTGGTGGGCGGGAAGCGTTCGTAGCCCTCGTCCCATCGTCGCGCCGCCAGCTCCGCCAGCGCAGGCAGCGCCTGGTGGATCGGGTTGCGCGCCTTTTCCGGGTAGGCGACGTGGCCCTGGACGCCGCGCACCGACAGCGTCGCCGACAGCGTGCCGCGTCGGCCGACGCGCAGCAGGTCGCCCAGGCGCCGGGTCGACGACGGTTCGCCGGTGATGCACCAGTCGATGCGCTGCCCGCGCTCGCGCAGCGCGTCGGCGACGCGGCGCACGCCGTCGACGGCGTCGCCCTCCTCGTCCGAGGTCAGCAGCAGCGCGACCGTGCCCGAATGCCCGGGGCGCGCGGCCACGAAGCGTTCGAGCGCGACGACGAAGGCGGCCACGCCGCTCTTCATGTCCGCCGCGCCGCGCCCGTACAGCACGCCGTCGCGGATCTCCGGCGCGAACGGATCGCTGGCCCAGGCCTCCACCGGCCCGGCCGGCACCACGTCGGTGTGGCCGAGCAGCAGCAGCACAGGGCCGCCTTCGCCGTGGCTGGCCCAGAGGTTGTCGACGGCGCCGAAGCGCAGCGATTCGCAGGCGAACCCGGCGCGACGCAGGCGCTCGGCGACGAGGGCCTGGCAGCCGGCGTCGTCCGGGGTGACCGACGGGCGGGAGATCAGCTCGATGGCGAGTTGCAGGACGTCGGTCATGCGAACGGGTGCCGGAAGGGGGCGCTTCGCATCGCTTGGCTCCGAGGAAGCAAGACGGTCAGAGGCCGAAGCGCTTCTTGAATCCGTTGTCGGAAAAGCCCTGGGTCACCGCGCCGTCGTCGGTGACGACCACCGGGCGCCGGATGAGCTGCGGGTATTCGCGCAGCAGCAGCTTCCATTCGGCCTCCGACGCGGCGGCCTTGCGGTTGTCCGGCAGCTGCCGCCAGGTGGTCGAGGACTTGTTGACCAGCGCGTCGAAGCCGCCGGCCTGGCGCGCCCATTCGACCAGCGTCTCGGGCGCGGGCTTGCTGGCGCGGTAGTCGACGAACGCGTGCGCGACGCCGAAGCGGTCGAGCCACTTGCGGGCCTTGCGGCAGGTGTCGCAGTTGTCGAGTCCGTAGAGGGTGGTCACGCTCGTTCTCCGATGTTTGGACCTGTAGGAGCGACGGAAGTCGCGACGCTTTCCGGGGCGACCTGTCGCGACTTCCGTCGCTCCTACAAGGGATTAAGAGACTTGCCTTGCGTTATTGCCGCAGCAGCTCGTTGATCGAGGTCTTGGCGCGCGTGCGCGCATCGACCTGCTTGACGATCACCGCGCAGTACAGCGAGTGCGAGCCGTCCTTCGCCGGCAGCTGCCCCGACACCACCACGCTGCCCGGCGGCACGACGCCGTAGCCGGTCTCGCCGGTCATGCGGTTGTAGATGCGGGTCGACTGGCCGAGGAACACGCCCATGCCGATCACGCTGTGGTGGCCGACGACCACGCCCTCCACCACCTCCGAGCGCGCGCCGATGAAGCAGTGGTCCTCGATGATGGTCGGCGAAGCCTGCAGCGGCTCGAGCACGCCGCCGATGCCGGCGCCGCCGGAGATGTGGCAGTGCTTGCCGACCTGCGCGCACGAACCGACCGTCGCCCAGGTGTCGACCATGGTGCCGGCGCCGATGTGCGCGCCGATGTTGACGAACGAGGGCATCAGCACCACGTCCTTGCCGATGTAGGCGCCGCGGCGCGCGATCACGCCGGGCAGCACGCGCGCGCCGAGCCTGCGGAACGCGGCCTCGTCGAACGCCTCGAAGCGCAGCGGGATCTTGTCCCAGAACGGCGCCGGGTACGACTCGACCAGCTCCATGTCCTGCACGCGGAAGTACAGCAGCACCGCCTTCTTCAGCCATTCGTTGACGGTCCAGCCGCCCTTGCCGTCGGGCTCGGCGACGCGGAACTCGCCGCTCTCCAGACCCTCGACCACCTTCTCCACCGCCGGCCGCGTCGAACCTTCCATCTCCTCGGGCGTGAGCATGGTGCGGCGCTCCCAGGCGCTTTCGACCATGAACTTCAGCTCGTCGTGGGCCGAGGACTTGTGCGCGGGTTTCTTCGCGGCCGTCCTGGCGGCCTTGTCCGCCGGCTTCTTCTTCGTGGCGGCCTTCGGGGGGGGGCTCATCGGCTTGCTTCTCCATCGATGCGGGCCAGCAGCGCCTCGCGCAGGGCGTCGCGGCTGGCGGAGTCGAGTGCGGCGTTGTCGGATTCGCTGATGCGGAACACGTCCTCGGCGCGCTCGCCGAAGGTGGCCACGCGCGCGTCGTGCACGCGCAGGTGGCGGGCGCGCAGGACGTGCGCGATGTCGGCGAGCAGGCCCGGGCGGTCGGTGCAGACCAGGCTGAGCACGGTCTGCCCGGCATCGGGCGCATCGTCGAACTGGATCCGCGGCGCGATGCGGAAATGCCGCAGGTGGCGCGGCTGGGTCCGCCGCGCGGGGCGGATCCGCTCCAGCGACCCGGACAGCGCATCGGCGAGGCGACGTTCGATCGACGCGGGCGACGGCGGCTCGCGGGCGTCGCCCGGCAGCACCTGGAAGCTGTCGAAGATCGCGCCGCCGGGGCCGTCGAGCGCGCGCGCCTGCTGGATCTCCAGGCCGAGCCGGTCGAGCGCGACCACGATGGCGGCGAACAGCCCGTCGCGGTCGGGCGAATGCACGAACACCTCCAGCGCATGGTCGCCGGCGTCGAGCGAGCGCACCGACACCACCGCCTCCCCCGGCGTCGCCGCGCGCAGCGCCAGCGCCTGCCAGGCAACCTGGTCCGGCCGCGCGCGCAGGAAGCTGTGCTCGGGGAAGCGCAGGAACAGCGTGCTGGCCTCGTCGTCGCCGATGCCGTGCGCCGACAGCAGGCCGCGCACCGCCGCGCGCGTCTCGGCCACGCGCTCGATCGCCGCGACCGGGTGCTCCAGCCCCTGGCGCAGGGCCAGCCGCGTGGACGCGCGCAGGTCGGCCAGCAATCGGTCCTTCCAGGCGTTCCACAGCCGCGGCGAGGTGCCGGCGATGTCGGCGCAGGTCAGCAGGTAGAGATAGTCGAGCCGCTCGCGGTCGGCGACCTCGGTCGCGAACCGGTGGATCACCGCCGGGTCGGAGATGTCCTGCTTCTGCGCCGTCACCGACATCAGCAGGTGCTTGCGCACCAGCCATTCGACCAGCGCGGCCTCGCCCGGCGGCAGCCCGTGCGCGGCGCAGAACGCGCGCGCGTCCTCCGCGCCGAGCTCGGAATGGTCGCCGCCGCGGCCCTTGGCGATGTCGTGGAACAGCCCGGCCAGCAGCAGCAGCTCCGGCTTGCGCAGGTCCGGCCATACTTCGTGCGCCATCGAGAAGCGCCCGTCGCCGGAGCCGTCCGCGAAGGCCGCCATGTTGCGCAGCACCGCCAGCGTGTGCTGGTCCACCGTGTAGACGTGGAACAGGTCGAACTGCATGCGTCCGGAGACCTGCGCGAACGCCGGGATCCAGCGCCCCAGCACGCCCAGGCGCGCCATCCGCTCGAGGGTGGGAACCGGCTGCGCGCCGCGCAGCAGCGCCATGAAGCGCTCGCGCAGCGCAGGATCGGCTTCGGCGTAGCCGGGCACCAGCCCGAGCGATTCGGCCAGCGCGCGCGCGGTCCTCGAATGCAGCCCGCGCACGTCCGGCCGCGCGGCCCAGGTCGCGAACAGCCCGAGCACCTGGGCCGGGTCGCCGTGCGGCCAGGCCGGGTCGCGCGCGGCCAGGTAGCCGCGCTGCAGCTCGAAGCGCGCGTCCAGCGGCTCGGGAACCGCGGCGCCGTCGAAATGCTCCTCGAAGCGCTGCAGCAGGCGGTCGTTGATCCGGCGCACCACCGCGGCCGCGCGGTAGAAGCCCTGCATCATCTGCTCGACGCCGAGGTTGCGGGCGTCGTCGGCGTAGCCCAGGCGCGCGGCCAGCGGCTTCTGGTGGTCGAAGCGCAGCCGGTCCTCGCCGCGGCCAGCCACCAGGTGCAGGCCGAAGCGCAGCCGCGCCAGCACGCGGCGCTCGCGCTCGAGCGCCGCCGCCTCGTCGGCGCCGACGTGCCCGAGGCCGACCAGCGCGTCGAACTCGCGCATGCCGAAGCTGCGCAGCGACATCCAGCCGATCGCCTGCAGGTCGCGCAGTCCGCCCGGGCCCTCCTTGAGGTTGGGCTCGAGGTTGTCGGAGGTGTCGCCGAAGCGCTCGTGGCGCAGGCGCTGCTCCCGGGCCTTGGCCAGGAAGTAGTCGCGCGCGGGCCAGCCCCGTTCCGGTGCGACGGACGCCGCCTGCGCCCCGCGGGCGGCGGCGTCCGCGGCCAGCGGGCGCGCCTCCATCAGCGCGGTCAGCACGGTGAGGTCGGCGGCGGCCAGCGTGCATTGCGCGGGCGAACGCACCGCGTGGCTCGCCCGCAGGCCGAGGTCCCACAGCAGCGCGAAGAAGCCGGCCAGGGCCTCGTGCGCCGCGTGCTGGTCGGCTTCCTCGGCCAGCACCAGCAGGTCGATGTCCGAATAGGGGAACAGCTCGCCGCGGCCGTAGCCGCCGACCGCGAACAGCGCCAGCCGCGATCCTTCGGGGATGCAGCGCCGCCAGGCCTCGACGATCAGCTCGTCCACCGCGCGCGCGCGCGCCGCCACCAGGCGGTCGACGTCCTCGCCCCGGTCGAAGCGCGCGGCGAGGCCGGCATCGGCTTCGGCCAGGCGTGCGCGCGCCGCCTGCAGCCAGCCCGCCCCGTGGTCCGCGTCCGTGCCTGCCGCCGCGTCGGGATGTGCGGCGCCGGCCATGTCAGCCGCCGTCTTCGCCCGGCGCCAGGGTCAGGACGTCGACGCCGTCCGCGGTCACCGCCACCATGTGCTCCCACTGCGCCGAGAGCTTGCGGTCCTTGGTGACCACGGTCCAGCCGTCCGGCAGCACCTTCGCGTGGCGGCTGCCCTCGTTGATCATCGGCTCGATGGTGAAGGTCATGCCCGGCTGCAGCACCAGGCCCTCGCCCGGGCGCCCGTAGTGCAGCACCTGCGGGTCGTCGTGGTAGACCTTGCCGATGCCGTGGCCGCAGTACTCGCGCACCACCGTGAAGCGCTGGCCCTCGGCGTACTGCTGGATGGCGTGGCCGACGTCGCCCAGGGTCGCGCCCGGCTTCACCGCGCGGATCCCGCGCCACATCGCCTCGCGGGTGGCCTCGACCAGCCGCCGGGCCATCACCGAGGGCGCGCCGACGTAGTACATCCGGCTGGTGTCGCCGTGCCAGCCGTCCTTGATGACGGTGACGTCGATGTTGAGGATGTCGCCGTCCTTGAGCACCTTCGACTCGCTCGGGATGCCGTGGCAGATGACGTTGTTGACCGAGGTGCAGACGGTCTTGGGATAGCCCCGGTAGCCGACGTTGGCCGGGGTCGCCCCCTGCACGTTGACGATGTGCTCGTGGCAGATGCGGTCCAGCTCCTCGGTGGTCACGCCCGGCTTCACGTGCGGGGCGACCACCTGCAGGACCTCGGCCGCGAGCCGGCCGGCCACGCGCATCTGCTCGATCTCGGCGGGGGTCTTCAGGTGGATGGTCATCCCGCAATTATCGCCCATTTGCCCGCCTCCCCGGCCGCGGCCCGGAACGCCCGGCCGCCCCGCGTCGCCGCGGGCCAGGCAGCCTCTCCCCCGGGGGCTTCGTCGAAGGCCATCCCCGTCTTGGCGCCCCCCGATTCGCCCGCCCCTCCCCTGGCCGTCATTCCCGCGAAAGCGGGAAGCCAGTGACTTGGCTTCCTGGGGGTTCCACCAGCGAACGACGCTGGGTTCCCGCTTTCGCGGGTAATGACGGCCTGCGGGTTCCCGCCACTACCGCGGCCGGCTTGCCCGCGACCACGGCCGTGCCTATAATCCCGCAGTTCGCCCGGGCCGACGCCCTGGCGACCGCCCACGACGGGCGCCACCGTCGAATCCACACCCGCTGCCATCCACCGTGCCGGGGTGTCCCGGGTCCGCGAGGATCCTGGATCTGGCCACGGAGCAGCGGGGAGGCCCAACCCCGGAACCGTTAGCGCGAGTCCCTTCGCAACAGCCCGCGCATCCCCGCGCGGACTTTCAAGACGCAAGGGCGGGACTCGATCCGGTTCCACGTCAGGAGTCACAAAGCGATGCCCCAGATCACCATGCGCCAGATGCTGGAGGCCGGCGTGCATTTCGGCCACCAGACCCGCTACTGGAACCCGAGGATGGCCCCGTACATCTTCGGCGCCCGCGGCAAGATCCACATCATCAACCTCGAGAAGACCGTGCCGCTGTTCGGCGACGCGATGAACTTCATCTCGGGCATCGCGCAGAAGCGCGGCATGATCCTGTTCGTCGGCACCAAGCGCAGCGCGCGCGACGCGATCAAGGAAGAAGCCGAGCGCTGCGGCATGCCGTACATGACCCAGCGTTGGCTGGGCGGCACGCTGACCAACTTCCGCACCGTCAAGCAGTCGGTGTCGCGCCTGAAGGAGCTCGAGGCGGCCGAGACCGACGGCAGCTTCGACAAGCTGGTCAAGCACGAGGTGCTGGGCCTGCGCCGCGAACGCGAGAAGCTCGAAGCCTCGCTGGGCGGCATCAAGGAGATGAACCGCCTGCCCGACGCGCTGTTCGTCATCGACATCGGCCACGAGGACATCGCGATCAAGGAAGCCAAGAAGCTCGGCATCCCGGTGATCGCGGTGGTCGACACCAACTACGACCCGGCGCTGGTCGACTACCCGATCCCGGGCAACGACGACGCCATCCGCGCCGTGCAGCTCTACGCCGCCGCCGCCGCCGACGCGGTGCTGGAAGGCAAGGCCGCCGCGCCGAGCGCCGCCAGCGTCCGCGAGGAAGAGTTCGCCGAGGCCGATGGCGACAAGCCCGCCCGCCGCGCCCCGGCGAAGAAGGCCCCGGCGAAGAAGGCCGCCGCCAAGGAAGAAGGCGACGCCGCCGAGGCGCCGGCCGCCGAGTAACCCGGCCGACACGCAGCCGCGCGACGATGCGCGGCTGCGTTCCCCCTTCGCGTAGGAGCGCCCCATGGGCGCGACCGGGCTGTCCCGGGAAAGCATCGCGCCCATGGGGCGCTCCTACGAAATCCGCATAATTCAGAGGTACATCCCATGGCAGAAATCACCGCCTCCCTGGTCAAGGAACTGCGCGAGCGCACCGGCGCCGGCATGATGGAGTGCAAGAAGGCGCTCGCCGAGAGCAACGGCGACATCGACGCCGCCGCCGAGGCCCTGCGCAAGTCCGGCCTGGCCAAGGCCGACAAGAAGGCCGGCCGCGTCGCCGCCGAGGGCCGCGTCGCCGCCGCCCAGGCCGACGGCAAGGCCGTGCTGGTCGAGGTCAACTCCGAGACCGACTTCGTCGCGAAGGACGGCAACTTCGTCGCCTTCACCGACGCCGTCGCCAGGGCCGCGCTCGGCGCCGCCGACGTCGAGGCGCTCAAGTCGGCGAACATCGACGGCCAGACCGTCGAGGAAACCCGCGCCGCGCTGATCGCCAAGGTCGGCGAGAACGTGCAGGTGCGCCGCATGGCCCGCATCGACAGCGCCAACAACGTCGCCGCCTACGTCCACGGCGGCCGCATCGGCGTGCTGGTCGAGGTCAAGGGCGGCGACGCCGAGCTGGCGCGCGGCCTGGCGATGCACGTCGCGGCGATGAACCCGCCGCACGTGAAGGCCTCCGACGTCCCGGCCGAGTTCATCGCCAAGGAGAAGGAGATCGAGCTGGCCAAGATGTCCGAGAAGGACAAGGCCAAGCCGGCCGAGATCCTGGAGAAGATCATCGGCGGCAAGATCGCCAAGATCGTCAACGAGGTCACCCTGTACGGCCAGCCCTACGTGCTCGACACCGACAAGAACGTCGAGGCCGTGCTCAAGGCCGCCGGCGCCGAGGTGATCGGCTTCCAGCGCCTGGCCGTCGGCGAAGGCATCGAGAAGGTGGTCGAGGACTACGCCGCGGAAGTGATGAAGCAGGCCGGCCTGGCCTGATCCGTCCGCGACGCAGCGCACCGGAGGGCCGCGGGAAACCGCGGCCCTTCGCTTTTCCGCGCCGGAGCGCGATGCCGGCTTGACATCGCGCGCGCCGGGGTCCAGCGTCGCGCGCTGGCCGCATCGACGGAACCGCACCTGGACATCCTGCAGACCGATCGCCTGCTCCTGCGCCCGCTGGTCGAGGAAGACGCGGCTTTCATCCTCGAGCTGGTCAACGACCCGGCCTGGCTGCGCCACATCGGCGACCGCGGCGTGCGCTCGCCCGCGCAGGCGCGCGACTACATCCGCAGCGGCCCGATGGCGATGCGCGCGCGCCACGGCTTCGGCCTCGATGCGATGGTGCTGCGCGAAACCGGCGCACCGGTGGGCATCTGCGGCCTGCTCAGGCGCGACACGCTCGACGACGTCGACATCGGGTTCGCGCTGCTGCCCGCATACTCCGGGCTCGGCCTGGCACGGGAGGCGGCGCGCGCCACCCTGGAGCGCGCCGCGCGCGATTTCGGGCTGCGGCGCGTCGCGGCGATCACGGTCCCGGCCAACGCCGCCTCGATCCGGCTGCTCGAGTCGCTCGGCTTCGCCTTCGAGCGCATGGTGCGGCTCGGCGACGACCCGAAGGAACTGCGCCTGTACGCGCGCGCACTCGAACCCTGCTGACGCCAAGCGAGGACCCGCCATGCCACGCCCGCGCTGCCTGCACCTGCTGTCCGTCGCCTTCGCCCTGGCGCTGGCCGCCTGCGCATCCACGCCGGCGCCGGCCGATCCGTCGCCGCTGGCCTTCGTGGTCGTCCGCCACGCCGAGAAGGCGGCCGGCGATGCACGCGACCCGCCGCTGACCGAGGCCGGCGAGGCGCGCGCGGCGGCGCTGGCCCGGCGGCTGCACGGCCGCGACGTGGTCGCCGCCTACGCCACCGGCTACCGGCGGACCCGCGACACCGCCGCGCCGACCGCGGCTGACCACCGCCTCGCCGTCACGCCCTACGACGCGGCGGCCCCGGCGGACGCCTTCGCCGCGCGGCTCCGCGAAGCGCACGCCTCCGGGACGGTGCTCGTGGTCGGCCACAGCAACACCGTGCCGGGCATCGTCTCCGCGCTGTGCGGTTGCGAGGTCGCGCCGATCGACGACAGCGACTACGGCAACCTCTACGAGGTGCGCGTCGGCGCGGACGGCGCGCCGGTGCTGTCGCGGCAGCGCTACTGAGACGGCGGATCGAGATGACGCAGAGCGCGGCCCTGCCCGACTGGGACGGCGACATCGCCGCGGCGCGCGCGCTGCAGGCCGAGCTCGCCGGCCAGGTCGTCCTGCGCGACGGCTTCGCCAGGCCGCTGCGCACCATCGCCGGCTTCGACGTCGGCTTCGAGGACGACGGCGCGACCACGCGCGCAGCCGCGGTGCTGCTCGACGCCGACGGCCTGCAGGTGCTGGCCGCGGAAGTCGCGCGCCTGCCCACCCGCATGCCCTACGTCCCCGGCCTGCTCTCGTTCCGCGAGCTGCCGGCGCTGCTGCTGGCACTGGAGAAGCTGCCGCGGGCGCCGGACCTCGCCTTCGTCGACGGCCACGGCATCGCGCATCCGCGCCGGCTCGGGATCGCCGCGCATTTCGGCGTCGCCACCGAGCTGCCCAGCATCGGCGTGGCGAAGAAGGTGCTGGTCGGCACCGCGCCGGAACCGCACCAGGTCCGCGGCGCGTACACCGCGCTGCGCCACCAGGGCGTGCAGCTGGGCTGGATGCTCCGCAGCAAGGTGAAGTGCAACCCGCTCGTCGTCTCGCCCGGGCATCGCGTGTCGATGGCCTTGGCCGCCGACCTGGTGATGCGCTTCACCGGGACCTACCGGCTGCCGGAGCCGACGCGGCTGGCCGACCGCCTCGCCTCGCGCCGGGGCGCGATCGGCACGGATTGAACCCGGCCCCATCGGCGCGGTTCCGCGTGCATGCCCAGGGCGGCGTTCACCATGGCCGCGCCGCGTCATGCCTAGAATCGGGCCATTCCCCCGAGTAAGGATGCCCCCATGCGCACGCTCCTGCCCCACGCCACCGCCGCCATCGCCAGCGTGCTGCCGCTGCTGCTCGCCGCGTGCTCGACGCCTGCCGCGGGCACGGGCCCTGCGGGCGGCCTGCGCGCGATCGCCGACGGCGAGACGTTCGCGATGGCTACCGGCGAAGGCGTTGCGCTCGCCGGCCGTGGCACGCTGCGCTATGTCCGCGTCGCCAACGATTCGCGCTGCCCGCCCGGCCGGCAGTGCGTGTGGGCGGGCGACGCCGAGGTGGTGTTCGAATGGACGGCCGGCGGCGCCGGCCAGCCGGAATCCTTCAGCCTGCACACCGGTCGCGGCGACCGCAGCCGCGATCTCGACGGCCGCCGCTTGACCCTGGTGTCGCTGGAGCGCGGCGCCAACCCGCAGGCGCAGCTCAGGCTCGAAGCGCTGCCGTGAGCGGCGGCGCGCGGGTCGCGCTGCGCATCGTCGTGGAATCGCCGCCGCCGGGCGTCGCCTCCGCCCTGCAAAGCGTGCGCGACGGGCTGCAGGCCCCCGACCACGCATCGGCCGCCACGTTTTCGTTCGAACTGCGCACGGGCGATCCGCTCGCGGACGGCCGTCCCGACCTGCTCGGTGCCTTCGCCCAGGGCGCGCCGGCGGTGCGCTTCGTGCGCGTCAATGCCGGCCAGCCCGATTCGCCCTGGGACCGCCGCGCCAGGGTGGCGCTGGCGGGCATCGATGCGAACCTGCTGCAGAGTGCGCTGGATGCTCCGCACGGCGTGATCGAGGCGCGCATCGCCGGCACGGCCCGCGATGGCGGCCCCGCCTGCGCGACGGTGCCGCTGCTGGGCGACGGTCGGGCCCTGGCGCCGCACCGCGCCGGCGCCGCGGGATGATCCGTTGCGGCGCCACGCCTCGCGGCGAGGCCAACGCGATGCCATCCTGTCCCGACCGTCCACCCCGGAGCCCATCGCCATGACCACGATCATCGCCCCACGCGTGCACGACCTCGGCGGATTCCAGGTGCGCCGCGCGGTGCCGACGCTGCAGGCGCGCAGCGTGGGGCCGTTCGTGTTCGTCGACCACATGGGGCCGGCGGTGTTCGAGCCCGGCCTCGGCATCGACGTGCGCCCGCATCCGCACATCGGCCTGGCGACGGTGACCTTCCTGTGGGCCGGCACGATCCACCACCGCGACACGCTCGGCTCCGACCAGGACATCACGCCAGGCGACGTCAACTGGATGACCGCCGGGCGCGGCATCGCCCACTCCGAGCGCACGCCGCAGGCGCTGCGCGACGGCGGCCGCCCGCTGCACGGCATGCAGACCTGGGTGGCGCTGCCGAAGCCGTCGGAGGAGGTCGCGCCCGAATTCCACCACCACACGGCCGCCACCCTGCCGCGCATCGAGCGCGGCGGCGCGACGCTGCGCGTCGTCGCGGGGCGGGCCTGGGACGAGGAGTCGCCGGTGAAGGTGTTCGCCGACACCTTCAACGTCGCCGTCGACCTCGAGGCGGACGCCGAGGTCGCGATCGACGACCGCGCCGCGGAGCGCGCGCTCTACGTGCTCGAAGGCCAGGCGCAGCTCGACGGCGCCGACATTCCCGAAAAGCACCTGGTGGTGCTCGACCGCGGCGGCCGCCCCGTGCTGCGGGCGAAGACCCCGCTCAAGGCCATGCTGTTCGGCGGCGAGCCGCTGGACGGCCCGCGCCACCTGTGGTGGAACTTCGTGTCCTCGTCGCAGGAGCGCATCGAGCAGGCCAAGCAGGACTGGCTGGAAGGCCGGTTCGGCAAGGTTCCCGGCGACGACGAGTTCATTCCGCTTCCCGAGCGCTGAGGATTACCCGGGAAATGTGATTTTCATCACGGTTTGTTTTCCGGGTTGGCGTTGACTATGGTCCGGACGACTGCATGCGCAAGGGGGTGCGTATGAACCTGTTCCGTTTCCTGCCTCTGGCCTGCCTGCTCGCCATCGGTGCCGCGCAGGCGCAGGCCGCGGACGAGTGCCCGCAGCTGCCCACGGACAGCGGCCTGTCGTGGAAGGCGATGGCCGGCGACGACTTTGTGTTCTGCAAGGCGATCCGCGACAGCGACGCCGGCGAGGTGTTCGCGGTGACCATCGCGAGGGAATCGCCGTTCGAACCCAAGCGCGTCGACCGCGCCGAACAGGCCACGATCGACGGCCACGAAGCGTACTGGTACCGCGGCGAGATCGCGTCGGCGCCGGACGCCCAGGTCCGCGAAACGCTGATCGAGCTCGGCGACGGCAGGGTCGCGCACATCTCGCTGCGCGCGGATTCGGCCGCCGAACTCGGCGAGGCCCTGAAGGACGCCGAGTCCGTGCGTTTCGGCGCGCCGGGGCCACAGCTGAGCAGCAACTGATCGGCGCCCCGCGAAGGCGGGGCCGGACATCGCGACTGCAAGGGCGATCCGCGTCCCCGGGACGCGGCGACATCGCGCGAACGCCGTCGGTTCGTGCCGCGCCGGAGCGAGCGCATTGACATCCGGCGGCCATGGCGTGCCGCGTCGGCGCCGGCCCGCGGCGGCGGCGGCACGGACGCCTGCTTCTCCGTAGCCTCGCCTCCCCCAACCCTCTTAACGCCGCGCGAACATTTCGCGCGCCGCCTTGTTCCAGCATGCCCGTGGCCCCGGCCCGGGGCCATCCGACCAAGGGGATAGAAGATGACCAAACGACTCGTCGCCGAGTTGCTCGGCACGTTCTGGCTGGTGTTGGGAGGTTGCGGGAGCGCGGTGCTCGCCGCGCACGTGGTGGGCGCCGACGGTTACCAGTTCGGCATCGGCTACATGGGCGTGGCGCTGGCGTTCGGCCTGACCGTGCTGACCGGCGTGTACGCGTTCGGCCACATCTCCGGGGGCCATTTCAACCCGGCGGTGACGCTGGGACTGTGGGCGGGCAACCGCTTCCCGGTAAAGGACGTGGTGCCGTACATCGTCGCGCAGGTGGTCGGCGCGATCGCCGCCGGCTGGATCCTGTTCCAGATCGCCAGCGGCAAGGGCGGCTTCGCCATCGATCCGAGCGCGGCGGGCACGTTCGCCAGCAACGGCTTCGGCGCGCTGTCGCCGCAGGGCTATTCCGCGGCGGCGGGGTTCCTGTGCGAGGTGGTGATGACCGCGTTCTTCCTGCTGGTGATCATGGGCGCGACCCACGGCCGCGCGCCGGTCGGCTTCGCCGGCATCGCGATCGGCCTGGCGCTGACCCTGATCCACCTGATCAGCATCCCGGTCACCAACACCTCGGTGAACCCGGCGCGCTCGACCGGCGTGGCGCTGTTCGCCGGCTCCGGCGCGATCGGGCAGCTGTGGATGTTCTGGCTGGCGCCGTTCCTCGGCGCGCTGCTGGGCGGCATCATCTACCGCTGGCTGGGCAGCGACCGGCCCGACGTGGTGGGCAACGGCTGAGGCGCGCTCGCCACCGCCTGCCGTCGACGACGACGAAGGGGAGCCGAGGCTCCCCTTCGTCGCTTCCCGCCCGGGGCCGGCCGGGGCGGGGACAAGAATCGGCCGTC
>JAYRKR010000072.1:0-17781 GCA_041905645.1 Luteimonas sp.
CCCACGGCCCGCCCCCCGCCCCGCCGGCCCCCCCCCCCCGCGCCCCCCGGCCCCCCCCCCGCCGCCGCCCCCCCGCCGCAGCGCGACGCCGCCGTCGCGCAGCCAGGCATCGGCCAGGCCGGGGTTGCCGCGGGCGGCTTCCAGCGCCTCGGCGGCGGCCTTGGCCGCGTGTCCCCGCGCCTGCAGCCACTCCAGCGCCTCGGCGCGCGGCGGCAGGCGGAACTCGAGCCGCTGGCAGCGGCTGCGGATGGTCGCGGACAGGCGCTCGGGCCGCGCGCTGACCAGCCACAGGTGGCGCCCGGGAACGGGCTCCTCCAACGTCTTGAGCAGGGCGTTGCTGGCCGCGTGGTTGATGGCGTCGGCCGGATCGACCACCACCACCTGCGCGCCGCCGTACTGCGGCGTCAGCGCCAGCTGCTCCGACACCGCGCGAACCTGCTCGATGACGATCTCGGTGCGCAGGCGCGTGCCTTCCTTGTTGGGGATGAACGACACCGCCATGAAGTCCGGGTGCGTGCCGGCCGCCATCAGCTCGCAGCCGCGGCAGGCGCCGCAGGGCTGGCCGCCGGCTGCGGGCCGCAGGCACATCAGCCGGCGCGCGAGCTGCATGGCCACCGCGTGCTTGCCCAGGTGCGGCGGGCCGCAGAACAGCTGCGCATGGCCGAGCCGGCCGGCATCCAGCGCCGCGGTCGCGAGCTCGTACGCACGCTGCTGCCAGGGCGCGAGGCCGGAACCGCTCATGCCTGCGACTCCCGCCACGCGCGCAGCTGCGCGACCGCGTCGGCGGCGACCTCCTGCGCGGGGCGCGACGCGTCGACCACGCGGAAGCGCGCCGGCTCCGCGGCGGCACGGGCGCGGTACGCGGCGCGCACGCGCTCGAAGAACTCGTCGCGCTCGCGCTCGATCCGGTCCGGGCCATCCGCGCCAGGGGCCTGGTCGCGGCCGCGGGCGCGCTCGCGGCCCTGCGCGACGTCGACGTCGAGCAGCAGGGTGAGCCCCGGCTGCAGCCCGACCACGCGGCGCTCGATCTCGGCGATGAAGCCCGGGTCCAGGCCGCGGCCGCCGCCCTGGTAGGCGTAGCTGGAGTCGGTGAAGCGGTCGCTCAGCACCCAGGCGCCGCGCTCGAGCGCGGGCAGGATCGTCTCGCGGACGTGCTGGGCGCGCGCGGCGAACATCAGCAGCAGCTCGGTCTCCGGTGCCGGCGGCTCGTGCGAGGGATCCAGCAGCAGGCCGCGGATCATTTCCGCCAGCGGCGTGCCGCCGGGCTCGCGCGTGCCGACGACTTCGGCGCCGGTTTCGCGCAGCGCGTCGCGCAGCGCGTGCAGGACCGTGGTCTTGCCGGCGCCCTCGCCTCCTTCCAGGGAGATGAAGCGCGGATGGGATCGGGGCGCCGTCATTTCGGTCCGTACTGCGCGCGATAGCGGCGGATGTACGCGCGCACCGCCGCTTCGTGCTCGGCCAGCGTCTTCGAGAACACGTGCCGACCGCTGCCGTCGCCCACCGCGACGAAATAAAGCGCCTCGTCGTCGGCCGGCTGCGTCACCGCGCGCAGCGCGTCGGCGCCGACCATCGCGATCGGCGTCGGCGGCAGGCCGTCGCGCGTGTAGGTGTTGTAGGGCGTGTCCGCCTGCAGGTCGGCCTTGCGCAGGTTGCCGGCGTACGCACCGCCCATGCCGTAGATCACGGTGGGATCGGTCTGCAGCCGCATGCCGAGCTCGAGCCTGCGCAGGAACACGCCGGCGATCCGCGGCCGCTCGCCAGCCACGCCGGTCTCCTTCTCGACGATGGACGCGAGCACCAGCGCCTCGTCCTTCGACTTGAGCGGCAGGTCGGCGGCCCGCGAGTCCCAGGCGGCGTCGAGCGCCCCGTCGAGGCCGGCGTAGGCGCGCGCGAGCACGTCCAGGTCGCTGTCGCCGCGGGTGTAGACGTAGGTCTCGGGCAGGAACCGCCCTTCCGGGTGCTGCCCCGGATGGCCGAGCCTGGCCATCAGCGCGGCATCGTCGAGGCTGGCGCCGTCCTGCCGCAGCGGCGTCGCCTTCGCCAGCGCGGCGCGCAGCTGGCGGATGCTCCAGCCTTCGACGATGGTGAAGCGATAGGACAGCACCTTGCCGTCGCGCATGCGCACGAGCAGCAGCCGCGGCGTGGTGCCGGGGTCGAGTGCGTATTCGCCGACCTGGATCCTGCCGTCCGCGCCGAGCCGCCGGGCGAGCAGCCGCCACTCGGCGTCGTGGCCTTCGCGCACGCCGTGGTCGCGCAGGCGCCGCAGCACCTTCGCGAAGGAATCGCCGCGCTCGACCACCAGGGTGTCGCCCGGCCGCAGGCCGGCCAGCGGCACGTCGGCGAAGCGCGCGTAGCGGTCGTAGGCCCAGTAGGCGAGCGCGCCGGCCAGCAGCGCCGACAGCACGAAGAAGAGCCGCAGGCCGGGCCTCCGCTTGCGGGACTGGCTCATCGCGCGGAGCCGCTCGTGGGATGGATGCTGTGCATGGGCATCAGGATACCGTCACCGCCCCTGTAGGAGCGCCCCATGGGCGCGATCGCACTTCCCGGGGACCGCCGCGAAAGCGATCGCGCCCATGGGGCGCTCCTACAGGCCCAGCGCGCGGAGCATGCCGCGGGCCTTGGCGCGGGTTTCCTCGAGCTCGCGCTGCGGGTCGGAGTCGGCGACGATGCCGGCGCCGGTGCGGAAGCGCACTTCGCCGCCCTCGACCTCCGCGCTGCGGATCAGGATGTTCAGGTCGAGGTCGCCGTCGCGGTTCAGCCAGCCCATCGCGCCGGTGTAGGCGCCGCGGCCCGTGCGCTCGAGCTCGGCGATCACCTGCATGCAGCGCACCTTGGGGCAGCCGGTGATGGTGCCGCCAGGGAAGGTCGCGCGCACCACGTCGCCGGGCGTGGCGTCCTGGCGCAACCGCCCGCGCACGTTGCTGACGATGTGGTGCACGTGGGCGTAGCTCTCCACCGCCATCAGCTCGTCGACCTCGACGCTGCCGGCCACGCACACGCGGCCGAGGTCGTTGCGCTCCAGGTCGACCAGCATCACGTGCTCGGCGCGCTCCTTGGGATGGCCGACCAGCTCGCGGATGCGGGCCGCGTCGTCGTCGCCGGCCAGGCGCGGGCGCGTGCCCGCGATCGGCCGCGTCTCGACGACGTCGCCGCGCACCGAGACCAGCCGCTCGGGCGAGGCGCTGGCCACCGCCCAGCCGTCGGCGGCGAACAAGCCGGCGAACGGCGCCGGATTGGCCTCGCGCAGCCGCGCGTACAGGCGCGCCGGATCGAGCGCGCCGTCGAACCGCGCGCGCCAGCCGCGCGACAGGTTGGCCTGGAACACGTCGCCCGCGGCGAGGTAGTCGAGGATGCGGGCGACGCCGTCGGTGAAGGCCTCCGGCGGGTCCTCATCGCAATCGCGCGGTGCCCGCCACGGCGGCAACGGCGGCAGCGCGCGCGATGCCTCGAGGTCGCCGGCGATGCGATCGAGCAGGCCGGCATGGCCCGGTTCGGCGACGGCGGTGCATTCGCCGGTCGCATGGTCGCGCAGCACCGCCGCCGGACAGCGCAGCGCCAGCGCCACCGGCAATCCGCCGGGCGCGGACGGCAGCCGCAGCACCGGCTCGACCTGCCCTGCGAGCTCGTAGGCCAGCAGCAGCGCCCAGCCGCCGCGGAACGGCCAGCGCGGCTCGTCGCGGGCGATGCGCCGCCTGCGCCATTCGTCGTCGAGCGCGGCCAGGAAGCCGCCCTGCACCGCCGCGCCGTCGCCGCGCCTCGTCACGCCGTCCGCGTGCAGCGCCAGCGCCTCGCCGTCGGCGGCCAGCAGCAGGTCCCAGCGGCCCTGCGCGCTGCCGTGGGCGGCGGATTCGAGCAGCAGCGGATAGCGCGCCGGCGCCTGCCGGTGCAGGGCCAGCAGGTCGGTGCCGGGTGCGAGGGTTCGGGTGACGAGCATCAGCGGGTCGGCGTGGCTTGCGTGTGCTTGATCCAGCCCTTCAAGGCGCCATCCCCGCGCAGGCGGGGATCCGGGGGCGTTGCCGTTCGCGAAGGGCGATGTCCGCCGGCCAGACCCGCAGGACGCCAGCGACGAGGCCGAAGTCCATGGATCCCCGCCTGCGCGGGGATGACGCCTTCGGGGAAATGCGCGACGTGACCGCTCTTCGCCGCATCGTGGCGCTGCCTCGAATCCGCCGCGATTGCGCCCGATGCGGCCCGCCCTCAGACCCGCCGGAACACCAGCGTGCCGTTGGTGCCGCCGAAGCCGAACGAGTTCGACATCGCGATGTCCACCCGCTTCTCGCGCGCGACGTTCGGCACGTAGTCGAGGTCGCAGCCTTCCGAGGGGTTGTCGAGGTTGATCGTCGGCGGGATCACGCCGGTGTGCAGCGCCATCGCCGAGAACACCGCCTCCACGCCGCCCGCCGCGCCGAGCAGGTGCCCGGTCATCGATTTGGTGGAGCTGACCATCGTCGTGTACGCGTGCTCGCCGAGCACGCTCTTGATGCCCATCGTCTCGGCGAGGTCGCCGGCGGGCGTCGAGGTGCCGTGCGCATTGATGTAGCCGATCTCCGAGACGTCGATGCCCGCGTCGCGGATCGCGTTGCGCATGCAGCGCGCGCCGCCCTCGCCGTTCTCGCTGGGCGCGGTCATGTGGTAGGCGTCGCCGCTCATGCCGAAGCCGGCGAGCTCGGCGTAGATGCGCGCGCCGCGCGCCCTGGCGCGCTCGTACTCCTCGATCACCAGGATGCCGGCGCCGTCGCCCATGACGAAGCCGTCGCGGCCCTCGTCCCACGGGCGCGAGGCCTTCTCGGGCTCGTCGTTGCGGGTGGACAGCGCCTTCATCGCGCAGAAGCCGCCGACGGAGGTGGGCGTGGTGGCGTACTCGGCGCCGCCGGCGATCATCGCCTCGGCCTCGCCGTACTGGATCATGCGCATCGCCAGGCCGATGTTGTGGGTGGCCGTGGTGCAGGCGGTGACCGCGGCGATGTTCGGGCCCTTGGCGCCGGTCATGATCGACACCTGGCCCGCGATCATGTTGATGATGGTGCTGGGCACGTAGAACGGCGAGACCTTGCGCGGGCCGCCCTCGGCGTACTTGAGCGTGGTTTCCTCGATGCCCTTGAGGCCGCCGATGCCGGCGCCGATGGCCACGCCGATGTTCTCCGCGTCGGCGGCGATGTCCAGGCCTGCGTCCTGGATCGCCATCAACGACGCGGCGACGCCGTAGTGCACGAAGGGATCCATCTTCTTGATGTCCTTCGGCGCGATCCACTGCGACGGGTCGAAGCCCTTGACCTCGCCGCTGATGCGCGTGGGGAAGGCCGAGGCGTCGAAATGGGTGATCGGGCCGATCCCGGAGCGGCCGTTGACGATCCCGTCCCAGCTCGAGGCCAGGTCGTTGCCGAGCGGCGACAGGATGCCTAGGCCGGTGATGACGACGCGACGCTTGGACATTGCGGACTCCGTTGTCGTTTCGATTGCCGTGCGCGCCGCCGCGCGGGCGCACCCATAAACGCCCGAGGCCGCATGCGCGGCCCCGTTGCGTCTCGTCGCGGGCGGCGACCGGACGCGATGCATCCTGCCGCCGCGACGGGCCCGGCGGCGTGCGCCGGGCGCCTGTGCAAAGGCGTCAGGCCTTGACGTGGGCCTTGATGTAGTCGATCGCCTGCTGCACCGAAGTGATCTTCTCGGCCTCTTCGTCCGGGATCTCGCACTCGAACTCTTCCTCGAGCGCCATCACCAGTTCGACGGTGTCGAGCGAGTCGGCACCGAGATCGTCGACGAAGGAAGCGCTGTTGCTGACTTCTTCTTCCTTGACGCCCAGTTGTTCGACGACGATTTTCTTGACGCGTTCTTCGATGCTGCTCATTGGCTGTTGGCTCCGGTGGAGGCTGTTTCGAGGGATAGTGTAAGGGAAAGCCGGGCGGGCGGCACCGCGCCGCGACGCCCTTTCTTATCAAGGGGTTGGACCCCATGCGTCACCCGTCACGGCATGTACATGCCGCCGTTGACGTGCAGGGTTTCGCCGGTGATGTAGGACGCGCCGGGGCCGGCGAGGAAGGCTACCGCGCGCGCGATGTCGGCCGGCTCGCCGAGCCGGCCGAGCGCGATCTGCTGCACCAGCGCCTCCTTCGACGCCTCCGGCAGGTCGCGGGTCATGTCGGTGGCGATGAAGCCGGGCGCGACCACGTTGACCGTCACCCCGCGGCTGCCGATCTCCTTCGCCAGCGACTTGCTGAAGGCGATGATGCCGGCCTTGGCGGCGGCGTAGTTGGCCTGCCCCGCGTTGCCTGTGACGCCGATCACCGAAGCGATGTTGACGATGCGGCCCTTGCGCGCCTTCATCATCCCGCGCATCACCGCCTTGCAGCTGCGGTAGACGCTGGTGAGGTTGGTGTCGAGGATGGCCTGCCAGTCCTCGTCCTTCATCCGCATCAGCAGGTTGTCGCGGGTGATGCCGGCATTGTTGACGAGGATGGAGATCGCGCCGACGTCCTTGCCGGTTTCCTCGACCAGCGCCTCGATCGCGCCGGCCTCGCCGACGTCGAGCCTGCGGCCGTGGCCGCCGGACGCCTTCAGGCGCTCGCCGATCGCGGCCGCGCCGGCGTCCGAGGTCGCGGTGCCGACCACGGTGGCGCCGAGCGCCGCCAGCTCGTCGGCGATGGCGGCGCCGATGCCGCGGCTGGCGCCGGTCACCAAGGCCACTTCTCCGCTCAACACCTTGTCCATCGCTTGTTCCTCGAGAAGGTTCTCTGCCGCGGCGAAGCGCGGTTGAAGGCCGGATCGCGCCGGGGGGCGCGCCCGGGCGCCGTGGCGGCCGCCGGCGGCGGGGTCAGGCCTTCCAGTCCGCCAGCGCCGCGTCGAATTCGCCCGGCGTGCCGAGCATGCGCGCGTCGAGCGACTTGTCGATGCGCCTGGCCAGCCCGGTGAGCACCTTGCCCGGCCCGCACTCGCCCAGCCGCGTGGCGCCGCGCGCGGCCAGCGCCTGCACGCAGCCGGTCCACTGCACGGGCAGGTAGAGCTGGCGCACCAGCGCGTCGCGGACCGACTGCAGGCCCTCGTGCACCTCGGCGTCGACGTTCTGCACCACCGGCAGCGCCGGCTCGCGCCAGGGCAGGCCGGCCATGGTTTCCGAGAGGCGGTTGGCCGCCTCGCGCATCAGCGGCGTGTGCGAGGGCACGCTGACCGCGAGCCTGACCGCCTTGCGCACGCCCCGCTCGGCGAGCAGCGCGAGCGCGCGCTCGACCGCGGCGGCGTGGCCGCCGACCACGACCTGGCCCGGCGAGTTGTAGTTGGCGGGCACGACGACCTCGCTGTCGGAGGCCGCCTCGCAGACCTCGCGCACGAGATCGTCGTCGGCGCCGATCACCGCCGCCATCGCGCCGGTGCCCGCGGGCGCGGCGTCCTGCATCAGCTGGCCGCGGATGCGCACCAGGTGCGCGGCGTCGCGCAGCGGCAGCGCGCCGGCGGCGACCAGCGCGGTGTATTCGCCGAGGCTGTGCCCGGCCAGCGCGATCGGGCGGGCGCCGCCCTGGCGTTCCCACAGACGCCACACCGCCACGCCGGCCGCGAGCAGCGCCGGCTGGGTGTATTCGGTGCGGTTGAGCTGCTCTTCGGGGCCGCCCTGCGACAGCGCCCACAGGTCGACGCCGGCGCCGTCCGACGCTTCGGCGAAGGCTTCGCGGATCGACGGATGCAGTTCCGAGAGCTCGGCCAGCATCGCCAGCGACTGCGAGCCCTGGCCGGGGAACACGAAAGCGAGCGTGGAAGCGGTCAAGCGCCGGTCCTGCGGGGAAAAACGAGCGGCGATGATACGGGCGAACCGGGATCGGTGTCTGTACCGGGGCGTATTGAGGGTCGCGATTGGTGATTCGTGATTGGTGATTCGTAACAGCGGGGCGGATGGGCGGCCGGGGCAAGCCAAGGGCTGCGCTCTCGCCAATCACGAATCACCAATCACGAATCACTGCTTCAGTACCGCAACAGCGCCGATCCCCAGGTGAAGCCGCCGCCGAAGGCCTCGAGCAGCAGCAGCTGGCCGCGCTCGACGTTGCCCGAGCGGATCGCGGTGTCCAGCGCCAGCGGCACCGAGCCGGACGAGGTGTTGCCGTGCTTGTCGACGGTGACGATGACGCGGTCCATCGGCATGTCCAGGCGCCTGGCCGTGGCTTCGATGATGCGCAGGTTGGCCTGGTGCGGGATCAGCCAGTCGATGTCGTGGCGATCCAGGCCGTTGGCCTCGAGCGTCTCGTCGACGATGCCGTCGAGCGCCTTGACCGCGTACTTGAAGACCTCGCTGCCCGCCATGCGGATGCGCACGCCGGCGCGCGGCTCGTTTTCCTGGAAGCCGACCGACACGCCGACCGGGTTCCACAGCAGCTCCTTCTTGCCGCCGTCTGCGTGCAGGTGGGTGCTGAGGATGCCGGTCTCGCCGTCGGCCTTGAGCACCACCGCGCCGGCGCCGTCGCCGAACAGCACGCAGGTGGTGCGCTCGGTCCAGTCGACCATGCGGGTGAGCGTCTCCGCGCCGACCACCAGCACGGTCTTCGCGCTGCCGCTGCGGATGAACTTGTCGGCCACGGACAGCGCGTAGACGAAGCCCGAGCAGGCCGCGTTGACGTCGAAGGCGGCGCAGCCGTCGGCGCCGAGCCGGTGCTGCAGCAGGCAGGCGGTGGACGGGAACACCAGGTCCGGCGTGGTGGTGCCCAGCACGATCAGGTCGAGCTCGGAGGCCTCCACCCCGGCCGCTTCCATCGCCCGCACCGCGGCGTGGAAGGCGAGGTCGCCGGTGGTCTCGCCCTCGGCGGCGATGTGGCGCTCGCGGATGCCGGTGCGGCTCGCGATCCATTCGTCGCTGGTGTCGACGATCTTCGCCAGGTCGTCGTTGGTGAGCACCTTGGCCGGCAGGTAGCTGCCGGTGCCGGCGATGCGCGAATAGACGCGCGGGATCGAGGCTTGCTCGCTCATCGGTGGTGCTGCCCTCACGTGGATGCCGGTCGCGCCGGCAGGCCAGCAGCATGCCGGGACGTGCGGGCGATGCTGCGAAGCGAACCGCTCCCGCCGCCTCGGGCGACGGGGCGGCCGGGATCAGTCTTCCTCGACGACCGGGGTCTTCGGCGCGACGACCTGCTTGCCGCGGTAGAAGCCGTCGGCGGTGACGTGGTGGCGCAGGTGGGTCTCGCCCGAGGTCGGGTCGGTGGCCAGCTGCTTGGCGGTCAGCGAGTCGTGCGCACGACGCTGGCCACGGCGGGAGGGGGAAACGCGGGACTTCTGCACAGCCATGGGATTGCTCCGGAACGAATTGGGTTGGAACTGGATCTGGTCGGGACTGCTTGATTCTGCCGGGAATCGCGCGCTGCGCGTCCGTGGCGTGTTGCGGCATTGCGTTGTTGCGGTTCGTGGTCGCTAGTGCTTCTTCAGGTCCTTCAGCGCGGCGAACGGGTTGGCGCGCACCTCCTCGTCCGCCTGCACCGGCCAGTCGCGCTCCACCGCTTCCGAGCCCAGTGCGATCGGCACCACCGGGACGGCGAGGATCAGCTCGTCCTCGACCAGCTCGGCCGGCCGCAGCATCCCGTCCGCCGGGACCTGCAGCGCCTCGTAGCCGGGCGGCAAGGCGGCTTCCTCGACCGCCTCGTCGCGGCCGGCGGCGATCAGGCCGAGCCGCTGCACCACCCGGACCGGGAACAGGAAGCGTTGCAGCGTGCGCTGGCATTGCAGCGGCAGCGCGGCATCGATCCGCAGTTCCAGGTACGGCACGCGCAGCTCGTCGCGATCGAACTCCAGCGCGAAGGCCGCCTCGCCCTCGTCGCCGGCCAATGCCTCGCGCAGGCGCGGCATCGACGACAACGGCAGGCGGCCCGTGAACCCGCGCCGGGCGGCGACCATGCGCCAAGCGTCCAGGACCTCGGGAACATCTGGGGACATAAGCCGGGGAATGTTAAGGATCGGCCCCGCGCCTGTCAAACCGTCCGGCGCCGGCAAACCCTTGTGCCGCCGGGGAATTTGCCCCCGTCCACCGCGCCGGGCAGACTGCGGGCCTCGCTTCCGGGGACGCGCCGCCTTGACCCTCACCCTCGCGCTGCTGGCCGCTGCCGCCGTGGCCCTCGCCGTGGCCCTGCTGCGCCGCCGGCGCCGCGGCGGCGAGCGCCAGCGCGCCGTCGGCCAGCTGCTCGACGCCGCCGACGGCCTGGAGGCGCGGCTGCGCGACGCCCGCGCCGAGATCGAGGCGATCGCCGGCAGCGAGGACAACCCGGTCCGTGAGGCCATGCAGGAAATGCTGCGCCAGCGGCTGTGGCTGCAGCAGCACGGCGGCGAGGCCTCGCTGGCGCAGCTGCGCTCGGTCCGCGACTCGATCGAGGCCGCGCGCCGGCGGATCGACCAGCAGCTGGAGAGGATCGAGCGCGCCCGCACCCCGCTGGCCTGAACCCGGCGATCCCATGCGACTGGCCCTGGCTTCGACCTCCCCCTACCGCCGCGAGCGGCTGGCGCGCCTGCGCCTGCCGTTCGACGTGGCGCGCCCGGAGGTCGACGAGACCCCGCTGGCCGGCGAATCGCCGTCGGCGCTGGTGGAACGCCTGGCACTGGCCAAGGCGCGCGCCGTCGCCGCGCACGCGCCGGATGCCTGGGTGGTCGGGTCGGACCAGGCCGCCGAGCTCGACGGCGCACCGCTGGGCAAGCCCGGGGACCGCGCGGCGGCGATCGCGCAGCTGGCGGCGATGTCGGGGCGCGCGGTCGCCTTCCGCACCGCGGTCGCGGTGGTGCGGGGGGAGCGGGCCTTCGCCGCCCTCGACACCACGCTCGTCCGCTTCCGCACGCTGTCGGCCGGCGAGATCACCCGCTACGTCGACGCCGAACAGCCGTTCGACTGCGCCGGCAGCTTCAAGTCCGAAGGCCTCGGCATCGCGCTGTTCTCGGCGATCGAGTCGCGCGACCCGACCGCCCTGGTCGGCCTGCCGCTGATCGCCACCGCCGACCTGCTGCGCCGGGCCGGATTCGCCCTGCCTTAGGATTCGCCCTGCCTTAGGATCCGGACCGGCACCGCCCGGGCGGATCCCGCATCGCCGCAGGACGGATCCAGCCCCACCATCGCGACCCCGGTCCCCTAGCGCAGGTCGACCGGCTGCTCGCTCCAGTCCTCGACGCTGCCATCGAGCCCGTGCAGGCGCAGGCCGATCCAGTGCCGTCCGGGCGCGAGATTTCCGGCATCGACATTGGCGCGGAAGCCGACGCGCGGGTGCTGCGGGTCGGAGGAGATCTTCCAGTAGGTGGCCGTGCCCGGGCTGGGAAGTCCGTACTCCGCCTTCGCCACCGGCCGTCCGTCGAGCAGCACGTCCACGCCGGCCAGGCCGGTGCCGTCCTTGAACGCCCAGCCTGCGACCTCGAAGCTGCGTCCGACTTCAGCGCCCGCCGCCGGCGAATCGAGCCACGCCATCGCCGGCGTCGTGCATGGCGCGGCTGCCTTCGTCGCCGGCGCCTTCGCCGGCCTGCCTTCGACGGACCCGGCGGCAACCGGCTCGCCGTCGAAGGCGAGCAGCACGTAGCGCTGGCGACCGTGGTCGATGTTGAGCGCCCGCGGCTTCGGCAGCGGCGCGCCGACCTGGCGGCACAGGTCGTGGTAGCGCTGCAGCAGGTGCTTGTATTCGACGTCGGTGGCGCCGACGACCAGCAACGCGGAGCCTTCGATCGGATGCCCGTGCTGCAGTCCCCACAGCCGCAGCTGGGGCGCGCGGCCGTGCTCGCGGTTGAGTGGATGGTCGAGCACCGCGATGTCGGGATCTCCCAGCGCGAATCCCAGCTCCGCGCCGATCTTGAAGTCGTCGGCGACGATCCTCGTGCCCTTCGGCATCTTCGCGAGCTGGTCGCGAACGGCGTCGGCGAGCACGCCCCAGCCGGCGAAGTTCGAGGGATACCACTTGAGCGCGGCAGTGCGCGCGCGCAGCGACGGCGTCGACACCACCGCGTAGTAGCCGAGCACCGCGACCAGCCCGCAGGCCGCGACCGCCCAGGTCGCGCGCCGCAGCCAGGGCGTCCACCCGGCCAGCACCGCCGGCAGCAGCGGCAGTAGCGCCAGGTAGCCCGGCAAGGGCCAGTGGAAGCTCACCCGCTGGGTGTCGGCGAAGAAGCCGAGCACGAAGAAGCCCAGCACCACCAGCCCGCCGAGCCACGCCAGGTAGCGCTGCGCGGGCAGCGACGCATCGCGCCGCCGGCAGGCCGCCTCCATCAGCGCGACGAACAGCAGCGGCGTCACCAGCAGCGCCTGGATCGCGAGGAACAGGATGCCGTCGGCATGGAACGCCCACGGATGCCGGTCGACCAGCTGGAAGCGCAGGCCGGCTTCGGCGTTCTCCATGTTCCAGGCCATCAGCGGCGTCCAGGCCGCCGCGCCGAACGCGATCGCCACCCACACGCGCGGGTCGAGCAGCGCGCGGCGGCCCGCGGGCAGCGCCAGCAACACCACGAAACCCACGCCGATCACCGCGATGAAGCGATAGTGGCTGAGCGCGCCGATCGCCAGCCCGATGCCGAGCAGCAGCGCCGCGCCGTCGTCGACGCCGCGCAGCAGGCGCGCGCCCGCATCGACGCACAGCAGCGTCGCCAGCGCCATCGGCACGTCCGGCAGCGCCAGCAGGCCCAGCGACCCGGCCAGGGGCAGCAGCAGGCTGGCGATGCCGGCCAGCCAGGCGCTGCGCGGATCGAACTCGCGCGCGGCGATGCGCACCACCAGCCACGGCAACGCCGCGGCGATCAGCAGGAACGGCAGCCGCAGCGCGAGCCTGCCGTCGCCGAACAGCGCGCCGCCGAGCCGGATCAGCCACGCGGTGAGCCCGGGCAGGTCCGAATAGGCCCACGCCAGGTGCCGGCTTTCCTGCCAGTAGAAGGCCTCGTCGACGAACAGCGGCAGGCGCGCGGCCATCGCCACCTTGAGCAGGCCGATACCCGCCCAAAGCGCGATGAACAGCACGCGCGCGTCGATCCGTTTCCGCATCCTGCCGCGACCTCGCTACACTCGAATTTCCGACCGGGGGGAGCGACGCCGCATGCCTGCAGCCACCGCACGACCCGCCATGCTAACCGACGGCCTGCAGGACGCGGTGAAGCGCGCGCAGGCGCAGGTCAACGCGCTGGTGCTGGGCAAGCCGCACGAGGTGCGCCTTGCGTTCGTCGCGCTGCTCTCCGACGGGCACCTGCTGATCGAGGACCTGCCCGGGCTGGGCAAGACCACGCTCGCGCACGCGATGGCCGCCACGCTCGGCCTCGGCTTCCAGCGCGTGCAGTTCACCTCCGACCTGCTGCCCTCGGACATCCTCGGCGTGTCGGTGTTCGACGTGCAGTCCGGGCGGTTCGAGTTCCACCCCGGCCCGGTGTTCGCGCACGTGCTGCTCGCGGACGAGATCAACCGCGCGCCGCCGCGCACGCAGAGCGCGCTGCTCGAGGCGATGGCCGAGCACCAGGTCACCATCGACGGCACCACCCACGTGCTGCCCGATCCCTTCTTCGTGATCGCGACGCAGAACCCGGTGGACCTGGCCGGCACCTATCCGCTGCCGGATTCGCAGCTCGACCGCTTCCTGCTGCGGCTGGCGCTCGGCTATCCCGACGAAGGGGCCGAGCGCGCCCTGCTCGCCGGCTCCGACCGCCGCGACCTCATCGCGCGGACGGTGCCGGTGCTCGGGTCCGACGACGTGCTGGCGCTGCGCGAGGCCGCCGCCGGCGTGCACGCCAGCGACGCCCTGGTCGGCTACGTGCAGGCGCTGCTGGCGCGCAGCCGGCGCCACCCGGGCGTGCGCGTGGGGCTGTCGCCGCGCGCCGGCATCGCGCTGCTGCGCGCCGCCCGCGCCTATGCGCTGCTGCTCGGCCGCGGCCATGTCCTGCCCGAGGACGTGCAGGCGCTGTTCCCGTCGGTCGCCGCGCACCGGTTGGTGGTCGACGCGGACGCGGGCGACGCGCAGGCGCTGGCCAAGGCGATCCTGCACGCCGTGGCGGTGGACTGACGCCGCGCGTCGCGCGCCTGCCCGCTTTCGGTCCATGTCCGCGTCCCTGCCGTCGACGCCCTTCCGCGAACGCACGACGCGCGCGCTGCGGCGGCGCCTGCTCGCCTGGGCGCGTCCCCGCGGCCCCGAGGCGCTGCCGGTCGTGCTCGACCGCCGCCGCGTCTACATCCTGCCCACCGCCTTCGGCTGGTTCTTCCTGTTCCTGCTGCTGGCGATGCTGGCCGGCGCGCTGAACTACAACAACAATCCTGCGCTGCTGCTGGCGCTGCTGCTGGCCGGCGCGGCGAACGCGAGCCTGTTCGCGGCGCACCTGCAGCTGAGCGGGCTGGAGGTCGCGGCGGTGGGCGCCGAGCCGGTCCCGGCGGGCAGGCCGCTGCGGCTGTCGATGCACGTGCGCGCGCAGCCGGGGCGCGAACGCCGCGGCCTGCGCCTGCAGTGCGGCGGCCATGCGGCCGCGCTTTCGCTCGCGGATGCCGCTGGCGTGGCAGTGCTCGAGATCCCGACCGTGCGCCGCGGCTGGCTGGATCCCGGCCGGCTGCGGATCTCCACCACGCGGCCGCTCGGCCTCGCCCGCGCCTGGGCATGGGTCTGGCCGCGCGCGCCGCTGCTGGTCTATCCGGCGCCGGAAGCGCACGGTCCGCCGCTGCCAGCGGGCGCGGGCGACAACGCGCAGGCGCGACTGCACCCGTCCGGCGACGACGTGCACCACCTGCGCGGCTACCGTCGCGGCGACGCGCGCCGCGCGATCGCCTGGAAGCCGTCGGCGCGGCAGGGCACGCTGCTGGTCCGCGAGTACGAACAGCCGCTCGGCACCGACATCGCGCTGGACTGGCGCGACCTGGCGGGACTGCCCCGGGAAGACCGCATCCGCCGCCTCGCGCGCTGGGTCGACGAGGCCGAACGCGAGGGTCGCCGCTGGCGGCTGCGCCTCCCCGGCCAGCCGCAGCTCGGACCCGCGCGCGGCGCTGCGCACCGGCATGCCTGCCTGCGCGCGCTGGCGCTGATGCCGTTCGCGGGAAGCGACGATGGCGACGGCCGCTGACGCCGCCTTCCCGGCGGACCCCACGCCGGCCGCAGCGCGACGCATCGCGCTCGATCCGCCGAGCCGGACGTGGACGCTGCTGGCCGCGGCCGCCTGCCTGCTGCCGCTGCTGCTGCAGCTGCCCATGTCGATGGCGGCGCCGATCGCCGCGGCGGGGATCGGCGCCGTCGCGCTCGGGACGCGCCGTCCGCTTCCGGCCTGGCTGCGCCTGGTGCTTGCGCTGGCGCTGCTCGGCTTCGTCCTGGCCGGCTCGCGCTTCTCGCTCGGCCGCGACACCGGCTGCGCGCTGCTCGCGGCGATGCTGGCGATCAAGCCGATGGAGCTGGCGAACCTGCGCGATGCGCGCAGCCTGCTGGGCTTCGCCCTGTTCGCGCCGTTCTCCACCTTCCTGCTGGACCAGGGACCGCTGGCGCTGGCGCTCGGCCTGCTCGGCGCGACCCTGGCCCTGGCGGCGCTGCTGCGGCTTTCGGAGCTGGAATCGGACGACGCGGCGGGCGTCGCCATGCCCTGGCGCCACCTGCTCGCGGTCTGGCGCCTGGTGGCGATCGGCCTGCCGCTGGCGCTGGCGGCGTTCTGGCTGTTCCCGCGCATCGCCAGCCCGCTGTGGGGCGTGCCCGAACGCACGCTGGCGCGGCCGGGGCTGTCCGACCGCATGTCGCCGGGCGGCTGGATCGACTTCCTGGCCGACGACACGCCGGTGCTGCGCGCGAAGTTCTTCGGCCCGGCGCCGCCGCCCTCGCGGATGTACTGGCGCGGCCCGGTGCTGTGGAATTTCGACGGCCGCACCTGGACCCGGCCACGCTGGCTGCGCGGCCTGCCGCCCGCGCCGGTCACGCCCGCGGGGCGCGGCTGGGACTACGAGATGGAACTCGAACCGACCGACCGCCGCCAGCTGGTCGCGCTGGAACTGCCCTCCGGGGCCCCGGAGGGCGCCGTGCTCGGCTACGACTTCGACCTGCGCGCGCCGCGTCCGCTCGGCACGCTGACGCGCTGGCGGATGCACGCCGCCCCGCCGGCGGTCTTCGATCCGGCGCCGAGGGCGATGCTGCGCGAGATGGCGCTGCGCCTGCCGGAGGGCTACAACCCGCGCACGGTCGCGCTGGCGCGGCAGTGGCGGCGCGAGGCCGGAACCGACGACGCGGCGACCGTCGCGCGCGCGCTGCGCTGGATCCGCGCCGACTTCGCGTACACGCTGTCCACGCCCCTGCCGGGCCGCGACTCGGTCGACGAGTTCCTGTTCGAGCAGAAGGCGGGCTTCTGCGAGCATTTCAGCTCGGCGTTCGCGGTGCTGATGCGCGCGGCCGGCATCCCCGCGCGCGTGGTCACCGGGTACGCCGGCGGCTACCACAACCGCTACGGCGACTACTGGGTGGTGCGGCGCCTGGACGCGCACGCCTGGACCGAGGTCTGGCTGCGCGGACGCGGCTGGGTGCGCGTGGACCCCACCGCCGCAGTGGCGCCCGAACGCATCTACGACACCATCGACGACCGCGCCGCCGGCGCGTTCGGCGGCCGCCTCGCGCCGGTGCTCGACGTCGGCGACTGGCTGCGCCGCGGCTGGAACGATTTCGTGCTGGGCTTCGACGCGGCGCGCCAGCAGCGGCTGCTGCGGCCGCTGGGCGTCGACCGGCTCGGACAGGGCCGGCTGGCCGCGCTGTTCGCCGCCGCGGCCGCCCTGGCGCTCGGCTGGATGCTCTGGCTCACCGCGCGCCGCGAGCGCCAGCACGACCCGCTGCTGCGCGCCTGGCACGCCCTCGGGGCGCGCTACGCCCGCCTCGGGCTCGACCGCGCGCCGCACGAGCCGGCGCTGGCCTGGGCCGCACGCGTCGCGGAAGCCCGGCCGGGGCGGTCGGACCTGGCCTCGCTCAGCGCGCGTTTCGCCGGTTGGCGCTACGCTCGCCACGATGAGTGTCCACAGGGGCGGCGCGAACTGCAGGATCTGGTTCGCGCCTTGCGCAGGCATCGTCCCTGATCACGCATGCCGTACGATCACACGATCCCCGGAGGAAACCGCATGAACTTCCGCCCCCTCGCCGCCTGCCTCGCCAGCGCCCTGCTCGCCGCCTGCGCCACCCAGCCCAAGCCGCTGCAGGGGGAATTCAGCCCGATCACGCCCCGCGATGCCGCGGAGCGCGACAGCACGGGAGCGGTGGTCCGGTGGGGCGGGCGCATCGTCCAGGTCGAGCCCAAGGAGAACACCACCTGTTTCGAGATGGTGTCCACCCGGCTCAACTCGTACGGGCGGCCGTACTGGGCCGAGGACAACAGCGGCGGCCGGTTCATCGCCTGCCGCGCGGGCTTCTACGACCCGGCGGTGTTCGAGAAGAACCGCGAGATCAGCTTCACCGGCCGCATCGACGGCTACGAGAACCGCAAGATCGGCGGCTACGACTACCGTTTTCCGCACGTCGCCGCGGACGTGGTCTACCTGTGGCCGGTACGCGAGCGGGTCAACGTCGTGACCCGGCCGGCGCCGTGGCCGTGGTGGGGCTGGTGGTGACCGCACCACGCCGTTGACGTCGCTTGCTGTTGCTGTTGCTGTTGCTTTCCAGCATCAACGAAACCACCGCACCGTTCCGCAGACCCGGAGGACGCCGCACAGGACGTGCGGCGTTTTTCTACAGGACATGGATGTCCTGTAGAAAATCCCTGCGTCCTCCGAGGACGACGGGAGGTTTGTCGGGAAAGCGTTTTTCTTTGGTTCGTTTCTTTTGACGCTTATCAAAAGAAATGAACCCGCCGAAGGCGGAAGCCTTTGATGTTGGCACT
>JAYRKR010000145.1:0-3032 GCA_041905645.1 Luteimonas sp.
CCTCGTCGTCGACGAAATACTCGCCGGGCAGGATCTTCACGGCGTCGTTCTTGAAGTGCGCGTCGTAGAAGAAGAACGAGGCTTCGCCCGGCTTGCGGGCCTGCGCCTTGAGGCGCGCGAGGCGCGTGCCGGCCGCGGCGTTGAGAGGGGAGGCGAGGGCCATGGTGTCAGACGCGCTCGTAGATGGTCTTGCCGCGCAGGCGGAACAGCTCGCGCGAATCGGAGAAGTTCTCGGAGTGCCCGACGTAGAGCAGCCCCTTGGGCTTCATCACCGCGTGGATGCGCTCGAGCACGCGGCGCTGGGTGGCGGCGTCGAAATAGATCATCACGTTGCGGCAGAACACGAAGTCGAAGGGCTCGCCCAGCGACCAGTGCGCGGCCATCAGGTTGTGCGTGCGGAACTCGATCAGCTTGGCGAGCTCGGGGCGGATGCGCATGAAGCCGGCGTTCGCGCCGGTGCCGCGCAGGCAGTGGCGGCGCAGCCGCTCGCTCGAGAGCCCGCGCGAATCGGCCGGGTAGACGCCGCGCGCCGCGGTGGCCAGCACCTTGGTGTCGATGTCGCTGGCGAGGATGCGCGCGCCGGTGGAGGCCCCCAGCGTCTCGAGCACCGTCATCGCGATCGAGTAGGGCTCCTCGCCGGTGGAGGCGGCGTTGCACCAGATGCGCGGGTTGGCCACGCCGCGCGCCTTCAGGTCGTCGGCGAAGGCGTGGAAGTGATGCTCCTCGCGGAAGAAGGCGGTGAGGTTGGTGGTCAGGCAGTTGACGAACTCCTGCCACTCGGCCTCGCCGCTCGCGCCGCCGTTCGTCTCCAGCCACTGCAGGTAGCTGCCGAAGCTGCGGTGGCCGGTCTCGCGCAGGCGGCGCGACAGGCGGCTGTAGACCATGGCCTGCTTGCCGGCGTGCAGGCTGATGCCGGCGCGCTGGTAGATCAGCGCGCGCACGCGCTCGAAGTCGGCCTGGGCGAAGCTGAACTCCTGCTCCGGCGCGGCCGGGGCTGCCGCTGGGGCGGTGCTCCGGCTCGTGGCGTTGGCGGCGAAGGCGTTCATCCGTTCTCCCGGGTTCTGGCGGCCGTGGCGTGGGCTCCCCGGCCGGGGTCTGCCCGGGTTATCGACTCGGCCCGCAAGCTCTTGAGGTCACTCGTCACGCCCGAGAAGGCCGGTCAACACCCGTCATTTCGAAGCCTGGGCGCCGAAGGCCGCTGCTAGACTGCGATGTAAGCCGGTACCGACTTCAGTTCTTGAACGCCCCCACCTCGCCCCCACAGCCCAAGGCCGGCTCGCTGCGCCTGGACGTGGCGCTGCAGTTGCTGCAGCAGTCGGGGCTGGCCTTGCCCGATACGCGCCAGAGCGATCCGGCCGGCTGGCTGCAGGCCGTGCTGGACGGGCTGTGCGAGCTCTCCAGCCGCGATGCGCTCACCGGGCTGGCCAACCGGCGCCAGTTCGAGCTGGCGATGGCGCGCGAGATCGACCGCGTGGCGCGCGCCGGCGAGCCGGCGCTGGTGCTGATGATCGACATCGACCACTTCAAGCGCGTCAACGATACCCACGGCCACCCCGCCGGCGACGTGGTGCTGCGCGCGGTGGGCCAGGCGCTGCACGAGTGCATACGCCCGATGGACACGGTGGCGCGCTTCGGCGGCGAGGAGTTCGCGATGATCCTGCCCAACTGCCCGCCTGCCTTCGGCCAGACCGTGGCCGAGCGGGTGCGCAACAAGGTGCAGTCGCGCCCGGTGAGCATTGCGCCCGGCGTCGACGTGAGCGTGACCGTCAGCATCGGCGGCGCCTTCGCGCCGCAGTGGGTGCGTTCCTCGGCGGCGCTGTGGATCGAGCGCGCCGACCAGCAGCTCTACCGGGCCAAGCAGGACGGCCGCAACCGCGCCTGCCTCGAGATGCCGCCGGTTTCGCATGTCAGCGCCGAGGAGAAGGGCCTGCTCTTCGGCCACTCCCAGTTCCAGGATCTCGAATGAGCAGCGACAGCCCATCGGCCCCGGCCCCGCGCGCGCGCATCCTCGCCGTCACCAGCGGCAAGGGCGGCGTGGGCAAGACCTTCGTCTCGGCCAATCTCGCGGCCGCGCTGGCGCGCCGCGGCGAGCGCGTGCTGGTGCTCGACGCCGATCTGGGCCTGGCCAACCTCGACGTCGTGCTCAACCTGTTCCCGAAGATCACGCTGCACGACGTATTCACCGGCAAGGCGCAGCTCGAGCAGGCCATCCTGCCCGCGCCGGGCGGCTTCTCGGTGATGCTGGCCGGCTCGGGGCTGGTCGAGTATTCGCGCCTCACGCCCGAGGTGAGCGAGAAGCTGCTCGACGTGATCCAGAAGGTGGCGCCGCGCTTCGACCGCATCCTGCTCGACACCGGCGCCGGCATCTCCGACGTGGTGCTGTACGCGGTCTCGCTGGCCGACGACGTGCTGGTGGTCGCCACGCCCGAGCCGACCTCGCTGACCGACGCCTACGCCACCATCAAGGTGCTGGCCACGCAGCAGCAGCGCCACGGCGTGAAGCTGCTCGTCAACCAGACCAGCCGGCTGGGCGAGAGCCGCGTGATCCGCGGCCAACTGCAGCAGGTGGTGGATCGCTACGTCACGCCGCAGCTGCAGGAGCCGGGCGTGCCCTTCAAGCTCGAGCTGGTCGGCGAGATCCCGACCGACAGCGCGGTGCGCGAGGCGGTGCAGAAGCGCCGCCTGCTGATGGAGATGCTGCCCGGCTGCCCGGCGGCGCAGGGCATCTCGGCGGCGGCGGAGAAGCTGCAGTCGTGAGCGAGGCGAGCGCGTTCGAACTGCTCGGCGGCGAGGTGGCGGTGCGCGGCATCGTCGACCGCTTCTACGACCTGATGGACCTCGAGCCCGAGTACGCCGCGCTGCGCGCCACGCACGGCAGCACGCTGGACAGCGCGCGCGACAAGCTGTTCTGGTTCCTGTGCGGCTGGCTGGGCGGGCCGCAGCACTACACCCAGCGCTTCGGCCACCCGATGCTGCGCGCGCGCCATCTGCCGTTTGCCATCGGCATCCGCGAGCGCGACCAGTGGCTGGCC